>CAYGKL010000126.1:0-6470 GCA_964350505.1 uncultured Roseivirgaceae bacterium | reverse complement strand
CCTGAAGTTAATTTTTTGTCTTCCACCAACACCTGATTGAAAGGCGCTTTCTTGCCACTTGAAAGATATTGACCCAATACATCTAGTGCATAGCTATCAGGGTGGTATTGCTCAACGGTTGGCCAAGTGTAAGTGAGTTCAGGTACTCTGGCGAAATTATCTTCATGGTAAAGCTTCACGGTTTCTGAAACCACACCAGCTCTTGGTGTCATTGCTTCAACTTCTTCACCTCTAGGAATTTCATCGAAATACTTCTTCACCCAAGTTTTGGCTTGATCTACATCAAAATCACCAGAAACTACTAGCGTTACATTATTCGGCACATACCATCTTCTGAAGAATTCCTTCACGTCAGCTAGGGTCGCTGCTTGCAGATCGTCTAGTGATCCGATTACCTGCCAATTATATGGATGGTCACTAGGGTAGAGGTTCTTATCAATGACGTAGCTCGTATGTCCATATGGACGGTTATCATTGCTCTGGCGTTTTTCGTTTTTCACCACTTGCTTTTCTTTCGCCAATACAGGGTCTGTCACCGTATTGATGAAGTAACCTAACTTATCGGCCTCTGCCCAAAGCATTTTCTCTAAGGCATCATTCGGAACGGTTTGAAAATAGTTGGTTCTATCGCGAGAAGTTGAACCATTGGCCCCAGAACCACCAACTCTAGCGCTGAGTTTATCGAGACCACCTTTGCCCAAGTTTTCCGACTCTAAGAAAAGTAGGTGCTCAAAAAGGTGAGCAAAGCCAGTTCTGCCTTCTTTTTCGCGGGCTGAACCCACATGAGCAGTAAGGGCTACTGCAACGACTGGATCTGATCTATCGACATGGAAAACAACATCGAGGCCGTTATCCAATTCGAATTTTTCATAATCGACATTAAAATCTGCTTGGGGTTCTTGAGTAGCTGATTGACAGGCTACAAAACCGAGAAGTGCTAGAAAGAGTAAGAGTTTCTGTTTCATGGTACTTAAAATATTCACCTAATTACCCAAAATAGGCTGATTTAGCAAGAGGAATTGTCTGACTAAAAGCAAATGACCAGGGTTTATTAGAAAGATAGGACTGCCACTATGCTGAAAGTTATTTACACAATGTCTCCCACTTTATAGATCACCCGTCCAGACCTATCGGGAAGTGGGGTTAAAGGTATTAGAACTTCAATTTGAAATTCAGTCTTAATCAATCCTCCTAACCTCCTTCACCAAGGAGGAGGGTTTGTGCATATAGCTAATGGTAACAGTACAAAGATGCGTTCATTGTCAGTAAAACAATTTTGGTAGTGGTGCTTACCTGGTAGCTAAAGGAATCTAGGCATTGCCCGCATGTTCATGCTGATTTGTACAATGCCTCCCCCTTTTTAGAAAAGGGGGTTAGGGGGATTAGAACTTCAATTTGAAATGCAGTAATAACCAATTCTGCTAACATCTCCCAAAGTCTCGGAGCGTCACGGAAGAGTGTAGGGGTGAAATTCAGCTGATTTAGCAGGAGGAATTGTCTGATTAAAAGTAAATGACTGAGCGATGTATCATTCACGCCCCGCTAGACCTTCGGTACTGATGGGGCTTTCCGTCAGCACCGAATAGGCAGACGGAAAGATTAAAACTGATGCGGTATTTGATATGTCTACTACACAAGAAGAGTAAGATTACGGATCAAAATGATATGTATTGGAAATTCCGTTTGATAATTAAATTCAATCGATGAACTTGCCATTTGAATTCTGAAAATGAAGTATTATATCATTGCAGGGGAGGCTTCTGGCGATATGCATGCGGCCAATATGATGAAGGAGCTAAAGAAGCTCGATTCAGAAGCCTACTTTCGAGTTTGGGGTGGAGATCGAATGGCCGAACAGGCCCAAGAATTGGCCAAGCATATCCGTGAAACTTCCTTTATGGGTGTTTTTCAGGTAGTGTCGAATCTGAAAACGATTAAGCAGAATTTCAGATTTTGTGAACAAGATATTACTCATTTCAAGCCCGATGTGCTTATCCTTATTGATAACTCAGGCTTCAACCTAAGAATTGCCAAGTTTGTAAAAGAGCAGAAGCTACCTATCAAAGTGTTCTATTACATTCTTCCGCAAGCATGGGCCTGGAAACGCAAAAGAGTGCACACTATACATGGTTGGACAGACAGGATATTCTCTATACTTCCCTTTGAACCCGCCTTTTACAAGTCTTATGGCTATGACATTGACTTCGTAGGTCATCCAATTCTGGATGCTTTGGAACAGAAACAACCCATTTTACTTGGGCGAAATGAGTTTCTTAAGAAATACGAGCTTCAAGACAAGCCTATTATTGCGCTTTTACCCGGAAGTCGTAAACAAGAGATCATCGGTAAGCTCCCTAAAATGCTTGCAGTTATTACTCATTTCCCAGACTATGAATTCATCATTGCAGGTTCAGAGACTATAGATTTAGAGCTTTATGAAAGCTATACCAAAGGTCAGGTTAAAATTGCCTTCGGTTCTACCTATGACATCCTTAATAATGCTCATGCTGCCTTTGTAACATCGGGTACAGCCACAATAGAAACAGCATTATTTAATGTTCCTCAAATTGTCTGCTACAAACCGGGTTTTCTTTCCTACTATCTGTTTAAAATACTTTTGAGTATTAAGTATATCTGTATGGTGAACCTCATTCTTGATAAAATGGCAGTTGAGGAATTAATTGAGGATGACTTGAATGAAAAAAGAATGGTGCATGAGCTAAAATTGGTTAGTGATGGAGAAAAAAGAAGTCAAATGCTTGAAGACTATCAAGAATTTCGTAGAAAGCTAGGGGGCACAGGTGCTTCTAAAAGAGTTGCAGGTTTGATGTATGAGGAGTTAAGTCAAAAAGAAAACGGTTAATCAGAAATCCGTCATTATCTGTAACCTCAATACCTATAAAAACACCTCTTGCAAGGCCTTCCAAAGGGCTTTTTTCTTTTCGACATCTTTGGAGATGCTGTCTAAGGTATCCGTTTTAAGATACTTCTTCATACCATCTTGTACAGGTGTATAAACTTCAGCGTGGGCGATTGGAGAAAACTTAGATGTCCCAAAATCGATCAGGTGCTTATGGCCGTGTTCAGCCAATAGTGCTTCAATTTGCTCTAAACTGGCATTAGATGCCGAAGTGATCAGCACATCATCCTCCGACCTTTTAACAGATGAAAGTATTTTTAGCAGTAATTCTTTCTCAGATTCAATTGGCTCTTCAGTCCAATTGACAAGAATTACGCAGCTCTTTAAGTTTTTGCCAATAGTAGGAAGGGGCTTCATTAAAACCGGTGCCTTGGGTTCTTCTACCGCAGCAACAGTTTCTTCTGGCACCACAGCAACGGTTTCTTTTTTTACTTCTTCTACTACAGAATGAGTATCTATCGCCTCCTTGATTAAGTAAATTGGCTCTTCAATAAAATGGGAAAGAAACGCCTGATCTGACATATTTCAAAAATAGTCGTTATCGATAGTAAGACAACAGGAAAGTGTAGATTTAATCTACTTTGTTCATGCCGCCTTCAAAGAAAATGCTCTTTAGCTCAGTGGCTTCTTCTGGTTTCATGCGTTTGGCTAGCACAAGGCGTAATTGTCTTCTTCTCAATGCCCCGTCATAAAGCTCCTTCTCCTCATCTGTTTGAGGAATAAGATCCGGCACATCTATCGGTCGGCCTCCTTGATCTACAGCCACGAAAGTGAAGAAAGCGCTATGGCTCTTAAACTTGGTGCCTGAAGGTATGTTTTCGGCATAAACTTCCACATAAACCTCCATGGAACTGCTGAATGCTCGGGTTACTTTCGCTTGAAGGGTGACCACATCTCCCAATTGAATAGGGTGTCTGAACGATATATTATCGGCAGAAGCCGTAACCACAATGCGATTAGAATGCTTTTGAGCAGAAATAGCAGTGACTACATCCATCCAATGCATGAGTCTACCGCCCATTAAATTATTTAGTGTATTGGTATCGTTGGGAAGTACCAATTCAGTCATGGTGACACTGGAGCTACTCGGATGCTTAGGTTGCTTTGCCATAGTATATTTCGTTCGATGCAAAAGTAGTTAATGAATTATTTACTTCAGCCTTGAAATGATAAGATATTTTAGAATAATCTACTGGTGAATAGGTGCCTTGATTCCGAAAGAGTAACTCTCAGCAATGAACTATTGACCATGGACCATCGACTATTGACCATTATCTAAACCAATCACTTCTTCCAACCATCCTCCCCAAGTAGCGGCACAAACTTAAAGTTGGTAAAGGTCTCAGTTCGTACTTTGTTCTCGGCAGTTTTAGTAATTCTCAGCATCTGTTGGGTTTTAGCATTACCCACCGGAATGACAAGCACGCCACCGATCTTAAGCTGATCGATTAAACTATCGGGCACCGTTGGAGCGCCTGCGGTAACAATGATCTTATCATAAGGGGCAAACCTAGGCATGCCTTGTGAACCATCGCCATAATAGAAATTAGGCTTATAGCCCATTTGAGGAAGGAATTTCCTGGTGCGCTCATAGAGCTCTTTTTGATATTCGATGGTGTAAACCTCAGCACCCATCTCTAACAAAACCATGGATTGATAGCCAGACCCTGTTCCAATTTCAAAGATTTTATCTCCAGGTTTAATTCGAAGTAATTCGGTCTGAAAAGCCACCGTATAAGGCTGAGAAATGGTCTGCCCAGAGCCGATAGGGAAGGCCTTATCTTCATAAGCATGTTCCACCAAAGCATTCTCAAAAAAGAAATGCCTAGGTATTTTACCAATGATATCTAGAATACGCTCATCCTCAATACCTTTCTCGCGAACAATCTTTACCAATTGCCGCCTCATTCCCTTATGTCTGTAATTATCTACCATCAGCGCTCGAAGATATTTCAAAATTTAGAGAACTATTCGAAAAATTGACTGTTTTGATTTGAGTTGAAAAGAACTTCGTTCTGAATTTATTCCTTAAAATTGCTCCATGTTTACCGGAATCATAGAAACCCTAGGCCAGGTAGTTGGTATTGAAAAAGAAGGCACGAATGTGCATTTCGATGTGAAATCTACTGTTGGCTCTGAATTGAAAATCGATCAAAGCGTTGCCCATAACGGAACCTGCCTTACGGTAGTAGCCATTCATGATGACATCCATAGGGTAACTGCCATCGATGAAACACTTAAAAAAACCAACTTGGGCGACTGGAAAGTTGGCACATTGGTTAATATTGAACGTTGCATGATCGCCAATGGTCGTTTCGATGGTCATGTGGTGCAAGGTCATGTGGATCAGATTGGGACATGTACTCATACCCAAATAGAGGACGGAAGCTGGCTTTTTGATTTCGAATACGATGCTTCACTGGGCAACGTAACAGTTGAAAAAGGCTCTATTTGCATCAATGGAACCAGTTTAACCTGCTTCAATTCAGAGGAAGGTAAGTTTCGGGTAGCCATTATTCCTTACACCATTGAGCATACAAACTTCAAAGAATTAAAGGTTGGAGATAAAGTGAATTTAGAATTCGACATCATTGGCAAGTATGTGAAGAGACTCTTGGGGAAATGAGGTTGAAATTTGAAGTTATTCCTTACACCCTCGATTTCACCTTTGTAGCAGGAACTTCGCGAGGTTCTTTTACTCAGAAAGAAACTTGGATCATTAAAGCCTATCATCCTGCTGAACCCACAAAAGTAGCTTGGGGAGAGGTAAGTCCACTGAAAGGCTTATCGGAAGACTATTCAGAGAACTTCACTTCTCAACTGAAAGCCTTATTGCAACCCTTCGAAGAATTAGATATTCCAAATAGTGAGTTCGAAGTATTGGAATTTGTTGCTGAACATATTCCCACCAATTTTCCATCGGTACGTTTTGGACTTGAAACGGTCTTACTTGACTACATCCACGGATGCCAATTCAATATTTTTGAGAATGACTTCTCCGAAGGAAAACAAAGGCTGCCTATCAATGGCCTAGTTTGGATGGGAGAAGAGGCATTTATGCAGGAGCAGATTGAGCAAAAACTCAAATCAGGCTTTAGTACCATCAAAATGAAGATAGGTGCCATTGATTTTGAAACAGAATTGAAGCTTCTTGAAGCGATTAGAGAGCGATATTCTTCCAAAGAAATCACCCTCAGAGTAGATGCGAATGGCGCTTTTGATAAAACCAATGTGTGGCAAGTACTCACCGAATTGGCTGGTCTGGAAATCCATTCTATCGAACAACCTATTCAAACGGGTCAATGGTCACTAATGGCGGAGCTTTGTGAAGAGAACATTTTGCCCATTGCTTTGGATGAAGAGTTGATTGGGATCCATTCAAAGGATGAAAAAGAGAAGCTTTTAGATGCGGTGAATCCACAATACATCATTCTTAAGCCATCACTGGTTGGAGGGATTAAAGCTTGCCGTGACTGGATCTCTTTGGCAGAGGAAAGAAATATCGGTTGGTGGATGACTTCCATGCTCGAGTCGAACATCGGATTAAATG
>CAYGKL010000125.1:5398-8461 GCA_964350505.1 uncultured Roseivirgaceae bacterium | reverse complement strand
GAGATCATTTCTTTAATTTGCACTATTAATAATTAGTCTAAATAAGAATAATTGGTTAAAACGGTCATATACGATCCTCAAATCCTGTCTAGTTTCGGTACTAAGGCAATTTTACAAGAAGCAAATGAGTCCTTTGAGGTTCATCTGCTTGACGTGAATCAGCAATTAGCACTTCAGCTCGAAAAGTACAGTCCAGATTTTTTAATTCTAGAATACCTAGGAGAAAGCCCTGTACAAGTCGAGGCTTTACAAGTAGTAAAGCAGCGCTTCAAAAAACTTAAAATCCTCATTGTTTCCAACGATGATGATACCATAGAGATTAAAAGGCGAATTGCGATTGGAATAGAAGGGTTTCTAACTAAAGATTGTTCTCTGCACGAAATTCAATTGGCAGTAGATACCATAAGTAGGGGCGGAAGATTCTACTCTCAAAGAATTTTGGATATAATGACTAATCAGGAAGCAGCCTTGTCGGTTGAACTTACTCCCAGAGAAGAGCAAATTGTTCGAATGATTAGCAAAGGGATACCCTCTAGTGAGATAGCTGAAAGACTCAATTTAAGCATTCACACCATCAATTCACACCGAAAGAACATCCTCAAGAAACTAGGGTTTAAGTCGCCAACTGAACTGATCGCCTATGCGGTCAAAAAAATGTCTTAGTACTAGGGAGGTAATCACTAGTACTAGTGATTGAAATCTGCCACACATAGCGATTTCTTGGTCAAAGAACGGCTCATACATTTGCATCTATTAAGAACGATTCTAAATAAATGCAGAAAGCAGTTTACATATTGATGATCATGCTTGTGTCTTCAACCTGTACATGGGCACAATCGATTCGATTCATAGATATGGCAAATAATGAACCTGTTGCTGGTGTAGCGACTACATTTCGTTCATCTGCTACCAATGAAGGTATTCATACTATTTCTAATAGCGAGGGCCTGGTTCAGATTGAAGCTCGTTTTCCTGTAATTATCGAAGCTAGTCACGTGGGTTATGAGTCATTCTCAGATACACTTTTCAGTTTACCGGAGTCTGCAATACTTCTTATTCCCAAATTCAATCAACTGGATGACGTTGTAGTTACCGGGCAATTCAATCCGCAGTCTGCTGCTAACTCTGTTTTTCGAGTACAAACCATTGATGCAAAAGAGATCAATAATCGTGGGGCTTTTAACCTACAAGAGGTGTTGAGCAATCAATTGAACATCAGGATTGCGCAAGATCTAGCGATTGGAAGTTCTAGTATTAGCTTACAAGGCATCTCAAGCCAGAATGTCAAGATCTTAGTAGATGGTGTGCCGCTTGTTAATCGCTCTGGTAATGGAAATGGTGCAGACCTAAGTCAAATAAATCTACAAAATATTGAACGGATAGAAATTGTAGAGGGGCCAATGGCTGTCAATTATGGTGCGAATGCTTTGGCCGGAGTCATCAATTTAATTACTAAGAAGGATTTTCTAAATCGAACAGAAGTGAATGCAGCAGTTCAAACAGAAACTGCGGGCTCTGAGTATGGTGCTGATGAAGGTAGACACGTTCAGACCCTAGGCGTTAACCATAGGTTTAATGAAAACTGGTCGGTCTTACTCAATGCACAACATAACGACTTTTTAGGATTTAGAGGTACTGCTGGTCCAAGGCAATATGAATGGAACCCAAAGAGACAATTGACAGGCAATGGACTGCTAAAGTTGGAGCTAGATAAACACAGTGTCTTTTATAGATTTGACGCATTGAGTGAGCTTATTGAAGACTTTGGAACGGCTCAAAACAACTTTCTTCCCTCTGGAGAAAATCAACCCTTTGCTTTAGATGAAACCTACGATTCAAAAAGATTTTCTCACCAACTGCAGGCTGAAGGACGCCTTCCTTTTTTTAACCGATATACAGCGTTTGCTTCGTTTTCAGATTTTGAAAGGCAAAAAAATAGATTTTCCAGAAACATAGTAACCCAAGACAAGAGGTTAACCAGTGGTAAAGGTGATCAAGATTTAAGCACTTACCGTGTATGGGAATTTGGTGGTACAGGTTTTCTAAGTGCAGGCGATAATGCGGATTTACAGCTAGGTTACCAAATTTCTCTAGAGCAAGTAGGCGGAGGAAGGATTTTAGAGCAAGAACAGGGTATTCAAGAATATGCTGTTTATGGTTCAGCTGAGTGGATGCCTTTTGAGAAAATGACATTAAGACCAGGTCTGCGCTATGCCTCAAATAGTGCTTTCGGTAATCAATTGATTCCATCACTTCAGTTTAAATATGAATTAACCGATGCCACTAGCCTAAGGGCCTCATATGGAAGAGGGTTTAGATCTCCTTCAGTAAGAGAGTTGTATTTCGAGTTTGTTGATTCTAACCATAGAGTTTTTGGAAATCTTGATTTAAACCCCGAGAAGTCGGATCATTTTAGTCTTCATGCCTTATCTAGATATAAGCTTGCTGAGACCACGTTTAATGTTGACCTGAACTTGTTCTACAATAACATTGAAGATCAGATTTCACTTGGTCAAAATATCAATGACCTCACTAGTACAACATACTTGAATGTCCAACGCTTTAGAACTCTAGGGCTCACCATAACTCAAAGAGCAAGTATAGGTCCTCTTTCAGGTAATTTGGGCTTCTCATATATCGGTAGGTTAAACCAAATTTCAGCCGATGAACAAGGGGTAGAGGAATTCTTTTATTCTCCAGAATTCAATGCTAATCTGACCTATACTTTTACCAAAAGCCGAACGACTGTTAGTGCTTTCTATAAGTATACTGGTCGATTACAATCTTTCTTCACGGAAACCAATGCACAAAATGAGCAGGTGATTAGCATTGGCGAAATCAATGATTTTCATTGGCTTGATGCCACAATAGTTCAATCATTCAAGGAGTCCTTTGAATTCACTTTTGGGGCTAGAAATGTATTCAATATTACCAATGTAAATAATTCAGGAATAGGTGGTGGAGCTCATGCAGGAGGGCCTTCGGTACCCATTTCCTATGGTAGGTCCTATTTCTTAAAAGTTAGCTATAACCTTAATTTAAAATGATACAAAGAAGAGTAAT
>CAYGKL010000125.1:0-5298 GCA_964350505.1 uncultured Roseivirgaceae bacterium | reverse complement strand
CCGAAGACACTTTGGGCTTCGGTGCTCAGCTTAATATTGACGCAATTTTTGGGGCAGTATTTGGTCCTCCTACCTCATGGTTGCCTGCAGCAGCTAATTGGACGGATGATCCCTCTGGGGATCTTTCTAAAACTGCAATTGCAGAGGTTTCAGCAATTGCAGATGACAATCTAGTCTACATTGTCAACAGAGGAAAAAACCCAGATGGTTCACCTCGTGGTTGGATGAAAGTTCGTGTCTTAAGGAGTTCGGATGGATACACCCTTCAATATGCCGAAATCAATGCCACAAGCTTTAAAGAACTGTCGGTTCCGAAAAATGATGCATACGACTTTATACCTGTAAGTTTTGACAATGGCATTATCTCATCTGTTCCCGAAAAGAATGATTGGGACTTCGTATTCACCGTTTTCACTAGTCTTTTACCTGTCGATGCAAATATTTCGATTCCATATGCCATACGCGATTATGTTTTAATTAATGCGAATAGGGTTGAGGTAGCAGCAGTTGAAATTACATCTGAAGTTACTTATGAAGACTTTGCTATTGGTGGCCTTGGGTCTTTAGACTTTTCAACAGAATTGACAGCTATAGGTAGCGGCTGGAGAAATATTGCTCAACCTAACACAAATGTAGAGACAGGTGTGAAAGATGATATCTTCTATATCATCAAAGATACTGATGGCAATTATTATAAACTGCGATTTACTAGGCTTGTAGACGCCCAGACGGGAGAGCGGGGTAACCCTCAATTTCAATATGACTTGTTAGTTCAATAATTCAATAAAAGATTATGAGTCAATGTAAATCTATAGCCTTGTTTGATAGTGCAGATATTAAGCTATCTACTTGTTCATACTGTGGCCAAATTAACCTGCAGTTCAAAAACCTACTGTGCACCTTTAATATGCCAGCTTTCGAAGCATTCAAAGCCTGTATTTTGAATTTAACTTTTGAAGCGAATAATAAAGTCAATTTCTCCAGTAGCCAGCAGCAGTACATTGTTCAGACAAGCCATAAAGATATAAGGTTCTGTTTGTCTGAAGAGGAAGCAGAGGCTCTGAAGATGGCCGTTCAGGAAGCATCACTTATGATGGAGGTTCAATCATTATTGCAAACTAATTAATTATGAGAGCAATTAAATATTTCATCATAGCGGTTAGGGTTTCCCTAGGGTTATTATTTGTATATGCAGGTGTTCAAAAATTTGTAAAAGCTGAGCCTGCTAAAAAGCCAGCAACCGAACAAAGTAACGAGCTTAAAGCAGTGCCCGAAAACGTTGTAAAGATCAGAGCTTATATCGGTGGTCTTAAACAAACAGAATTCTTTTGGCCAATGTTAGGTATCGCTGAGATCTTATGTGGGGTTCTCTTGCTTAGCCAAGTTTTGGCCTTACTGGGTGCCGTTATGTTGGTTCCTTTAACGCTCAATATATTCCTTTTCGAGGTGTTCTTAGGTGGTGGAGATGTCATTGAAATCATTATCCATGGACTCTATCTTTTAGGAAACCTACTCATACTAGCCTATGGCTACCCTAGGCTTAAACTCGCCTTTTTAACAACAGAAAAACAATTTCAAAACGCTATAAAATCATGAAGAGAATTACATTTATAGCCCTTTGCTTAATAAGTATTAATGCTTGGGCGCAGAGTAAGAAGAAACAAGATAGAGCAGCCATTAAAGAAATGTGCGGCTGCTATGAAGTCACTTTCAACTTTGCAGAAACATTTGCTCCAGATAAGGATTACAAATTCCATGAAAATTATCAATCAGGTGGTCTAGAATGGGTGCAGTTGGTAGAAGATGAGAAGGATAAGATTTCAATGCAACACTTACTAATTGTTGCTCCTAAAACAATCGTAAAACATTGGAGGCAAGACTGGCTGTATGAAAATACATCTCTTTATGTTTATGATAAGGATCGCACATGGAAGCATTTAGACTTACCAAAGAACGAAGTTAAAGGTCAATGGACACAAAAGGTATTCCAAGTAGATGATGGCTTGCGTTATGAAGGGTCTGCTAGTTGGGTTCATCAAGATGGTAGACACTACTGGGAAAACGTAGCAGACTCACCATTGCCAAGAAGGGAGTTTTCGAAACGAAGCGATTACAACGTGATGATAAGAACCAATCGTCATGAGCTTACGGATGAAGGTTGGGTTCATGAGCAGGACAATGATAAAGTCATTCGTCAAAGCAATGGCGATCAGCTATTGGCTGAGGAGAAAGGGTGGAATACCTATAAAAAGGTAGATGATAGCAGATGTAAGGATGCACAAGATTGGTGGGCAAAGAATGAGTTGTATTGGTCTGACGTTCGTAAAGCTTGGGATGAAGTTTATGCATCAAAGGAAACGCTAACTTTTAAAGGGAAAGTGGAAGACAAAGTACTGTTTGAAAAGATTTTTACTTTGGGTGATGAGGTAGTTGAGTCGGAAAATTATGACAGCCAAACTATTCAAAAGGAAGTAATAGAGATTATTCAAAAATACCGTGATTAGTAATTTTTAGTTTAAGTAATCGATAAAGGGCACCTAATTTGGTGTCCTTTTTTGTTATATCTAGACACTTAATATATAAATTATTTCTGCTGCGAGCTCAGTATGGTATTAATGTACTTAGGCAAACAAGTAATTGCTGAATATATCTTCGGAGCAAGTCTGTTTTTACTCCTAGGCTCCTTACTAATCTCCTTTATTGAAACTCAAATTAGTACCAAAGCCACTAACCTAGAGCTGGAGGATTTAGGGTCAGTATCTAATTATGATACCTAATAAGCTATTTTCCTTATTGTCGATCGTATAGTTGCTTCGTACAAAAATTCAAATACTGGTAATAGATGATTTCTGATTGCTTCAACCTTTATTCAAATTTTCTGCTGACATCTTAGGTAGACATTTCATCCATTGTATCAATCATATATTGACACCTTGAAGAGAATTTCTCTTCAGCGTTGAAATTTGTCGTCCAAATACTTGTTTAGACAAGTATTTATTTTTATTTTCGAGCTGACTTACAACTAAGTATGGACTTCGGTAAGGCTCTCTTTCACCTTAATAACAATCTCGGCTATAATCTCTATCGCGCGTATTTGCTCTTTCATAGGGAGTTAATTAGAGCGCTAAAGGCGTACGCTGTCACGCCAGAGCAATGGCAGGTGTTGATTATTTTATGGAATCACGGAAGCGTAACACCGACAGAAATCAGCAGGGTTACGCTCCAAGATCTCCCTTCTATTTCGCGTATGCTGGTGCGCATGGAAAAGAATGGGTGGATTCGGAGAGTTGATAGTGAAGAAGATGGACGTTCTTTCAAAGTCGTTTTGACGGAGAAGGGGCGTAAGAGTAAGAATGAAATGATTATTAAGCTCGATAATCATTTGAGTAGTTACCTTAAAGAGGTGCCAAAAGAGCTACATGATGCAGTAAAAAATGAGTTGCTTCAATTGAGAGGCAAATTAGGAGATTACACACCCATAGTGACAGACGGTCCGGTCATTTAAGGTGTCCCAGCAGACACTTTTATCTCTTCATATGTTTAGGTTGAAACGGAGATGATTACCGAGGCAATAGACATAAGGTTTATTGCCTCGGAAATGACTTATCAAAATCCACTTGCTCCAATTCTCATTTCAAACTACATTTCCAGAAAAAAGAATGCCTCATAAGTTCAAAGGAATAATCGCTTTAATGCTTGCTTTACTTTTTTCAGCATGCAATAGTCAGCCACAAAATCAAATTGATGTAGTAAAAGGGTTTAATGGAACGGCCATTTCCTTAGATGGTGCTTTTGAATTCTATAACTGGACTTCCGATAGAATACCCATGGTAAGTGCCCATAGAGGTGGGCCATATCCTGGCTATCCTGAAAATGCCATTGAAACATTCAATCATATTTACAGCTTAGCGCCAGCCATTATTGAGTGCGATATAGCCATGACAAAGGATTCTGTGCTCATTATGATGCACGATAATACATTGGATAGAACAACCAATGGTACAGGGGAAGTGAACTCGAAACTATACGAAGAAATTAAGTCCTTGAAGCTGAAAGATAATGATGGCACACTCACTCCTTTTTCTGTACCAACACTTGACGAGGTTTTAAAGTGGTCTGCTGGTAAGGCACTACTTACTTTGGATGTAAAACGGGGCGTTCCTTTTGAAAGAGTTGTGGAGAAAATTCAAATGTTCAATGTGCAAGAGACCGCAGCGGTAATCACTTATAATGCCGATGCAGCCGCTCAAGTGTATTCTTTAGATAGTACTTTAATGATTTCGGTGAGTTTGGGCTCAGTGGAGTCGTATAATATGCATCGTAACAAAGGAATTCCCGATGAAAATATGATAGCTTTTGTAGGTGTGTCAGAACCTGAATCCTCTCTTTATGATTTTCTTCATAGCAAGGGTGTTTATACTATTCTAGGGGTTTTGGGTAACCTAGATAAAAAGGCAATAAGCAAAGGGGATTCATTATATTCAGGCTTTATTGCACGTGGAGCGGATATTCTGGCAACAGATAGACCTTTGGAGGCATTTAAAGCAATAGAAGCACATAGAGTAAAATCAAGTTCAAAGAATAAATATTTCAACTGGTGATTGATTTAAGAAGTGACACTTTAACTAAGCCAACTCCCGCCATGCATCAGGCAATGATGGAAGCTGAGGTTGGTGATGATATGTTTGGAGAAGACCCTACCGTGGTTGCTTTAGAGACAAAAGCAGCCAAAATGTTCGGTATGGATGCAGCCATTTATTGTGCTTCCGGTACCATGACGAATCAGATAGGTATCCGCTTGCATTGTAACCTTCAAGACGAAGTGATTTGCCACAAATACTCACACATTTATCTATATGAGTCTGGTGGAATCATGGCTAATTCTGGTGCTTCTGTACGCTTGCTCGAAGGCGAAAGGGGTAAAATAACAGCCAAGGATGTGGAGGCCGCCATTCAACCTGATGATATTCATTCACCTGTTTCTCGCCTTGTTTCTCTTGAAAATACCATGAATAAAGGCGGAGGAAGTTGCTATGACTTTGATGAAATTTGGGCTATTCGAGAGACTTGCCATGAGCATGGTTTAGCACTTCATTTAGATGGTGCCAGGTTATTCAATGCCTTGGTTGCAACAGGCCAGACTACGAAACAGTATGGTGAGGTTTTTGACACCATCTCTATCTGTTTAAGCAAGGGATTGGGTGCGCCAGTAGGTTCAATTTTATTAGGAAGTCATGCCGATATCAAAAGAGCAAAAAGAATTAGAAAAGTAATGGGAGGCGCTTGGCGACAAGCAGG
>CAYGKL010000124.1:0-8516 GCA_964350505.1 uncultured Roseivirgaceae bacterium | reverse complement strand
TACATTCATGAAAGTAGTAGCCCTTATTCCTGCTCGATACGAAGCCTCTCGCTTTCCTGGAAAGTTGATGGCTAAATTGGGCGCTAAGTCTGTAATTTTAAGAACCTATGAAGCAACCCTGAATACCGGTTTATTCGAAGATGTTTTTGTAGTGACAGACTCAGATGTAATTTATAATGAGATCACTTCAAATGGCGGGAAAGCCCTAAAAAGTAAGAAAGAACATGAATGTGGAAGCGATCGAATTGCAGAGGCTGCGGAGCAAATCGAAGCAGACATCATTCTCAATGTACAAGGAGATGAACCTTTTACTAAAAAAGAACCACTAGAAAAAGTACTAGAGGTTTTTAAAGGAGATGATGCAAAGGATATTGACCTCGCTTCATTGATGCAGGTGCTTACAAAGGTCAATCAGATTGAAGATCCGAATCGCGTAAAGGTTGTGGTAGATCAGAAAGACTTTGCTCTTTACTTTTCACGTTCACCTATTCCTTACCCAAGGGATAAATCGCTTAACACGAAGTATTATGGGCATATAGGAGTTTACGCCTTTAGAAAAGAAGCACTCCTTGACTTTTATAAAACACCCATGACCATTTTAGAGCAAACTGAAAAAATAGAGTGTATTCGATATTTAGAGATCGGGAAAAAAATAAAAATGGTTGAAACAGACCATGTAAGTTTATCGATTGACTCGCCAGCAGATCTAGAAAATGCCAAAGCTTTTATTCAAGGTGAAGATAAATTTTAAAAGTTTCCATCTACCGAATTAAGCCGCCTAAGGTCTTAAGTGATTCGAGTAATGCTCAGAAATTGAACCTAAAGCTACCAGCCCTGAAAGGCTGGTAACTTTATTTAGAGATTGTCAATTCGGCCAGAAAGAACAAATCAATTTCATTGCACTATATGCCCCAGTGCTAAATAAACTATAGCTTCATTCAATCATTTTTCTTAGTTTAATTCCCAATTAATGACCTTAAGAAATCTACATCAATGATTCAGCTAGTCATTTGAAAAACAATTAAAAAACGCATGAAACGCAGAAACTTTATTCAGAAAGCAGGATTGGCAACCTCAGCCGCCTTACTAGCCCCAGAATTAATCGCTAGCAATATTGATAGAGAAACCATTAAATCATTTGGCTTTCAATCATATACGGTAAGAGATGTCATCTACAAAGACATGCCTGGTACTTTAAAAACACTAGGGAAAGCTGGATATGACTTTATGGAAGGGTTTGACTTTAACAATAAGAAATTCCTTGGTAAGCCTGTCCCTGAAACAAAAAGCATTATTGCAGACTCTAAAATCGCTTTAAAAAGTCTGCACATCATGACACCTAATATGAATGGAGATTGGGAAAAAGATGTTCAAGCAGCGGCCGACTTAGGGTCTGAATATTTAGTCTGTGCCTATTTATTACCTAATGAAAGGCAGTCCATCGATCAATACAAAAAATTATGTGAGCTACTCAACAAATCTGCTGAAGTGGCCAAATCTGCAGGTATCCAATTCGCTTACCACAATCACGATTTTGAATTCCAAGAATTAGAAGGTCAAATTCCGATGGATGTGATTCTGAAAGAGACAGATGCTGACCTAGTAAAAATTGAGCTTGATATTTACTGGACACGCCATGCTGAACAGAACCCTCTTTCATTCTTTAGAGATAACATGGGAAGAGTTCCTCTTTGGCATGTTAAAGATTTAGCGCTCACTGAAGGAAAACCAATGACAGAGGTTGGCAATGGAGTTATCGATTGGAAACAAATCTTTGGTCATAAAAGTGATGCCGGAATGAAGTACTTCTTTGTAGAACAGGATGCGAACTTTGCTGAAGATTCATTATCGAGCCTTAAAACTAGCATCAAGTATCTGAAAAGATTATACTATTAAGTGAAACCAACAAAATAAAAGAAGAAACAAGAGGCTGTCTCAAAAGCCACTATTTTCGTCATTCCCAGCTTGACTGGGAATCTCCATAGGCCTTAGGTGACAGTTTGAGGAGATTCCCGATCTGGGTCGGGAATGACGGGTAGCTTTTGAGACAGCCTCTTTTTATTTAGTGAAGAAGTCTTTCAGTGTGAAGCTCAACCCCATCAAAATCTCTTATCTTAGAGGTTCAACCCTCTACTATGAATAATAAGAAAGTCTTATTCTGGTCAATTACAGGTGCCTTGGCCGGATTCCTTTTTGGCTTCGACACCATTGTAATCAATGGTGCTGAACAGGAACTACAAGCGCTATGGGCCGGCTACACCTTAAACGGGAGCAACGATCTCTTCCACGGTCTTATAGTTGTTGGCTCTGCTTTATGGGGAACCGTAGTTGGCGCCATGCTAGGAGGCATTCCCAATGATAAAATTGGCAGAAAGAATACCCTGATCCTCATTGGGGTGCTTTATACGATTTCGGCCTTAGGTTCTTCTGTAGTAAGCGACCCCTGGTTATTCGCATTCTTCAGGTTTATTGGTGGATTAGGCGTAGGTGCATCGACAATTGCTGCACCAGCATTTGTATCAGAAATTGCACCAGCCCATAAGCGAGGCAGACTAGTAGCGCTTTACCAGTTGAATATCGTTTTCGGTATTCTGGTAGCCTTTGTCTCTAACTATTTGATTGCCATAAGCATTGACGCAGAAGCTTGGAGATGGATGATTGGCATTGAAGCCTTACCAGCTTTGATTTACACGATAGTTGTTTTGAGAGTACCCAAAAGCCCACGTTGGCTATTGCTCAATAGAAATGACGAGGCTGGTGCCAGAAAGGTATTTGCTAGAATTTATGAGCCAACCGAAATTGACTCGCAAATTGAGCAGATCAAAAGCTCAGCGGCCAACCAAAAGAATCCAGGCGAAAAGCTATTCATTGCAAAATATAAGAAGCCACTCCTATTGGCTTTTGGCATCTCATTCTTCAATCAGTTCAGTGGGATTAATGCCCTACTCTATTATGCCAGAAGGATCTTCTCAGAGGCGGGTTTAGGTGAAGATGCGGTTTTTCTAAGTACAGTTGGCATAGGTATCGCCAACTTTGTTTTCACCATTTTAGGTGTAATGCTTATCGATAAACTCGGGAGAAAACAGCTGATGTATATTGGTTCGTTCGGCTATATCATCACCCTTGCTACTACATCAATGGCATTTTTCTTCGGATGGTCTGCTATTATTCCACCAGCCCTATTCCTCTTTATTGGGGCTCATGCTGTAGGTCAAGGCGCAGTGATCTGGGTGTTTATTTCAGAAATATTCCCTAATCACTTAAGGTCTAAGGGTCAATCGTTTGGAACTTCCGTTCATTGGTGGCTAGCAGCCATTATTCCAGCCATGGTACCTTCACTTTTTGCTTCGATTGGTGCTGGATGGGTATTTGCCATTTTCGCCATATTCATGGTTTTCCAACTCATTTTTGTCTGGCAGTTTATGCCTGAAACCAAAGGCAAATCGCTCGAAGAATTAGAAAAAGAATTGATAACTCCATGATGAAAAAATACATCCTTCTCTCACTAATGCTAGCTGCCATTATATTTGGCTGCGCACAAAGTTCACAAGAACGGAACATAGAAAACCTCCCCGCTTTTGCTCAGGAGGCTTTCAGACCACAAATTCATTTCAGTCCGAAAGAAAATTGGATGAATGATCCCAATGGAATGGTCTATTATGATGGTGAATACCACCTCTTCTATCAGTATTATCCAGACAGCACAGTTTGGGGACCCATGCACTGGGGGCATGCCATTAGTACAAACATGGTACATTGGGAGGAGCTGCCAATTGCCCTTTACCCTGATGAATTGGGCTACATCTTCTCAGGTTCAGCAGTAATTGACTGGAACAACACCTCAGGCCTTCAAGATGGAGAGCATCCTCCAATGATTGCGATTTTCACACATCACAACATAAAGGGAGAAAGGGAAGAAGGTAATAACACTTTTCAATACCAAAGCATTGCTTACAGCAACGACAAAGGCAGAACCTGGTCCATGTATGAGGGCAATCCTGTGGTTCCCAACCCTGGTATTCGTGATTTCCGAGACCCGAAGGTAAGCTGGCATGAAGCAACCGGTAAATGGGTGATGATTTTTGCGGCAGCCGATAGAGTACGCCTCTACTCCTCTCCTAACTTAATCGATTGGGATTTCGAGAGTGAATTTGGTGCAGATTTAGGAGCACATGGTGGGGTTTGGGAATGCCCAGATCTATTCCCACTTCAAGTAGAAGGAACTGATGAAACCAAATGGGTAATGTTAGTGAGCATTAACCCTGGTGGACCTAATGGAGGTTCAGCTACTCAATATTTTGTGGGTGACTTTGATGGAAAAACATTTACCACAGCACAGAATGACACCAAATGGCTGGATTATGGACGTGATAATTATGCTGGTGTGACATGGTCAGACATTCCTGAAGAAGATGGACGCAGACTCTTTATTGGCTGGATGAGCAATTGGGATTATGCGCAAGTGGTACCCACTGAAAGCTGGCGAAGTGCAATGACTTTACCAAGAAGCCTTCACTTATTAGGTGGTGAGGAATTTATTGTGGCTTCGAGACCTGTCAAGGAGCTCAAAGCTTTAGAAGATAGACAAGTGAATTTCCATGGTACAACTCAGGATACTGAAACTGCTTTCCTCCTCTCAGAGGGGAATGGAATAAAGTTGGGTATTCCATATAAAATCGATCTCCAGATAGACTTGGATCAAACCACAGCCAAAGAATTCAAAATCACCTTAGATAATCCAACGAATGGCGATCAATACTTCCTCAACTTTAATTCAAGTGAATTGATAAGTGACCGAAGGAAGGCAGGAAAGATAGACTTTGCAGAAAAGTTCGCTCAGGCTGTTCATAAAGCCGATATTTCAAGGCAAATGAATGGTTCTAGTTTACAGGTCGAAATTTATGTAGATGCATCTTCGATTGAGGTATTTCTCAATAATGGTGAGCTTGTAATGACAGAAGTGCTATTTCCGACTGAAGGTTTTGCAAGTGCATTTATAACTCCTGTAGAAGGAAACCTAAAAATTAATAGTTTCTCGTCAACAGAGTTGAAGTCAATCTGGTAATCCAGCTATATATCTTTTATTGTATCGCTTTCAAGGAATGATTACCTTCCACATTCAAACTTAAAACACTATTTATGAAGCAGTTATTCAGACTTACTTTAGTGGCATTTTTACTGTCCCCACTAAGCATATTAGCTCAAAAGAAAATTGTCGCTCCTGAGAAAATCACCATGGAAGTTGGCGAGAAGAAGAAAATCGAAATCTACGTTACAGATAACGGCAAAAGAATTGATGAAGATGTAAGAGCCTTTTCAAGAGCGAGAAGAAGCCTTTTCATAGACTCTACACAAACGCTAGAAGCTTTTAAACCAGGTGAATATGAAGTTCTTGTTATAGCTAGTGGTGAAGTGTCGGACTATGCTGATGGAAATAGAACGAGTATAACTGTGATGGTAAATTACCCTCCTATTGCTGAAATCAAAGTCGAAGGTATACCAGATAATATATATGCAGGCACTCCTGTTCAGCTTAAACTAAAAGTGATTGACAAGGCTGGAATGACTAGAGATGATGCTGAAGTTAAATTTGCTTCTAAAAACGAAAGCATAGCTTCTGTAAGTAGTTTTGGAGTCATCAATACCATGAAAGAAGGTCGTGTTGCCATAACTGCTACAGCTGAAAACATTGTAAATACAATCAACCTCAACGTAATTAAGAATCCAATCACGAGAATTGCACTAACATCAGATGGCGACCAGGCCAGAACAGGAGATGTATTCCACTTCACAGCCAAAGCACTGGATGCGAAAGGCAATACAATTGAAGATGCTCCTATCTCCTACTCTTTTTACGGAGTTTCTGACGATCCAAGTGAGGTTGCCTCTGGTATGATTAAACAAGATGGACGATTTGTAGCTGACCAAGCTGGCGTCTATACAGTAACTGCGGCAGTGGGTGTTGCCTCTGCTTCCAAAACTTTAAAAATCACTCCGAGAGAAGTAACTCGTAAGATTGAACAGGTAGGCCAAGGGTCTGTAACCGATAAGCACACTTCAGACTTCTGGGTTTGGGAAGGAATTGATGGAAGAGATTATGCTGTAACAGGTACCTGGGGTGCCGATGGTACTGCTTATTTCTGGGATGTAACCGATCCGGCTAACATCCAAAAAATTGACTCCGTTCAGGTAGATGCAAGAACTGTAAACGATGTAAAGATCTCTGCTGACGGGACTATTTGTGTCATCAGTCGTGAAGGTGCCTCTGACAGAAAAAATGGCCTTGTAATCATTGACGTAAAGAACCCAAGAGATGCTCAGATCATTTCTCGTTTCGATGAAAACATGACTGGTGGTGTGCATAACGTATTCATTTACGAAAACCACATTTACGCTTTAAGTGGCGGTCAGAAGTACTATATCATCAATATTGATGATCCTAAAAACCCTTATGCTGTTTCTAAATTTGAATTAGACACTCCGGGTCACGCCATTCATGATGTTTGGGTAGAAGATGGTATTGCCTATTCCTCCAACTGGTCTGATGGTTTGCAACTGGTAGATGTAGGTAACGGAATTGCAGGCGGCTCACCTCAAAACCCTAAGAAGTTCGCGAGCTATGCTTATCCAAGTGGTGCGAACCACGCAGCATTTCCATACAAAAGTAAAACAGGTAAATTCTATGTAATTGGTGGCGATGAAATCTTCCCTTATGGACTGAATACTCAAAGAGGTGGAGTCAATAGAGCAGCAGGTTTCTTGCATATTGTAGACTTTACGGACTTCGAAAACCCTGAAGAGATTGCTCGTTTTGAGATTCCTTATGCTGGATCGCACAACTACTGGATTGAAGACGATATCCTATACGTAGCGTTCTACAACGAAGGAGTACGAGTTGTTGACTTAAGTGGCGAATTGATGGGGGACCTGAGAGCACAAGGCCGTGAAATAGCCTGGATTGTTCCCAACGATCCAAATGGTTACACAGCCAATGCACCTTTCACATGGGGGGCGCAGCTTTACAAAGGACATATTTTCTATTCTGACTTTAACAGTGGTTTATGGTCGGCCAAATTGGAGCCAGAGAAACCAAAAGAAACACAGATTCAGTCTAAATAGAGGCAACCAGTTATCAGTATATCAGAAAACAGCTTGTAAAGCACTGATATACTGATCAACCGATCACTGATAACTTAGAGATATGAAAAAACTACTGACAACACTTGGGCTAATCACTGCCCTCTCCATCCAGGCACAAGACTACTACATCTATGTGACTGCCGAATCTGAAGATGAAGTTTCTGTGGTGAAGTTTGATGGTAAAAAGGCTGAGACAATAAAGAACATTCCTGTTGGGGTCTGGCCGGCAGAAATTGAAGGCCCTCATGGTATCACTATAGATCCGAAAGGCGAATACTGGTACTTGAGCTTAGCCCATGGCAACCCTTACGGAAAGCTTTATAAATATAAGACTGGAACTGATGAAGTGGTTGGCAGTGTGGAGCTGGGACTATTCCCTGCTTCTATGCAAATATCGCCTGTCACTGGGCTGCTTTACTGCGTGAACTTCAATCTACATGGCGACATGGTGCCTAGCACCGTTTCTGTGGTAGATGTGGAAACTATGACAGAGCTAGATCAGATCACTACAGGCGCAATGCCTCATGGCAGCAGGCTTTCTGCTGACGGAATGAAACACTATTCCGTAGCCATGATGTCTGGCGAACTCTTCGAAATTGATGCCTTGGGCCTAAACGTCTCTCATCAGCTTGATTTGGATGAAGCCAGTAAAATGCTAGATATGGATCATTCTACCATGGATCACTCAAAAATGGATCATGACATGGGTGGCATGGAAAAGAAAGAAGAAGCTGTAGATCACTCCAAAATGGATCATAGTGCCATGGGAGGCATGGGTGATATGAAAATGACTATGAAGCATTCTGCCTTCAAGCCTACCTGGGTAAGCCCACACCCTTCTAAGAACTTGGTGTATGTCGCTGGAAATGGAGCCGATGAGGTATTAGAGATCAGCACCGATACATGGAAGCCATTGCGCAAATTCAAAACGGATAAAGGGCCTTACAACATTGACCTCTCTCCTGATGGAAAGTTTATGGTGGTGTCTTACAAGACCGCAGCCAAGACAGGCATTTGGAATTTAGAGACAGGCAAAGAAGTAGCTCGTCTAGATAACAGTCAAAAAGTAACCCATGGCGTAGCCATTTCTTCCGATAGCAAATTTGCTTTTGTCTCGGTAGAAGGAAAAAATGCAGACCCTGGAATGGTGGATGTAATTGATTTACAAACGCTTAAAGTCGTAAGTACGGCATACCTAGGCAAGCAAGCTGGAGGCATAGCTTTTTGGAAAATTGAAGACTAAAAACTTTCTGAATTTTTTTCAGTGAAAAGGTTTTCAAATCATAATCCAAATACTACTTTTGTACTCCCAATTACAGGATGGTCTATGGTGTAACTGGCAACACGTCTGGTTTTGGTCCAGAAGAGTCTAGGTT
>CAYGKL010000123.1:0-8835 GCA_964350505.1 uncultured Roseivirgaceae bacterium | reverse complement strand
GCATTAACCTTTAGAATGCGCGGCCATGAAGAGGCTAGCGGTACCAAATACGTTCCCAAAGAATTAATGGAACATTGGGCACAAAAAGACCCAGTTGAAAATTATGAACAGTATTTGTTAAAGAGTGGCGTGCTAACTGAAAAGCTAATCAGTGAGTACAAGACGGAAATCAAGTTAGCAATAGACAAAGGGCTGGAAACGGCCTATTCAGAGGCATTACCAGAGTTCAGTTTAGAGAAGGAATTGAATGATCTTTTCAAGCCTTTCGAACAATCAGCTCAAGCACCTAAAAGCGATTCTAAAAGTGAAAAAAGATTTGTAGATGCCATCTCAGACGGGCTAAAACAAAGCTTGCAAAAGTATGACAACCTTGTGGTAATGGGGCAAGATGTTGCCGATTACGGAGGTGTATTTAAAATCACAGAGGGCTTTATGGAGGAGTTCGGAAAAGACAGGATTCGGAATACCCCACTTTGCGAATCGGCCATCATTGGTGCCGGTCTCGGGCTTTGCATTAATGGATACAAATCGGTTGTAGAAATGCAATTTGCCGATTTCGTTACCTGTGGATTCAACCAGATCATAAACAACCTAGCCAAAATCCATTACCGTTGGGAGCAAAATGCTGATGTGGTAGTAAGAATGCCAGCAGGTGCTGGGGTTGGGGCTGGCCCTTTCCATTCACAATCGAATGAAGCATGGTTTTTCCATACACCAGGCCTAAGAATAGTTTATCCATCAAACCCTTATGATGCTAAAGGCTTGTTGAATGCCGCCATTGAAGACCCTAATCCTTACATGTATTTTGAGCACAAAGCTTTATACAGATCAATTACTGAAGAAATACCAGACGACTACTACACCATTGAAGTGGGCAAAGCTGCTGTAACTCAAGAAGGAGAGGATATTTCCATCATCACCTATGGTATGGGAGTACATTGGGCACAAGCGCTTGCTCAAGAATTAGACGACATTTCTATAGAAATTATCGATCTGAGAACACTTGCTCCTTGGGATAAAGAAACTGTTGCCGAGTCGATAAAAAAGACTAATAAGGCCTTAGTTCTACATGAGGATACACTTATTGGTGGAGTAGGCGCTGAAATTTCAGCTTGGGTTTCTGAGCATTTATTTGAGCACCTAGATGCCCCTGTTGTTCGTGTAGCTAGTCTCGATACTCCAGTTCCATTTACTAAAACATTGGAAGAGAACTTTTTGGCTAATAAAAGGCTTAAAGAAAAAGTTATTGAGTTGAACCAATATTAATATGTTCTGGAAAAAGACAAATAAAGAAAGTGCACCAGATATCAACTGGCAACCACTTAATTCAATTGAGCAGTTCTCACAGATTAAACAAGAAAGTGAATCTCAACCGGTGCTTATCTTTAAGCATAGTAACAGATGTGGAATCTCAAGTATGGCACTGAACAGGCTGGAAAGAGAGTGGTCTGAAGATTTAGGTGGAATAAAAACTTACTTCCTAGATTTGATCACTTATCGTGATGTTTCGAATGCCACTGCACAAACTTTCGAAGTAGGCCATCAATCACCCCAAGTTATTCTGGTAAAGAATGGAAAAGCTGTGTATGATGCCTCTCACATGAGCATTTCAACGGATGCGCTGAAGAATCATCAATAAAAAAACTCCGACCATCTCTGATCGGAGCCTTACTTTAAATTACGGTCCAACTTCCTTCTACCCATATCCTCACACCGTTAAATGCTCTGTAGTGGCCCGAGACCCATCGGTGATTGGTTCTTCTTAATGACCAGTAACCATCGACCCAAACATCTCGCCTCAACCTAGGATTAAATTGCCAATAGCCTGAAATCCAGATGTGCCTAGCGCTAGGTCTAAATCCTCTAGTTACTGCAATTCTTCTTCCTCTTTTGAAATCGTAGTCGTAGTAAACTCCGGAATTTCGATCAACAGGTCGGTATGCTCTAGCGTCTCTTCGCCCATTATCTCTGTAAACATTCCTGTTTATTACCCTCACTGTTCTGCCGTATTTGTCTTTACGACCATTTCGATCATCTCGCCCTCTATTGTCTCTTTGAACTTCTTCTTTTTTGTTCCTATCATTTGCTTTCCTCCCTCTTTGCGCGAACATATCTGAGGCAGAAAAGAACATGATCAGTATTCCCGATAATAGTAGTATTACTCTTTTCATAACCTTGGCTTTTTACGTTATCAACTTATTTCAAGGTCCGGACAATTTATTAATGCATCGGTCTCGATTATTCCATTTCCGTGCCAAAAATTAAATTGACTTGTAGAGTAATCCTGATTATCGCCAAGAGTGGCTTTTGGATAGAAAAAAAGCGATCCATATAAAACCATATAGATCGCTTTCTGATATTAAGTTTTGATAGACCTATTGTTTCGTCCACGTTTCTCTTATCGGTTCTCCTGCAGAACTCAAACCGCGATGATCCCATTTATTGCCATCTACCTGATAATCGAAACTCAATGATGCTCCAACTCGCTCAGCGTTTCGAGAAAAGAATTCTATATGCTCCATGTATTTACCATTCTCCATGGTTACGGTTCCTCCGCCTGTTCCTGAAAACTGCTTAGACTCTGGGTTGAAGGCTGCCCATTGAAACCTAGTGCCGGTAATCATTTTGATGGTCTTGCGCGCGCCCAATTGCATGGCCTGCATTTCACCGTTTCGCATTCTATCTGTTATTCTCCAAGCTCCAGCCAAATCACTACTCCCGTTATCAATTCTTTTAAACACCATGGAATTGGTTAAATCACCTACCTGATAGCTGAGTGTAACATCGTTGGCTTTGAGGTCTGCGGTCATCTCAATTTTTTGGCCTATTTGATTTTCATCCCATGTATCGAACTCGGTGGTAAAAAAAACACGGTTAGCAATAATTTCAATTGCTCCACCTCTTGAGCCAACAAACAACTTCTGTTCAACATCAAATTCAGTGTAAAAAGCATATGGTGCCTCAATCAGAATGACTCCCCTATGCTCAAGTTTTTCACCATTAACAGTAGATAACTCCCAAGCTCCTTCGAGGGCATTGGCAACATCGTCATAATTAACCTTTTCTTCGGTTTTAGGAAGAAATACAAAAACTAAAATAAATAGTGATAATAAATACTTCATATACAGTCGATTAGAATGAAAAGATAGGCAAAGTTGAATTGAAAATCATGTTTTCAAACCTAATAATGCATTCGCAAATGAAGAGATATAGCGACTCCTTGAACCATTTGAAAAGGCTTTCTTAAATTTCTATACATTTTTTTGCAAATATTTGAATTAGAGCTATCTTTGCATCCCAATTCAGAAAGTAGAGATATAAATGGCAAATCATAAGTCAGCACTTAAGAGAATCAGATCAAACGAAGCTAAACGTTTGAGAAATAGATATCAGCACAAGACGACTCGTACATTTGTAAAGAGGTTGAGAGACACTTCTGACAAAACTGAAGCGCAAGAGCTTTTGAAGAAAGTTATCAGCATGTTAGATAAACTTGCTAAGAAAAACATCATTCATAAGAATAAGGCATCTAACCAAAAGTCTAAATTGACTAAATTGGTAAGTAGCCTTTAATTAGAAAACATTGGAAAAAAACCGAACTCTTGAAGAGTTCGGTTTTTTTATGCCCATTTCTAAGACATAAAGATTGAATTGTTATAATTAATCTTTAATATTAAATAATGGAAAGGGGTTTAGGCATATTAAGTTGGGCTGAAGAAGACCGGCCTCGAGAAAAGCTACTGCTTAAAGGCAGGAGCTCGTTATCAGACGCAGAACTAGTTGCCATACTTATTGGCTCAGGTTCTCAAGAGCTAAGTGCAGTTGAGCTTTCCAAAAAAATTCTCGCCCATGCTAATCACGATTTAAATAGATTGGCCAAACTCACCGTTAAAGACTTGATACAATTCAAGGGTATTGGTGAAGCCAAGGCCATTAGTATCGTAAGTGCTTTAGAGCTTGGAAGGAGGCGGAAAAACTCTGAGGTACAAACTAGAACAAAGATTACCTGTTCCAAAGATGCTTACGAAGCCATAGCTCCTGAGCTTCTCGACCAACCTGTTGAACAATTCTGGGTGATTATGCTAACTAGAAGTAACCATATTTCGAATAAACGAGCTATCAGCCTAGGTGGGGTAAGCGGCACAGTGGCGGACCCAAAAGTCATCTTCAAAAGAGCATTAGAAGATCTAGCCAGTGGAATCATACTCGTCCACAATCACCCAAGTGGAAACCTCAAGCCTAGCCATGCGGATATTAAGCTCACTCAAAAGCTAGTAGAAGCCGGTAAATTGCTCGAAATCCCTGTATTAGACCATATTATCTTTGCAGATAACGGCTTCTATAGTTTTGCTGATGAAAGCATGCTCTAATTATTTCAAAATCAGGTATTTCAAAGTTCGCTTTTTAAATGAACCGGACTTAATTTCACATCGCGAAACGCCTAAGGGTAATTTTCCGAATAGAGTCAGTCTCATATGAAAAAAAGCAACCTCTTTATAATGCTCATCATTGCCATTGTAGCAATTACCATCTTTAACTTCCTCACTATTGGTGAAAGCACCGAAGCTTATACAGAAAGAATTGAAACTGATAGAAAGGACAAAAATGGGTTTATGCTCTCTTCTACATCTCCTTTAACTGACGAGGACAAAACTGATTTCAAAGGGCTTAATTACTTTCCAATTAATGAGGCTTATAAGGTGACGGCCAAAATAGAAAAGACTCAACAAAAGCAGCCTATCTTTATAGAGTCTACCACAGGTGAACAGCTCAAATACATCCCTTTTGCCAAAGCAACATTCGAATTGGATGGCAAGGAGCATACTGTTATGCTTTATCAGGATTGGGAAGAAAAAGATCCAAACAAGCTTACACTCATGTTTGTCGATGAAACGAGTGCCCTAGAAACATATGGTGGTGGCCGTTATGTAGATGTAATGTACCGCAACACCAACTCAGTGGTTATTGATTTTAATATTGCCTATAACCCTTATTGCCATTTCAATGAGGAGTTCAGTTGCCCCATTCCCCCAAGAGAGAATATGTTGAGTATATCAATTAAGGCAGGAGAAAAAATCTACAAAAACTATTAAAAAAGCTGACAGCAGCAATTAATCATTAATTTTGCCCATTCTTTGAAACAGGTTCATCAGCTTCTATGAAAATATCACTCAACTGGCTAAAGCAATTCATCGATCTTAAGGAGTCTCCGCAAGAAATATCAAAAATCCTCACTGACACCGGGCTTGAAGTTGAAGGGCTTGAAGAAGTTGAAAGTGTCCCCGGTGGGTTAAAGGGCTTGGTCATTGGTGAAGTAATTGAATGTGCCCCACACCCAAATGCAGACAAATTAAAGCTAACGAAGGTGGATATTGGTGAAAATGAACTTTCTCCAATAGTTTGTGGCGCACCAAATGTTGCCGCTGGACAAAAGGTAGTAGTCGCTACAGTCGGTGCTACGCTCTATCCAGCATCAGGTGATTCTTTTACGATTAAAAAAGCCAAAATACGTGGTGAAGTTTCCGAAGGTATGATTTGTGCCGAAGATGAAATTGGTCTTGGAAGTTCTCATGCTGGCATTATGGTGCTGGATACTAAATTAGCCAATGGCACTTCTGCAGCAGCATACTTCCAGTTAGAATCAGACTTTGTTTTTGAAATTGGCTTAACGCCAAACCGAGCAGATGCAGCCTCCCATCTTGGGGTAGCTAGAGATTTAAAAGCAGCGCTAGGCCATGACATTCAACTGCCTGAATTAGAAGAAATAAAATCATCATCATCCGAAGGAGCAATTCAACTCACTGTTGAAAATACAGAAGCCTGCCCTAGATATTCTGGCCTAACCATTAAAAACATAACGGTTCAAGATTCTCCAGAATGGCTACAAAATAGGCTCAAAGCAATTGGTATCAACCCAACCAACAATGTGGTAGACATCACCAACTATATACTCCATAGCTTGGGACAACCAATGCATGCATTTGATGCTGACGCAATTACTGGCAAGCATGTAATCGTCAAAAACCTAGCCGCTGGCACTGAATTCAAAACCCTCGATGAGAAAGACAGAAAGCTTTTTGCCGAAGACTTAATGATCTGCAATGCTGAAGAAGGCATGTGTATCGCTGGGGTATTTGGTGGAATGAAATCTGGGGTAACTGAGAAAACTACTTCAGTATTTTTAGAAAGTGCCTACTTTTCGCCCGATAGTATTAGAAAAAGCGCTCAAAAACATCAACTGAAAACAGATGCCGCTTTCCGATACGAAAGAGGTACAGATCCGAACATGACCTTGTTTGCATTGAAGTTTGCCACCAACCTGGTACTAGAATTGGCTGGAGGCGAAGTGGTAGGCGATGTGCATGATATCTATCCTCAGCCCATAAAAGATTTCAAAGTTGATGTTACTTACGCTCGCATTAATCAGCTGATAGGAAAAGTTTTAGATAAGTCTGAGATAGAGCAGATACTCTCAGGACTTGATATTCAGTTAGAAAATAAAGATGACGAAGGCTTTACTGCCATTGTACCTCCTTACCGAGTAGATGTTCAAAGAGAAGCAGATATTGTTGAAGAGATACTTCGAATTTACGGCTACAATAACATAGAACTTCAACCCACTTTGAGTTCCAGTTTCCTATCAGAATTCCCTAAAAAGGACAATGACTCACTGCAACTCGAAATTTCAAGAATTCTTTCAGGTGCTGGTTTCAATGAAATTGTAACCAACTCTCTGACCAAGCACCAGTATGTTGCTGCTAGTGAGTCTTTAGACTCTAATAATGACGTACATATTCTTAATTATCTCAGTGAGGAATTAGACGTCATGCGACAGACTTTACTTTTCTCGGGTCTGGAAGTAATTGACAGAAATGTTAAGAGGAGACAAACTGATCTTAGTCTTTATGAATTCGGAACCACTTACCACAAAAAGGGTGATAAGTACAAAGAATTTAGTCGATTGGCAATTTTTATAACAGGTGAGAATTCCGCTGAGTCATGGCTCGATCAGAAAAGACCTGTGAGGTTCCATGACCTATCTCAAATAGTGTATCAACTGTTTAATAAATTCAATTTGAAACGAATTGAGGTTGCAGAAACTGCCAATGATCTTTTCGCTTACGGACTTGAACTCAGCTACAACAAGAAAGTACTTGTAAGCTTTGGCAAAGTGAATCCAACCATGGCAAAACTTTGTGAATTGAAGCAAGAAGTCTTCTATGCCGACTTTGACTGGCAGGCCCTTAGAGATAACTATCCGCTCATTGTCGATTTCGAACCACTATCAAAATACCCTGAGGTTAAAAGAGACTTATCTTTAGTTGTTGATAAATCAGTAAAATTTGAAGACATTAGGAAGCTGGCAGAAAGAAATGCTTCAAAACTACTCACGAGAATGAGAGTTTTTGATGTCTATGAGGGTGATAAAATTGGTGAAAATGAGAAAGCTTATGCTATTAGCTTCTTCCTACAAGACCAAGAACAAACACTCACAGACAAAGTCATTGATAAAACCATGCAAAGACTAATGTTAGTTTTTGAAAAAGAACTTGGAGCTACAATAAGAAAATAATGTCAAACCATCCGATTGATCAGAAATTATCAGGGCTCGAAAAGAGAATCAACGAGCTGATTAAAGCCTATCAGTTGGAGAAATCTAAAAGTGCGCAATTGGAGGAATCCAATAAAGTACTTAAAGAACAAGTTGAAGCCTTTGAGGCTAAACTTACTGATTTTCAAAATCAGTATAAAATCGCTAAAATTGTATCTAGCACAACAGTGGAGAAAGATGAAGCTGTTGAGTTGAAACATAAGTTAAACGAGTACATTAAAGAGATTGATCGTTGTATAGCTCATTTGGGCTAATTATAAATAAATGGATCTTCTATCGATAAAAATAAAAATAGGAGACCGCGAGTACCCTATGAAAGTAAAGCCTGAAGAGGAAGCTAGGGTACGAAGCGCAGGCAAGTTCATTAACGAAAAACTAAGGTCTTACAGAGACAAGTTTGGAATTGATGATAAGGAAGACTTGTTGGCAATGGTGGCATTCGACAGTATGGTAGCAAAATTGAAAGGTGAGGAAGAATCATCCGCAATCGATAGCACCTCTGAGGACACTATTGAGCACCTAGACCACTTGATCCGTGATACACTCTCTTAATACGCGTCTGTAAATTTCAACTCAATTATTTATCGGCCTCCGCATAAATTATAAATACTTATGGGAGAAACGCTAACTATTTTGCTGGCAGCCATCGGATCGTTGGCAGTTGGCTTTTTGCTGGGACGCTTCGTTTTACAACGATTAAACCAGAAAGCAACAATAGCACTTGAAGAAAAGGGCAAGCAGATTATAAAAGAGGCAGAGTTAACAGCCGAAAACATTAAGAAAGACCGAATTCTCGAAGCAAAAGAAAAGTACTTTAAGATCAAGGCAGAATTTGAGGAAGATGCTAATCGCAAGAAAAATCAAATCATTACCAACGAGAATAAACTCAAGCAACGAGAAACTAAAATCAATCAGCAGCAAAGCGAAATTAGCAGGAAAGAAGCTGAATTAGATAGCCTCAAAGAGAATGTAGAAGCACAGCTCGAAATTGTCAAAAAGCGCAAAGAGGAACTCGAAAATAAAGTTGAAGAGAAAGTTAAGGCACTCGAAAAAGTAGCTAACCTCTCTGCCGATGAGGCCCGAGAGCAACTCATTGAAACGCTCAAAGATGAAGCAGAGAGCAAAGGTTCTGCATTAATCAAGGATATTATTGATGAAGCAAAACTTTCAGGAGCTAAAGAGGCCAAGCAGATCGTTATTGAATCTATCCAAAGAACTGCAAC
>CAYGKL010000122.1:0-8940 GCA_964350505.1 uncultured Roseivirgaceae bacterium | reverse complement strand
GAAAACACAGTTACGATCACAGTTACTGACAACAACGGAAACACATCTACTGCTACTGCCATCGTAACAGTAGCTGATAATATCGCTCCTACGGCCATTGGGCAAAACATCACTGTGTCTCTCGATGCAAATGGCCAAGCAACAATCACCGCTGCTCAAATCAATAATGGAAGCGCAGATAATTGTGGAACTCCTCAAATAAATATCAATACAAAGAATTTTGATTGTGATGATCTTGGTGAAAATATAGTTACTCTAACAGTTACTGATGCCAGCGGAAACACTTCTTCAACTAATGTAACTGTAACTATCATTGACAATATAGCTCCTAACGTTATCGCCAAGAATGCTACAGTATTCTTAGATGCCAATGGTAATGCTTCTGTTACAATCAATGATATCGACAACGGTTCTTCTGATAATTGCTCATTGAGCTTGAGCTTAAGCACATTGACATTCGACTGCTCTAATATTGGTGAAAATACCGTTACGCTTACTGGTACTGATGCTAGTGGAAACACTGCCTCGGCTACAGCTACTGTGACTGTGGTAGACAATATCGCACCTACTGCTATTGGGCAAAACCTAACTGTATCTCTCAATGCAAATGGTCAAGCAACAATCACCGCTGCTCAAATCAACAATGGAAGCACAGACAATTGTGGAACTCCTCAGGTAGAAATCAATATCAATGAGTTTGACTGCAATGATCTTGGTGATAACATGGTTACTCTAACAGTTACTGATGCTAGTGGAAACACTTCTTCAACCTCAATTACTGTTACAATAGTAGACGATATCGCTCCAACCGTTATTACGAAGAATACGACTGTAACTTTAGATGAGAACGGTAATTCTACTATCACAATTAGCGACATAGACAATGGTTCTTTCGATAACTGTGACATTACCTTAAGTCTTGATCAAACAAGCTTCGATTGTTCAGATGCTGGGGATGTTCTTGTAACCCTCATTGGTACTGATGCTTCAGGAAATACTGCCTCTGCAACTGCCACAGTTACTGTGGTAGATAATTCAGCTCCTGAAGTTGTATTAACCCCAATTACTATTTCTTTAGATGAGTCTGGAAATGCTTCTATCTCTGCAGAAGATGTTGTTGTAGATGCACTCAAAATTAGTGAGCTAGATGCATTCCAAGGTGGAAATAATCATGCCGTTTGGTTAAGCAAATACACTTCATCTAACCAAGATGTGCTTTTCCAAGTTGGCGCAAATGGAGCCGAATTTACTCAATACCCTGACGGAACGGCTACTATAAGAGGTTCAATCATAAACCCTAATGACGCTAATGACACATGGGATATCAACTTGAATTTAACTGATCAAAAATCATGGACTGAATGGTCTGCACTAGGTAGAGGTTGGAAAGGAAATGCCAACAAAGTTCAAGACCATTATAAAGATTGGTCTTACTATTTAATGGATCTTACAAACCCTTCAACTTTCGAAGGAACAGGTAACAATATCGGTGAAAGTATTTCTATTTCTCATATGCCTGCTAACTATCATTATGGTTTCCAAATCGGTCAAGCGGCAAATGATAAAAACACCAATTTTGGACTTTCTGGATGGTTCTTTTACACCAATCAGAACGGACAGAGCGTACAAGGTGATTTCAACATGGATATTACTTCTTCAGTTGTAACAACAGGCACTTCAACCTGTGATCCCACCAATATTGAAATTGATCAACCTCAATTTGATTGTTCAAATCTTGGTGAAAATACTGTATCAGTAACAGTTACGGATATTCATGGAAACCAAAACATTCAAACAACCATCGTTACGGTTGTTGACAATGTCGCTCCTAAGGTTATCGCCAAGGATGCTACGATATTCTTAGATGCTAATGGCAATGCCACTATTTCTATAGATGATATTGATAACGGCTCTTCCGATAACTGCTCATTAACACTCGGTCTTGATCAATTGACCTTTGATTGCTCAAACCTTGGTGAAAATACAATTACACTTACTGGTACTGATGCTAGTGGAAACACTGCTTCGGCTACAGCTACAGTGACTGTGGTTGACAATATCGCTCCTACGGCCATTGGGCAAAACATCACTGTGTCTCTCGATGCAAATGGCCAAGCAACAATCACCGCTGCTCAAATCAATAATGGAAGCGCAGATAATTGTGGAACTCCTCAAATAAATATCAATACAAAGAATTTTGATTGTGATGATCTTGGTGAAAATATAGTTACTCTAACAGTTACTGATGCCAGCGGAAACACTTCTTCAACTAATGTAACTGTAACTATCATTGACAATATAGCTCCTAACGTTATCGCCAAGAATGCTACAGTATTCTTAGATGCCAATGGTAATGCTTCTGTTACAATCAATGATATCGACAACGGTTCTTCTGATAATTGCTCATTGAGCTTGAGCTTAAGCACATTGACATTCGACTGCTCTAATATTGGTGAAAATACCGTTACGCTTACTGGTACTGATGCTAGTGGAAACACTGCCTCGGCTACAGCTACTGTGACTGTTTTGGATAACGTGAAGCCTACAATTACAGATGTTCCAAGTGACATTGTTTACAATATCACAGACAATAATTGCGAAGCATCAATATCATGGAATAGCCCATTGGTTATTGACAACTGCTCTGTAACATTGACCAGTTCACATCAATCGGGGTCTGCCTTCCCTGTAGGAACAACCAATGTAAGCTATACAGCAACTGATGGTTCTGGCAATCAAACTTCAGCTTCATTCAATGTGACAGTAAATGCATCACCTATTCAAATCACTTTAGATGCAATTGTCTATAATCAAATTGAAGATTATAACATATCATGTTATGGAGCCTCTGATGGCGAAATTACTGCAACTATCGAAGGGGGTTGTGGAGACTACACGTTCGAGTGGAACAATGGAGCCACAAGCCAAAACATAACTGGTTTACCAATTGGATCATATAGATTGACGGTAACTGATGAGAACGGAAACTCAGCAACAAAAGCCATTACTTTACGTCAGCCAGACCCTCTTACTCTCGAAACAAATGTTACGCCTGAGTATCCTGGAGGAGACTATAGCGATCAGCATACTATTTACTTAGGCTATGGGGAGCAAACGGTTACGCTATCAGCAATTGCCTCTGGTGGTAATAATGACTACACTTACTCTTGGTCTCCTGAGGGCGAAATAGCTTGTACTTCTTTCAACTCTATAGTTGTAGCACCACAAGTCACTACTACTTATCAAGTAATTGCTACAGATGCTGCTGGCTGCTCAGTAACTGAAAGCTTTAAAGTCAATGTTGTTGATGTCAGATGTGAAGGAGGAAACGATGATGACAATAGCAGTGGTGGAGATGATGACTTCCTTGGAGACGATGAGCCTTGCCTGTGTGAAGGTAAAATGCAAAACTTCACAGTTACTTATAATGGTTTCTCTGGAGCCACAATAAAAGCTTACACTAAAGATAAAAGTGATGTTATTGAAACATTCTACAATGTTCAGAATGGCGACCAACTGTTTGTTCAAGGTTTTGATAAGAAAGGTAGACTAGATTCTAAAACTTACTTAAGAGTAGGCTCTGCCTATTATGAAATTCATACCTCTTGTTCAATTGATATTATTGGAATGACCGTAGGTCCGTTTAAAGTGATTGAGTACACAGACGGAGAAGGAAGTACATGTTCTAAAGATAACTCTGGTTCTAACGATGACGATGATCATTATGGAGATGATGATGACGATGATGATCATGATGACGATGATGATGATAAAGGTAGTGATGACGATGACGATGATGACAAGGATGACGATAACGATAAAGGCAAGAAAGACAAGAAAAACGATAAAGATGATGATGACGATGACTCCAATAAAAAAGGAGACAAAGACGATGACGATGACGATGACGACAAAAAAGCTGTAAAAGGTTTCTCAGGTGCAGGCTACAAGAACAATTATGGTGGCACGGCTAGAGGCTTCCAATGGGGCTGGGGTGATAATAATTACTCAGATGACGATGACGATGACAAAGGCGGCAAAGATGACGATGATGATGACAAGAACAGCAAAGATGATGACGATGATGATGGCAAAGGTTCTGGATCGGATTCAGATAATAGTTGCCAGTGCGAAGGCAAAATGCAAAACTTCACATTCATCTACAGTGGAACATCAGGTGTCACTATTAAAGCTTATGATAAGAAATTAAAGAATGTTTTTGCTCAATTTGAAAATGTACAGAATGGCGATGAACTTACCATTGAAGGTTTTGACAAAAAGGACAGACTTGAATCTAAAACTTTCTTGAAAGTAAACGGCTTCGCTTATGAAATACATACTTCTTGTTCTATCAATATATTAGGCGAAACTTACGGACCATTTACCATCACCTCCTATACCGATGGAGAAGGTAGTAGCTGTTCAATCGTTACAAGCCAACCGCCTGTAGCTGAAACTGACTCTACGTGTGAAGCTTCTGCAGCAGATAATGGTGGTCATGCCATGTGGTTAAGTGAATACACTAGTAAAGGCGCTGATGCCAAATATGTATTTGATGGTAGTAATGGAGACTTCACGAGACTGTCAGATGGTTCTGCTCGACTTACTGGAATTTTGAGAAACGTTAATAATTCTAATGATTTATGGGAGATTGATTTCAAACTCGAGCCTGGTTTAGATTGGAGTGAATGGTCTGCAATGGGTAGAAGTTACAAAGACGAAAAATCTTTAGCTGGCAACAAATACACCGACTGGACATACTTCACCCTTAATTCTGAAAGTAAGCTCAAAGGAAAAGGGAGTAATCAAGGTAAGATTGTTAAAGTAAGTCACATGCCTTCGAACTTCAACTTCGGATTCCAACTTGGACTAGCGGCTAACAATAAGAATAGCAACTATGGTCTGTCTGGCTGGTTCTACTACAAAAACTATTGTAATGAGTGGGAACAAGGAGACATTAATATAGACTTAGAAAATTGCTCTAATGATAACCCACCAAGTCAACCTGGCGGATGTAACGTCAATACGGTTCAGTGGGATGGTAATATTACCCTTTGCTACAACGGTGAGTCATTATGTGTAAGTCAAGAAGAGGCAGAGAGTTTGTTGGCCCAAGGAGCAACACTTGGAAGCTGTCCAATCGATATCAATGCTATTGCGGGTGAGGTTGGCGGTCAATCTCTTACCGATGAAACAGAAGAAGCAGTTCAATCAGAGGTTATCACCATCGAAGTAAGCGCTTACCCTAATCCGACTAGAGATATAACCAACATCACTTTCAAAGTACTGGAAGCTGGTCCTGTGAGAGTAGCGATTTATTCTTCTAAAGGTGTGAGAGTTGGTAGTTTATATGAGGATATGGCTGAAGCTAATAAAAACTATCATATCGAATTTGACGGTTCAACCCTCCTAGATGGTGTATATCTCATAAGAGTAAACACTATGGATTTGGTTGAGACCAAGAAATTAATGATCAAGAAGTAACCTATTCAGGTTATTTTTAATAAAGGCCGGTATATCCGGCCTTTATCATTTAGGATTCTATCGTATCTTTGTACTCGAATAACGAAGATGGAACTTACAGCAGACAACAAACTTAGAAAACTTATTGTAGTTGGAGATCGCTTGCTTATTCGACCTAAGAAGCAGCCTGAAAAAACAGAAAGCGGCTTGTATCTGCCTCCTGGTGTTCAGGAAAGGGAGAAATTACAAACAGGGTTTGTGCTAAAGGCAGGGCCTGGTTATCCAATTCCAATACCCAATGATGAAGACGAGCCTTGGAAAGATAATAATGAGAAAGTTAAGTATGTACCGCTTCAAGCCCAAGAAGGAGATCTTGCTATTTTCCTTCAAAAGGGTGCAGTAGAAGTGGTTTATCAGGGAGAAAAACTCTTTATAGTTCCTCAATCATCAGTTTTAATGCTTGAGAGAGAACAAGATCTCTAACTATGTGCTAGTTTTGCCGTTAGAGAAGAAGTCTTATATTAGATACATTGGAAGTGTAATCAAGTACTTCCATATGAACAATTAAGGAATGCAGTACAAAACAATTAGATTTTCCAAAACGAATCAGGCGGAGTTTATCGCTGATTTGAAAAAGCAGGTTAAAAACTACTTTGAAACTAACAACATCTCTACCTACGGTAATTCCAAAATGGTAATCAAAACCATTTTCATGTTTGCTTTACTCTTCGTCCCCTATTTGCTTATGCTTACTGGTGTTATTACTAACACCTGGTTAGTACTTGCTATGTGGGCAGTAATGGGACTTGGGAAAAGTGGTATTGGCCTTTCGGTGATGCATGATGCTAATCATGGAGCTTACTCCAAAAACAAATACGTGAATAAATACTTGAGCTATGTGATGAATATGGTGGGTGCTAACTCATACATCTGGAAGATTCAACATAATGTTTTACACCATACCTTTACCAACATAGATGGAATGGATGAAGACATTGACCCAGGAAAACTGATGAGACTTTCTCCCCATGCTCCTAAACTTGGGGTTCATAAATATCAGCACATATATGGTTGGTTCTTGTATGGTATGATGACCTTCCTGTGGTTGACCACAAAAGATTTCAAGCAGTTAGCGAGATACAAAAAACTAGGGCTTATGAAAACCCAGAAGAGATCATATCCTGGGGTTTTAACTGAAGCCATAGTTTCTAAGGTGTTGTATTATGCCTATGCATTAGTGCTTCCTTTAATTTTCATTCAGGCTCCATGGTATATTATACTAATTGGGTTCTTTATTATGCACTTCATTACTGGACTAGCCTTAGGATTAATTTTCCAGCCTGCTCACGTAATGCCTACTTCTGAGTATCCAATTCCAGATAATACTGGAAGTGTGGAAAATAACTGGGCTGTACATCAGCTATTTACTACCACCAACTTTGCTCCAAACAGTAAGATTTTCTCATGGTTTGTAGGAGGATTGAACTATCAGATTGAACACCATTTGTTTCCAAACATCTGTCATGTTCACTACAAGAAGATTTCCAAAATAGTAAAAGCCAAAGCTGAAGAGTATGGGCTCCCGTACCACTCTCAGAGAACATTCATGGATGCTGTATATCAGCACGCAAGGATGTTGAAACAACTAGGCCGCGGCAATCAGATAACTACCTAATTAGCGAGTTATTTGAGCAAACTCTTTTGCATGGTAGGTGAGGATAATATCCGCACCTGCCCTTTTTATGCTCAAAAGACATTCTTGCATCACCCTTTCATAATCTAACCAGCCTTTTTGACCTGCAGCTTTCAACATTGAGTATTCACCACTCACATTGTATGCAGCAATTGGCAAACTATAATTATCCTTCAAAAGCTTAATCACATCAAGGTAGGCCAATGCAGGCTTCACCATTAAAAAATCAGCCCCCTCTTCTGTATCTAAATCCGCTTCTATCAAAGCTTCTTTTTGATTGGCAGGGTTCATTTGATAGGTTTTCTTATCTCCGCTTTTGGGAGCAGAGTCTAATGCATCTCTAAAAGGGCCATAAAACGCACTGGCATACTTAGCTGTGTAAGACATTATAGATACTTCAGTAAAGCCATTCTCGTCCAATACTTGGCGAATATAACCCACTCTACCATCCATCATATCTGATGGACCAATGATGTCAATTCCACAAGTGGCTTGAGATAGCGCTTGTTTACCCAACACTTCGAGTGTCTCATCATTCAAGATTTTCCCGTCTTGCACTATTCCGTCATGACCATCAGAATTATAAGGGTCTAAGGCAACATCCGTCATAATAGTGGCCTCAGGAAACTCTTGCTTTATTCTTCTTAAAGCCTGTTGATAAAAGAAATTATCATCGTGGCATTTGGTGGCCATTTTGTCTTTATAATGATCGGCCACTACTGGAAAAACATCAAAAGCCTTTACACCCAAATTCATGCATTGCTCAATTTCCTTGAGTATTTGATCTAGACCCAAGCGATAAATCCCAGGCATAGAATCTACCTCCACCTTGTCATTAGTTCCTTCTAATAGAAAGAGTGGGAAAATAAAGTCATCGGTTGAGACTTTTGTTTCTTCTACTAAAGAACGAATGGTTTCAGATTTTCTATTTCTACGAGGACGGATATTCATTTCTGTAAATTGTCTATGTCATTAATATCTTTTGGACGACCCGATGCTCTTTTAGCGTCAATCAAATCATTATAATTCAAATATCTAATTTTAACTCCTTCAAAATCATTTTGAACAGCATTCTTAAAACATTTTTCAAAATTCATTCCTTTCAAATCAGTGATGATATCAATTGCTACAGGAGGTCTTCCGAACCTAAAAACATCAAATTTGTTCTTATCCATAAAGGCATTTTCAGACATATCAAAAACCGGCAGTCTGAATTCTTCAAATGCCATTAGGAGTTTAGAGTAATTCTCTGAATTTCTATTTACCCAGATATCCAAATCACCAGTTGTTCGGGGATATCCGTGCAGAATGACAGAATAACCTCCCACAAGGATGTAGTCTACTTTTGAATTATTTAGACAAAGACAAAACTCTATAAAATCGGGGTTGAAGATATTATTCACTTATTCCGCTTTATCATTTGAAATGACTCTCGGTCAAAAGGAGGGAATTCATTTCCGCTAATTTGATAAGCCGCACGAATAAGATAATGGGCAGCCTCTAATCTTTCAAGAAGTGACCTATTATTCCAAAAAGAATAATCTCCAATTTTATCTTCAGCCTTGAAAGCTTCGAAGGTTGACCTATCCAAACGATACTCACTCATTAGTCAAAGTTAATCAATTACAGGTTAATCAGAATCGCTCGTATACTCCAAAATATCCCCCGGCTGGCAGTCTAAGGCCTCACAAATGGCCTCTAGAGTACTGAACCGAATGGCTTTGGCCTTCCCCGTTTTTAAAATAGAAAGATTAGCAAGGGTGATTCCAATTGTTTCTGCCAGT
>CAYGKL010000121.1:1845-8951 GCA_964350505.1 uncultured Roseivirgaceae bacterium | reverse complement strand
CCCTTTCTGCCATTATAACCCTAATTAGTCCTCGTTTGAACGAGAACTTTGCTATGCTAAGTCAATTAGCAGATCTTCATTGATGAGCCTTTTGATTCGAGAACCGTAAAAAGCGCAAAGCTTAGATAAGCTAACTTCTCCCCTTAAAGGGGAGATACAGAGGGGTCCTTGACTATTTTGCACCTTACGAAGAATTCTCTCTCTGGTATTAGTGTCTCTCTAAGGCCTATGTATAAGTCTTAGGGAGATGCTAAGACTAGAAACTGAAGTAATCATCGGGATTTAATAGACTCCACCAGAAAGTCATTTCGAGCGCAGGGAGAAATCTTCAACTTGATTGCACCTGTATGTAGGATTGCTCCTCAGTCGTCAGACCACTCCAAGTGGTCAGACGACTAGACATCAACTTTATCCAAAGCATTTGAAATTTTATTACTACCTTTTTTGCCATGAAAAAGCTTATCGTTACCCTGACCTTTATACTTGCCCCTTCTTTCCTATTTGCGCAACTTCCAGCTCACTTAGAAGGTAGAATGGAATACCCTGTTTTTGATTTCCATCCTTTTGTTGGGGTAGTTAAAACAAACGCCAAATCCTTCAGATACGATAAAGACCTCAATTATAAGATCGCAATAGACATAACAGATGGTGTAACAGACTCTACACAAGTGATGGGCCCACTGCGAGAAGTGGCAAGGACATACAACTTGAACATTGCCAATAAAGTACCCAAAAGAAAACTAAAAATGGTGGTTGTACTGCACGGCAGCGCTATTAACGGACTTTTGAATGAAGAGGCCTACCAAGAAAAATACGGCACCCCTAATCCCAACTTAGCAGTTATAGAATCAATGAAAAAAGAAGGCATTGAATTTTATGTTTGCGCTCAGGTGCTAGCTTTTAGACGGGTTTCAGAAGAATCTATAGTAAAGGATGTAGAATTAAGCCTATCTGCCAAAACTGCGTTGACTACTTTAGATCAGATGGGCTATTCGTATATGAAGATCAATAATTAGTCAATCGAAGTTAGTCAGGAGTAACTAGCCCTGAATATCATTCCTATAGATCAACGGACTTTTCTTATCAGAATGTGAATGAAAAGTAGTTCAAGATAAACGTTTTAATGCTGAATTAATCTTGAAAAAAAAGGTCATCCTCAATGAGAATGACCTTTCAATTGTTTTCAATTAAAGCAACTTGTTACCCCAAGTTGACCTTGACACTATTTCGAGCAAAAGGCTGGTGATACTGTCGCTCACCTGTTGCCTTGTAAAGAGCACTAGCCAATGCACCAATCGCTGGTGGTAGACCTGGCTCTCCTAAGCCAGTTGGCGCAATAGTATTCTCTATAAAGAACACCTCTATTTCCTTTGGCGCCTGATTATGTCTAATCAATTTATAGGTATCGAAATTCTTCTGAACTGGTGAGCCATTCTCGAAAGTCAGCTGACTGTACAGCGCATGGCCAATTCCATCAATTACTCCACCTTCGATTATGTTAGCCGCTCCTTCTTTATTGATAACAATACCGCAGTCCACAGCGCAATAAACCTTTTTCACTTTAGGCTCATTGTTTTCCATGGCAATATCCATTACCTGAGCAACATAAGAGTTATGGCAGAAATAGGCGGCTACCCCTCTATGCACACCTGGCGTTTCAGTGCCCCAGTTCGACTTCTCTTTTACAAGTTTTAGCACGCCAGCGTAACGGTCGGCATCATATTCGTACTTCTCGCCAACTGGGTTATTTTTTGCCCTTTCGAACAACTCCAACCTGAATTCAATTGGATCTTTACCTGCCGCTTCAGCTACTTCATCTAAGAAACTTTGCTCCGCTCCTGCTGTAAAGTGTGACCTTGGTGCTCTCCACGCACCTGTTGAAATATTAGTACTAGACATCACAGATTCGGCCAAATAATTATCTACAGTTCCGGCTGGGAATCTGTTCGGGAAGATTGGGCCTTCAGGTAAACCTACTCCTCTCGCAGAGAATGCAATTAGATTGTTGTCCTTGTCTAATCCTGCTTTATAAATCGATCTGTAAGTTGGTCTATAAGTACCTTGAGTCATATCATCCTCACGGGTGTAAATCAATTTGATTGGCAAACCAGCCTTTTTAGAAATGGCTGCTGCCTCAATTCCAGTGTGGTTGTAAAGTCTTCGACCGAAACCTCCACCCATACGAGTCATATCTACAGTTACATTTTCTGCTGGAATTCCCAACAACTGAACGACTGAATCTTTCAAAGCCTGAGGTGTTTGCGTTGGACCGATTAATTCCGCAGCGTTTTCCGTAACGTTAGCGAAGAAGTTCATCGGCTCCATAGTGTTGTGAGCCATGAATGGAGAAGTATAGGTTCTCTCGATGACTTTGGCTGCTTTGACAAAAGCAGCCTTAACATTACCATCTTTTCTACTTCCCCCTACTCTTCCTTTTTCAAGATCAGTCATGAGTTTTTTCTCATGCATTTCAGAGTTTTCAGGTTCGCTTACTTTTTCCCAAGTAACTTTCAGTGCCTTTTTAGCTTGCATTAGTTGCCAAGTAGACTCACCTACTATAGCTACTAATTTGTTGAAGGCATTGACATCGGACCATTGTGGTTTCTCCAAAGTTGTATCGACAATAAAGGCATCAAGTACACCTGGCATAGACTGGATCTCATCAATGTTGAAGTCTTTAGGTTGCATACCAAAAGCTGGTGGATGTTGGATCATAGCCAACTTCATTCCTTCACGCTTAAAGTCAAGTCCAAATAATGGTTGACCGGAAACAATCTTCGACCCTTCTACATTTTTCTTCCAGGTTCCAATCAGTTGATAGTCTTTTGGGTCTTTTAAATCGAGTTTTTCAGGTACCTCAATACCAACCGCTTTCGATGCGATTTCACCATAACCAATTGATCTTTCTCCATTATTCTCTTTAATCACTCCTTGGCTTGCCGTTAAGTCAGATACAGAAACTCCCCACTCTTTTGCCGCTGCAGTAAGTAGCATATACTTTCCTGCCGCTCCAGCCATTCTCAATGGATCCCACCCATACATGATGGACAAACTACCTCCAGCAAACTGAGGATTTTTGAAAGCATCTTCATTTAAGGCTCCTTGTTCTACCACTACATTCTTCCAAGGAATATCTAATTCTTCAGCCACAATCATTGGCATCGAGGTCATTACATTTTGACCAATTTCCGGGTTCGGATTATAGATTGTAACCAATCCAGTATCTCCAATTTTTATATAGCCGTTAATCTCAAACCATTCATTAGGAATGGCTATTTCTTCAGTTTCATCTGTTAAAGAAGAACAACTAGTCAACCAACTGAATCCAATCAACAATCCACCACCTGTGGCAGCTGAGGTTTTAAGAAATGACCTTCTTCCTACTTTCGTTTTTATTACTGTCATGATCTGTTTCTTTTAAAGTTGAGCAGCTGTTTTGATGGCCTTTTTAATTCTTACATAGGTTCCGCATCGGCAGATATTACCGCTCATTGCAGCGTCAATGTCTTCGTCAGATGGATTCGAGTTAGTATTGAGCAAAGCGGCAGCACTCATAATTTGACCTGCCTGGCAATAACCACATTGAGGAACGTCTATATCCAACCAAGCTTTCTGAACTGGGTGATCCCCCTTTTCTGAAAGGCCTTCAATGGTAGTGATCGACTGACCCACCACTGCAGAAACTGGTAATGAACAAGCTCTAACGGCTGACCCATTGAGATGAACCGTGCAGGCTCCACATTGGGCAATTCCACAACCATACTTTGTCCCCACCATGTCTAGGTGATCTCTTAAAACCCACAACAGTGGTGTGCTTGGATCAACATCCACCGTTTGCTGTTTACCATTGATATTTAATTGAAAGCTTGCCATAAAGATTTATTTCTAATGAATATGAGATACTTATTACCTGCTTAATTTAATAAGAATAAAGCAGATGGAATAACCATCTTTTTAGGAGTGGACAGAAAACTGCTTTAAGGTGGCGCTATTCTGCCTTTTTAAGGAAAACATAGGTTTCAACCTTTGAACCTTACTCGTCAAATACATTTTATCAAGACCACCATCCGTACCAGCCACTCATCCATTTGTTTTAACCCATGACTTCATAATTTTAGAATTGATGGATTAAAAGGCATATTTTGAATCTATAATTTTGAGCTTATGTCAGATTTTTCAGAATGGTGGAACACACTCGAAAACATCAATAAAATCTATTGGGGAATCGCCATCCCGTTCTCTCTTATCTTTCTAATCCAAATGGTGATGACTTTCATTGGTGGAGAAATAGATGTGGACGGAGATGCAGATTTCGATGTTGATAATGATGCTGGTGCTGGATTTCAGTTTTTCACGCTTAAAAACTTTATTGGCTTCTTTACCATTTTTGCATGGTCTGGAATTGCCTCTCTAGATTCTGGCTATAGTACTGCCACAACGCTAATTATTTCAAGCATTGCCGGTTTAATTATGATGACCATCATGGCATCACTTTTTTATGCATTCAGTAAACTTACAGATAGTGGCACGATGAATATCAACAATGCCAAAGGTTCAATTGGTGAAGTTTATATGAGAATTCAAGGCGGAAGAACCAACATCGGTAAAGTACTGATTAAAGTGCAAGGCTCCTTGAGAGAGCTAGAGGCCATAACAGATGATCCTGATGATTTGCCTACTGGCTCAGTGATCACTGTCAAAGAAGTCATCAATGACAACATACTTTTAGTTTCTAAAAATCAACCCAACACACTATGAGTGAATCTTTTATTATCATTATTGCCGTAGCGGTAATATTCATCTTCGTGATGCTGATAGGCATCTTCAGAAGATACAAGAGGTGTCCATCCGACAGGATACTAGTTGTTTATGGTAGAGTCGGATCGCACCAAGGCACCGATGTAGGCAGGTCGGCCAAGTGTATTCATGGTGGAGCGGCCTTCATTTGGCCAGTTATCCAAGACTACTCTTTCCTAGACCTTACCCCTATTTCCATTGAGGTAAACCTAACCAACGCATTGAGCCGTCAGAACATTCGTGTGGATGTACCCTCTCGTTTTACAGTGGGTATCTCTACTGAAGAAGGTATCATGACAAATGCGGCAGAAAGACTCTTAGGCTTAAATCAGCAGAACATTCATGATTTAGCGAAAGACATCATCTTCGGTCAATTACGTTTGGTGGTAGCTACCATGGATATTGAGGAGATCAATAACAACAGAGATAAATTCTTAGCCAATGTAGCTTCAAATGTAGAGGCCGAATTGAAAAAAATTGGTCTGAAACTGATCAACGTAAACGTAACCGATATCAAAGATGAGTCTGGTTATATCGAAGCCTTAGGTAAAGAGGCTGCTGCAAAGGCCATTAACGATGCCATTAAGAGTGTGGCTGAGAAAGACAGGGATGGACTTATAGGACAGGCCAATGCGGTGCAGGATCAGAGAACACAAGTAGCTGCGGCCAATGCACAGGCTGTTGAAGGTGAAAACATTGCCAAGGTGAAAGTGGCACAGTCAGATGCTTCTAGAATAGAGAAAGAAGCGGAAGCAAGGAGAATTTCAACTGCTGCTGAAAAAGTGCAGTCTGCCAAAGCATTGGAAGAAGCTTATGCTGCGGAGAGAGAAGCGGAAGTTGCCCGTGCTGAAAGAGACCGTTCTACACAGAACGCCAACATTGTAATTCCTGCTGAAATCGATAAGCAAAGAGTTGAAATTGCTGCTGAAGCGGAGGCTGAAATGATCAGAAGAAGAGCTAAGGGTGAAGCAGATGCTGTTTTATATATGAAACAAGCAGAGGCAAAAGGTATCTATGAGGTACTGACCAAGCAGGCCCAAGGTCTAGAACAAATAGTAAAAGCCGCAGGTGACAATTCTAAAGATGCGGTACTTCTATTGATCGCAGATAAACTACCTGAGTTGGTCAAATTACAATCCGAAGCAATCAAGAATATTAAGATCGATAAGATTACTGTTTGGGAAGGTGGCGGAAATGGCCCAGAGGACAAAACCTCAACGGCCAACTTTATTTCCGGGCTTTATAAGTCTGTACCTCCACTTCAGGAAATGTTCAACATGGCGGGAATGCAATTACCGGATTACCTTAAAGGTAAATCCGTAGAAGACATTGAGGCGATGGCTGAGGAGGTTAAGGAAGAGAAACCGCCTAAGAAGTAAGTCCAACTCTAAATTGAATGATTTGAAAGCCCGACTGAGAAGTTGGGCTTTTTTGTTCAATCACACTTCAGATTCTACTATCTTCATTCTACTACAGTTATAGACATGGAAATCCTTCGAACTGATTCTTTACATCCTGACTTCATTACATTAGTAGAATTACTTGATGCTGACCTTGCGACTCGAGATGGCGAAGACAATGCTTTTTATGCTCAATTCAATAAGATTAACATGCTCAAAAATTGTGTGGTGGTTTTTGAAGATAAATTAGCTGTTGGTTGTGGGGCCTTCAAACCTTTTGAACAAAAAATCTCTGTCGAAGTCAAGCGCATGTACGTCCGCGAAAGCGATAGATCTAAAGGAATTGCAAGTCTAATCTTACAAGAGCTAGAAAAATGGGCTACTGAATTAGGCTATATAAAAACTGTGTTGGAAACTGGTAAAAGACAACCTGAAGCGATTGCTCTTTACACTAAATGTGGCTACCAGATTACAGAAAACTATGGCCAGTACAAAGGCCTACAGAATAGTGTTTGTTTCTCTAAATTACTTTAGAATAAGTAAAAATGAATTCACCAGTAAATCTGATTTCCTTATTTCTCTTTAAATTATAATCTCACTTATGACCAAGAAACAAGTCAAGCAGATATTCAGAACACTATTTATTCTAGCAAGTATCGGTTCTCTTTACTTCGTGCCATGGATTTTGGTAAAAGCCTGGATCTTGCCTGTTCCTTATTCGGTTCAGGAACAATTGGAGGAAGGAATCGATCACGGATTTGATGGTATGATCGTGTATGTGGACCAAGCTGGAAAGCCGCCAGAGCTTTATGCCGCGGGCTGGCATGATCGAGAAAACAAAATACCTGCTTATCCAGAAGCTTTGTTCAAAATAGCGAGCATTACCAAACTATATGTGGCTGTCGCTAC
>CAYGKL010000121.1:0-1745 GCA_964350505.1 uncultured Roseivirgaceae bacterium | reverse complement strand
AGCTGATGGAAGAACTGTCAGCCAAATTCGATATCTACGAAAAGTAATTCAACCTTCATTACTGAGAGTTACGGAACAACTAGAGGGATAAAAGTCCTTCAAAAATTGAGGATTGGTTAAAATTAATAGAGTTTGTTGATATTCATGGTTTGAATCCAACAAATACAAAAAGCGATCTAGAAGCCTAAGAGGAAACCCTCAAAGCAATGATAAACCAACCACTTGTTACAATTATCATGGCTGTCAAAGATACTGCCCCTTATTTGCATGATTGTTTAGATTCCATCTTAAAACAGACATATCAGAATTGGGAGTTGATCGCAGTAAATGATCATTCATCAGATGACAGCCCTAAAATCCTAAAGGAATACGCCTCTAAAGACCCAAGAATTAGATTTTTCAATAGTAACAAGCCGAAGCTAATTCCAACATTACAAGTGGCATATGCTGAAACCAAAGGCACATTAATCAATAGAATGGATTCTGACGATAAAATGCCAGACTATAAAATTCAGGTACTTGTAAACGAATGGAAGAAGCACGGTAAAGGAACAGTAGTTGCCGGAGGAACCAAGCATTTTGTGGATGAAGGAAAAGTAGGTAATGGGTTCATCAGGTACGACCGTTGGCTGAATAAATTAGCCCGAACAAGTACTCACTATCAAGAAATCTACAAAGAATGTGTTATTCCTTCTCAATGCTGGCTGCTACACAAAGATGATTTTGACACTGCTGGTGCTTTTGATCCAATCGTCTATCCAGAAGATTACGACCTCTGTTTTAGATTTTATCAGCGAGGCTTAAAAATTATTGGGATAGACAAAATTCTTCATTATTGGAGAGATCGCTCAGATAGAATTTCACGCACATGGGAAGAGTATAATGACAACCGATATTTCGATCTCAAACTTCGTTATTTCTATGAATTGGATAGAGATAGAACCCGACCCTTGGCGTTATGGGGAGCAGGCAAAAACGGAAAAGATTTAGCCAAACTATTACAGTCCCGTGAGGATGAGTTTCATTGGGTGTGTGATAATGAAAGAAAGGTTGGAAAAGATATTTATGGAGTAAAATTGGAGCATTGCACAAATATTGAAAGCATAAAAAATGCACAAATCATCATTGCAGTGGCATCTCCCCAGGGAAAAAGTGAAATAGAAAAGCGACTTATTTCATGGAATAAAAAACCTATCACTGACTATTGGTATTTCGTTTAGTCAACCATGTTTCGTTAAAACCGAATCAAATAACCGTACGACTCCAAAACACTAAACAAAAACAGTCAGTGCTTCTGCACTGACTGTTAGTAATATCATCAAATCCTTCACCTTAAATAAAGGCTTAGATCGCGTCTATCTCAGTCCAGTTGGATCAACCCTTGTTGGTGTATCTTCTCCTGAAATCATTCCAGTTGCTGCAGCGGCAATGGCCTTAATCGTGTTGGTCATGTGTGTCAAATCTAAAGTGCTTACCTCATCAGAAGCTTGGTGATAGTCTTCATCAACATCAATTGGCGTGGTGCTAATCGTATGAGCTGGCACGCCAAGTCTAGCCAAAGTTGCATTGTCTGACCTATAGAATAAATTTTGACTAGGGTATGGATCGGCATAGAACTCATACTCTGTTCCCTCCACTACTTTTTGTAATAGTTCGCCAAAGTTCGATTGATCGAAACCTGTGATCCATGCGGTATTAGGACCACTTACTGCTGGTTTACCAATCATCTCAATATTGAACATGGC
>CAYGKL010000120.1:3177-9028 GCA_964350505.1 uncultured Roseivirgaceae bacterium | reverse complement strand
ACCAATTCCCTAATTTTCTAGAGGGATTCTAACTGATCCTGTTTTAGTTTTATCACTAGCTGTGCACTGAGCACCAATCACCAATCACCTAATTCACCAATCTCCCAATTACCTATCAAAAGTCGATTACAATCCCCAAAGAAGGCAGAATGCCAGAGTTATCTACGTCCATAATCTGAACTAAAGATCGAGGTGTTATAATGTCACCTTGGCTATTACGGTCGAGTCCAAATTCTGGTTCATTAGGAATATCTTGACCGAAAGCATTCTGTATTTCTAGGAAAACGTTGAAGGTCCAGCTTTTGAAGTTCCACTTCTTATCGATTCTTATATCGGTTTGATTGAATGTATTGAGCCTTACAGTACCCAACTGATCAAAATCTCTTATGATAGCTGGGTAATTGTCTAAAGTTGCCTGCTGGTCTATAGGTGCGAATGGGGTGCGGCCTAAATAGCGCATTCTGGCACTCAGCTCCCAGTTGTTGCCGAACTTGTAACCACCAGTGAAGGTGAGCAAGTGGCGACTGTCCCAAGCGCTTGGTCTATAAACCCCATCGAGTCCAGTGAATTCGCTCGTATACCAAGTGTATGCCAGAATAGCGTAATAGTTATTGGTGAATTTCTTCTGGTAAAGAAATTCGGCACCAAAGGTTCTGCCTTCTCCTGAGCTTTCAATATTCTCATTTCCCAAGACAGAAAAGTCGCCTCCTAAATTGGCTAGGGAAACTCCATTGACTAATGAAACGGGATAATTAGCGTACTTTTTATAGAAACCTTCTAAGGTAAACCTAGCAGAAGGTGTTACAAGAAACTCCACACCTAAAACGGCATGATCGCTTCTTATGTATTCAGAGTCTTGATTCAATAAACCCGTATTACCCACAAAGCCCAAAATAGTGTAGGGTGGAATTTTGAAATATCTCCCAATGCTGCCGTTTAAAGACCATTTTTGTCCTCTGTCTAGCGTGTAACTAGCCGAAGCTCTAGGGCTCAGCGTTCTCCAAAAGTCATAGCCTGTATCTGTAAATGAGTTGGCGTCTGACCGAAGGCCAAAAGATAAGTCCAAGCGATCATTCAAAGTGCTCGTTGACGCCTGAAAAGATGCGCCAAACTTTCCGAAACTGATTTCATTTTCAAAGCTGTTGCTATTCACCACATCAATACTATTGTTGCGGTAAAGAACACTTTGAAGGGTTAATGTGCTCACTAATGTCCAGTTGCCTTTAAACCTTGTTTGATTGACTCTTAATTTGGTTTCTGCCTCTCTAGAAATGTTCTGAAGGTAAAGCCCCGTCTGGTTCACATTGTCCTCGTACTGCTGAAAGTCATTATCTAAGAAATTATTGCTCAACGAAGTTTGAATATATCCTGAGCCATCCTTGTATCTCGAAGTCCAAGTGGCACCAATGGTATTGGTTTGTTGCTTGATGATCGGAACTCTATCTAAAGTGGCCTGTTGTTCGGGGTCGTATTCTTCAGGCACATTAATAGTGAAATTATCAACAGAGCCAACACCAGTTACTGTTATTTCATTGTACTTATCGATCGTATGAGTCAGTTTGTACTGATAGTCCCAATAGTCTGGCAGAAAGGGTAGCCCAATCGCTTGGAACAGGAATTGCAAGTAAGATCTTCTTGCGGAGGCGATAAATGAGGTATTCGAGGCTTCTTTGTCCCCTTTAAAGAGTGGACCTTCAACAGTTAAAGCACTCTCGCTGCTACTCAAGCGAAAGTTTGTTCTGAAGTCACGGTTATTTCCATCGCGCTGATCGAATTGAAGTACACCAGAAAGCACATTGTCATATTGTGCTCCAAAAGCACTGGTCGATAAAGTTACTCCTTCGAAAAAGCTCACATTCAATAAACCAACAGGGCCGCCAGCACTGCCTTGGGTAGCGAAGTGGTTAATGTTGGGGATTTCAATGCCATCTAAATAGTAGACGTTTTCGTTTGGTGCTCCACCACGAATGATGATGTCGTTTCTGAAACCACCAATAGAGCCAGATACCCCAGGCAATGATTGAACTACTTTGGCGATATCGTTATTTCCGCCCGGGTAAGTGGCAATTTCCTCTCTTGAAAGCTTTTGAATGGATAGCGGTGTTTCTTCAATTTTTTGGAAGGGGTTGGCTACTACAACCACTTCGCCCAATTCCTCTGTGCTTTCCTTTAATTCGAAATTCAAGTCAGGATTTCCTCCAGATCGAATCACCACATTGAATCGCGATTGAGTTTCATAGCCAATGAATGATACTCGAAGGGTGAATGTGTTAGTTGGGAGAGCCTCAAGAGTATAGAAACCATTAGCATCACTTATGGCACCTTTCTCTAGTTCAACCACTAAAATAGTGGCACCAGGAATGGATTCGCCTGTTTTGGCATCTTTAATATATCCGGATAGTGTCCCAGTGCTTTGGAAAGCGAAAGCTGATGATAGACTCAAAAAGAGGATGAGTGTAGAATAAAAAAGTTTCATGAATATGCTTTATGGAAAGGAAAACTAGGTTTGGCTTAAACAGTTTTAAGAAACTTGAAATTTTAAGACTTAAATAGGTTCTTTTCGGCAAGAAAAGTCCCAAAAGGAAGTAATGATGCCACCAGAGCCAAAAAAGTCTTCCACATGCTCCAAGTCTCTTTTTTAGCTACCAACAACACAAAAGAACAATAGAGCACGAAAAGCACGCCATGTGCTAAACCAATAGGATGTGTCGGTTCAGGAATATTGAACCAATATTTCAGTGGCATGCAAATGCCTAAAAGCAGTAAATAACTAATGCCTTCTAATATGGCGAGAATTTTGAGTGTCTTGAGCATGTTGAAATTTTGAGCAAAGATATTCCCAAGATTTAACCACTCCCTAAATTCCGTTACTTTTTTAAGGATGAATGTATTAGTATTGAATAATTAAGAACTCAATTTTTGAAAATGAAAAAGCAAATAATCTTCTCAATTCTGTTTGTCCTTACATTCACAGGCAGTTTGTACGCTCAGGATAAATTGAAAAATATGCCTGGCTACGATCAATATAAAACTGTGGCTCCACAGATAAGAGGTTCGGTAGTGCAAGGTAGACTCTCTGTAAACTGGAGCGATGATGGTAAGTCATTCGAATACACCGAGGGTGGCAACCTGTTCAAGTACGATGTAAAAAAGAAAGCTGCTCAAGATATGGGTGCAGCCCCAAGACCTGAAAGAAGAAGTTTCGGTAACAGACCTGCTAGAGGTAGACAATATGCATCTGCAGATGCTCCAAATGGTGAATTGAAAGCCTATACTAAAGACCGCAACATGTACATCAGCGATATGAATGGTGGAAATGTTACAGCCATCACAACCGATGGCAATACAGATAATATGATTAAGTATGGCATTGCAACATGGGTTTATGGCGAAGAGCTAGGTCAGATCACAGCCATGTGGTGGTCTCCAGATTCTAAGAAAGTTGCTTTCTACAGATTCGATGAGAAGAATGCTGAAAAGTACTACGTGCTATTGGATCAGCTAAAGATGTACGACTCATTAGAGGTAATGTCTTACCCTAAGGTTGGTGCGCCTAACTTGCCTGTCGACTTAATGGTCTACGATTTAGATTCAAAGAAGGTAACTAAGCTAGACACTCGCGATGGTAAACCTTTCGAAGACGGTCCTTTAGGTACTTATCTATATGGTATGCAGTGGACACCTGATGGAAGTGAGTTCTTATTCCATAGCACCAACAGAAAGCAAGACATCATGGAGCTACGGGCGGCAGATCCGAATACCGGAAAAAGCAGAACCGTTGTAAGAGAAGAGTGGTTGCCTAGTTTTACTAAAAACACCCCAGAAATGGAGTGGATGGCAGATGGTAAGCGATTTATCTGGGCTTCGGAAAGAACGGGTTTCAATAACTACTATCTATATAATGTTGATGGTACACTTGAAGCTACATTAACTAACCATCCTTTTGAGGTGGCTAATATTGTAAGGCTCGATGAAAAAGCTGGCTATATGTATTACATGGCTAGAAGTGGTGAAAATCACATGAAAATGCAGCTACATCGAGTGAAGTTCGATGGTAGTAAAGACACTAGAATGACAGACCCTGCGTACAATCATTCTGTTAATCTTTCTCCTGATGGAAAGTATTTCATTGATATCGCTCAAACGCACAATATTGCGCCATTTACCAATTTGGTAGACGATAAAGGAAAGATTGTAGCCGAGCTTAAAAAGAGCGACATGAGCAAGTTCGAAGAGCTTGGCCTGAAAAAGGTAGAAGCCTTCACTTTTACGGCTGCTGATGGTAAAACTGAATTGCACGGTCTGCTTCATTTCCCTTCCAACTTCGATCCGAGTAAGAAATACCCTTTGATTTTGGCTAATTATGGTGGTCCGGCAACCAACGAATTCTCAGAGAATTTCACCTTGCCAAATTCATTAACCGAGTATGGCTTCCTTGTCGCGGATGTTGATGGAAGAAATGTAAGAGGAAGAGGTAAAAGAATGCTCGATGAGATCTACGGAAAATTGGGTCAAGTAGAAATGGACGATTTTGCTGAAGGTATTAAATCACTTTACAACAGACCTTATTTCGATAAAAACAGAGTAGGTGTCTACGGAACTTCTTATGGTGGTACAACTTCAGCAACTTCTTTGCTAAGACATCCTGATGTGTTCCATGCTGCGGTGGTTAATTCAGCAGTAACTGACTGGAGATACTATGACAACATCTACACTGAGCGTTACATGAACCTTTTAGAGAATAACTTAGAAGGTTATGAGGCTTTCAGTCTCATGAACCAAGTAGATAATCTGCAAGGTGAAATCATGATTTTCTTCGGTACCAGCGATAACAACGTCCATCCACAAAATTCTTTGGCATTTATTGATGCTTTGCAAAAAGCTAGAAAGAGTTTTGAAATGCAGATCGGTCCAGATAAAGGCCATACCGCCATGGATTCAGAAAGAATGATGGAATTCTTTATCGAGCATCTAGTCATGAAAAATGGAATGACGCTTGATTTAAAGCGATAGATTAAACCAAAATTGGAAAGTAAAGCTGCGAGTCCTTCAAGGGCTGGCAGCTTTTTTACTTTTAGCGGCTAACTAAAATGTTCCCAACTACTGTCATTCCCAGCTTGACTGTGAATCTCTATCGGCCTTATTATGATTTTTGAGTAGGTTTCTTCAGATAGATATCGGGATGGTCTGAATAATGAAAATCTTTTGAGACAGCCTGCTTTTATTCTCTGAAGTCTAACTGCATCCTTTCAATTCTCTCAGACAGCATTTCAGTGGTAAATCTATCCCTCAACCTATCCACCATAATCGGGAAGCAGAATGGAGTTGGTTTTCTAAGTTTACGAACTATGATTTCTTGCTGGTTGATGCGCTTGAGCGACTCCGTAAGCCTTGATTTTTCGAACTGCAAACTCAACACTTCTTCATTGGCTTGTTTGAGCAGAAGGTTGTCTGGGTCATAGTCTTCAAAAACTTTGTAAATCATGGTAGACGATGCTTGCAGATGTCTGAAGGTCATGCCTTTTCCGGGGTATCCTTGGAAAATTAAGCCTGCTATAGTGGCAATGTCTCTAAACTTGCGTTTGGCCATTTCAGTATTGTTAATGCTAGCGTATATGTCACTCAGCAAATTCTCCATAGAAAACAGGTCGAGTTCCAGAAAGTCTTCAATTTCAATATCCAAGTCTGTGAGTAGCTCAAAGCCATAATCGTTAGAGGCGATTGAAAAGCTTATTGGTTGGCTTACTGAAATACGATAAGCCACCAATGCTGCTAAGACCTCATGTACATACTTTCCTTCGAAAGGATAGATGTAGATGTGGGTGCCCTCATCCGATTTGATCTGTTCTAT
>CAYGKL010000120.1:0-3077 GCA_964350505.1 uncultured Roseivirgaceae bacterium | reverse complement strand
GCAAACCAGAAAGTGTCGCCCTCTTTTAAGGAGGAAATGAATGACTCTTCTACAGTGCCGATGTACTTTTCAGAAGTATACTTCACACTCACTGTCGGATCGCCAACAATGGTACCCATGGAGAGTCTGTGGCGCATGGCAGTTTTTCTACTATTGACTTTGTAAAGGCCATTGGCCATTATTTCAACCTTGGCGTATTCATCATAAGCGCTCAAGGAATTACCTCCTGAGGTAATGAATTCTAGGCACCATTCCCATTCTTTATCGGTCAGGTCTCGATAAGCATTGGAAGATTGAATGAGCTTTCTCGTTTCGTCTGGGTAAAATCCTGGGCCAACAGCTAAAGTCACGAGAAATTGCACTAAAACATCGTAGCACATGGTGAGGGGAGTTCGGCTTTCAAACTTTTTCGCAGCAATAGCTTCTTTGAGCACTGCGGCCTCAATTAGCTCAAGTGAATGCGTGGGTAAAAAGTACACTTTGCTTGTGGCACCCGGCTGATGGCCACTTCTTCCTGCTCGCTGAAAGAATCTGGCAACGCCCTTAGGACTGCCGACTTGAATCACCATATCCACTGGACGAAAGTCAACACCAAGGTCTAGACTCGATGTGCAAACAACGCACTTGAGTTTCCCAGCATGCAGCCTGTCTTCCACCCATTGTCTGACACTTAAGTCCAAGGAGCCATGATGCATGGCTACGAGGCCTGCCAGCTGTGGCATCTTCTCCATCATTTTCTGATACCAGATTTCGGTCTGAGAACGTACATTGGTAAAAAGGAGGGTGGAAGTGTTTTCTTCCAGAATTGGAAGGATTCTCGGCATCATGTTAATCCCCAAATGTCCCGTCCATGGTAAGGTGTCTACCGAATCGGGGAGAATGGTTTCTACCTCAATTTTCTTATCGATATTGGCTTTCACTATCTCACACTCATCGAAGGTGTCTCCTAGAAGTACTTGAGCAGCTTCTTCTAAGTTGCCAATAGTTGCAGATACAGCCCAAGTTTGAATAGGTTCAGGGTTTAAGTGCCGAAAGTAAGCCAAAGCCAACTCCATTTGCACTCCGCGTTTACTGCCGACTAATTCATGCCATTCATCGACAACAACAGCTTTTAGGTTTTCAAAGAGTTTGGGAGCATCTTTCTGGGCCATAAGGATGTGAATGCTTTCAGGAGTTGTCACCAAAGCCTGAGGCATGTTCTTCTTTTGGGCTGCTCTTTCTTTTTGTGAAGTATCACCTGTTCTAAGGGCTACTTCCCAATCAAGCCCTATTTCTTCACAGGTAACTTTCATGGCAGAATGAATGTCTTTCGCCAAAGCACGAAGGGGGGTAACCCAAATTACCTGAAGCCCTTTTGCTTTCTTTTTGTTTTGTAAGGCCTCTAAAACACAGCCCAACCAGATCGCATAGGTTTTACCGCTGCCAGTAGGGGCATTGAGCAGTCCGCTTTTACCATTAAGGTATGCTTCCCAACATTGCTTTTGAAATTCAAAGGCACTCCATCCTTTAGCATGGAACCAATTGAGTGCTGGGGAAAAGTCGTTTTTGTATTTCAAGACATGTAAGGATGGGCCTGAAATTAATCAAATAATGGAACTGTATGAAGAGCTTTGTCAAAGCGGCTATCATCCGGAAAAATGGATGAGTTAATAACGGGGGTTAATTCTGGTTTCAGCTAGAATGTCGCCTTGTAGTCAATCTTGAGATCTTGGTTAATCAAAACATTAGTATTACCACCAACTTTTAGAGGGCCACCGTTGTAGTAACCAAGTCGCTTGGACGTCTGAATCAGAAGAAGATATTCTTTGGAGTTTGTGTCCAACTGGTAGAAGCCCGACTTATTGGGGCGGATGATGTACTTAGGTTTTATCTCTTGTTTTTCGAGCTGTTTCAAATCATAAAAGTCAACCCCGTTCTTTTGAACTTTAGCTTGTTGTAGGCTATCCATTAAAGAAGCTTCATAGACATAGATGTCATTTCTAACAGTGTCAGGAGCTTTTGCAGGGCCATCTGTGGTTGGCATAAAGTTTCCTTCATATTCGAGTACATGACCGTAATAGCCATTGATGATGGTTGGTTCATTGATTCTGTTGCTCATCTTTACATTAAAGGTGAAATAGTAATCATCCTGTTGGGGTACAGTGTCCTTCTTGCAAGAAATTGCCAGAAAACTTAATGCGATACTTAATAAGATGATCTTACCTCTCATTCTCAAATACTTTTAAGGCCACGAAATAAATAAATTCCCAGTCCAATCCATCAGTAATGAAGGTTAAAGATTCCTAAATAATCAAATGGGCCTTCGAATCAAATATTGTGTCAGGAATTTAAATCTGTAATTGATTATTAAAAAGGTTTCAAAAATAGCTGGATATACAACCGTTTGCGTGAATTGAATAGATATTGGTTTAATAAATAACCTGTTAGAGGTATTTTTAAAGTATGAGAATAGAAATACCTAGAGAGGTTGAACGCTTTGGTCCTGTGCAAATACACGATGTGCAGAAGGTTTGGGAGTTAGATGCAGGGTTGAAGCATAGCAGAAATGAGCCAAAGGAAAAGGAGCGAAGGGTAATCACGCGGATATCATACGAATCCTTGCAGGCCATACAGGAAGAGATGGCTATTGTGGTGCCTATTAAGGATGAAAAAATCAAATTATTAGAAGGCGTGTTGGCAGGAATTCCTCACCACTGTACTGTTATTCTAGTCTCCAATAGCAAAAGAGAACCTGTAGACCGCTATAAGATTGAAAGAGATGCCCTAGAGCACATGGGCAAGTTCATGAAGAAAGAGATTTTCATTGTGCATCAGAAAGATCCTTTAATAGCTGAGGCGCTCAAGGCGTCTGGTTACGATTATATCTTGGATGAGAAAGGTGTAGTGAGAAATGGTAAGGCTGAAGGAATGATTCTCAGTACTATTTTGGCCTATTTATGCGGGAAGAAATACATAGGCTTCATTGACTCAGATAATTATTTCCCAGGCGCAGTTTATGAATATGTGCAGGAGTATAGTGCTGCGCTTTACAGTGCTCGGTCTAATTACGCCATGGTAAGAATTGCATGGCATAGCAA
>CAYGKL010000119.1:0-9058 GCA_964350505.1 uncultured Roseivirgaceae bacterium | reverse complement strand
TATTTCTGATCATCGCCAATAACAACCACATTAGGTCTAAATTTCTGGGCTTGTGTAATGAGTAATTCAGCATTCGATCCTGCCGTAAGCACTTCCACTTCGAATTTATCTGAGTGGGAATTAATTACATCTAAGGCTTGTGTGCCAATAGAACCAGTCGAGCCTAAAATGGCTATGTGCTTTTTCTCTGAAGTCAATGAGAAGTTTTTTATGCTAAAATAGACTGTTAAGAAATGGTTTTGTTTGAACCCTTTTCAAAATCAGCCCCGCAAATTTAGACCTTTTTCAGGGTGAACCAAACCTTCGAAATTATTGCTTTGAAAGTCTTGCCAAAAGCTGCCCAATCATTAACCTTAATTAACAGGAACCTGAAATCCTTACAGGCTCCGATACGTATTTTTGTTCAGGATAAAGCATAAAACGTACAAATTGGCAGTCTTAACAAGATTGCATGTTTTTTGTCAATGAATCAAAAAGGAAAAAGGAGTTGAAACATGAAAAATAATTTCAAAATTGTTCTTATCGCGTTTTTTAGCGGATTGGCTGGTGCATTCCTTTATCAAGAAGTAATTCAGCCCAAAGAGGTTACCGAGGTAATCAGAGAAATCCCAACTTATCAGCAAGCTAGTTATAGTAGCTATGAACCCTCAACTATAAATTCACCAGCACCTATTCCAGTTGACTTTAGGGCGGCCGCTGAAAAAAGCGTTCATAGCGTTGTCTACATTAAGAATCTTCAAAAAAGCCGTAGAAGTACTTCTTTTATGGACTTCTTCTATGGAAGAGAAGTGCCATCTAGTGAAGTAGCCATTGGAAGTGGCTCTGGAGTCATTTACTCATCCGATGGATATATTATAACCAATAACCATGTTATCAAAGGAGCGGATGAAATCGAAGTCTTGCATGAAAAGAGAAGTTATCGAGCCACTTTGGTAGGTACAGATCCGGATATGGATATTGCCGTGTTGAAGATTGATGCTAAAAACCTTCCCGCAGTTGACATTGCCAGAAGCAGTTCCGTGAAAGTTGGTGATTGGGTGCTAGCAGTTGGCAACCCATTCAACCTAACCTCTACCGTAACGGCAGGTATTGTAAGTGCTTTAGGTGGTGAAGCAAATGCGTTGAGACAAAACTTCCCCATCGAACAATACATTCAAACAGATGCTGCCATTAACCCGGGCAATTCTGGAGGAGCATTGGTTGACACTGATGGTAGCTTGATTGGCATTAACACCTCAATCATCTCTAAAACAGGATCTTATGCAGGTTGTGGCTTTGCTGTTCCCTCAGATATTGTGGTGAAAATTGTAGAAGACCTCAAAAAATATAAGGTGGTTCAAAAAGCATTTACAGGTGTTGAGATTATTGATATTGACGAAGAGCTTGCTGATAAAATTGGCATTAAAAACTTGAATGGCGTTTTAGTTGAGAGCTTGAGAAAAAGTGGTGCTGCCGATAATGCTGGTTTAGAACCTGGAGATGTGATTAAAAGAATTGATAATAAAAATATCGGCAGTAAATCGAGTTTTGAAGAAGTTATCAGTGCCAAATCTCCAGGGGATAAAATTATGGTTCAATACGAGCGGAATGGTAAAGTCTTTGAAACTAGTTTAACCTTAGAGAATGTATATGGAGACACAGAGATTTTGGGTGAAAATGCTCTTAACAAAGAGGATTTCTATATCTCAAATTATCTCGGGGCTGAATTAAGGAAGCTCACTTCGCTTGAAAAGGAAAAGCTTGGAACAAGAATTGGAGTGGTAATCACCAAAATTGATGAGGACAAAGGCTTTATGAGAAGGCTTGATTTAGAAGAAGGTGATATCATTTTGGCCATTAACAGAAGAGGAGCACAAGATCCAGAAGCAGTTTCTAAATACATCGAGAATTATTACGGTCGTATTTATATTGAAATCATTGATAAGAATGGAAACCAAAGAACCTTGACTTATAGGTTTCAGTAGAACACAGGTTTCTAAACTAAGAAAGCCAGAAGCAAAGTCGTTTTAAGTAGACTATAATTCTGGCTTTTTTAATTACTCCTCCAAAATTATGTTTTTAAATTCTTTCCTATAGCCAGATGGGCTTTTGCCCGTGAACTCTTTAAATGACTTATTGAAGTGAGAGAAATTATTAAAACCGCTTTCAAAGCTTACTTCGGTAATCTGCATAGAGGTTTCTGCTAAAAGCTTTGAGGCATGCACTACTCTATATTCATTGACAAACTTGGTGAAGGTCTTTCTAGATATCTTCTTAAAGTACCTACAGAAAGCAGGCACAGTCATATTTACTTCATCGGCAATTTCATCGAGTGAAATATGTTCCTTAAAGTTAGATCGGATATAACTATAGATGTCATTCATCCTGTCATTGTCCTTAGTATCAACGGCCATTGCTACTCCATCGGCATTCAAAACGGTATACTCCTTAGATTGATATAAGTCGTTCAGAATAGCAATAAGGCCAATTAACCTGCCAAATTGATCTTTATAAGCAAGCTCTTCAATTTTCTTACCTACCACCTCTTTGGTTTTACCATGAAATGCTAAGCCCTTCTTGGCAAGCTCAAGCAATTGTCTCACTCCATTCATTTCAGGGATATTAAAAAAATCTTGTCCTAAAAAGTCTTGTCTAAATTGAACTACGGTCTCTGAGCTATTTCCAGTAAGTCTATCAGTGAATCCATAATGCGGTAAATAAGCACCCATGAGCACTAAATCTCCATCATTAAAATAAGAGAGGTGTTTGCCTATATGTCGTTTACCTGTACCTCCTTGAACGTAGATCAATTCCACTTCAGGGTGAAAATGCCAATTAGCCAAAGCATTCTCACAAGACTGATTGTACTGTCTTACAAGAAAACTACTTCCGAAAGCGGGAAGGATCTGTTCTAGTGAAGGCTTATTTGGCATTTGATTATATGTTAATACGCTTTATAAAAACAAATATAAAGCAATTGGTTCCTACTAACCTCTGCTAATTTAACCTATATATATGGTATTATAGCATTTCACTTAACCCATATGCCAACATGGGTTAATTTACCACATATAGTTACCAATTCTGTGGTAGTGCAGGTGCCACCCAACATATACCTTTGTCATCGTAATTGATTTAAACATAAAACAATTAGCAATATGAAAACGATGAAAAAAGCAATGTTGACAATCATGATGGTCATGGTATCAACTCTTGGAATCGCGAATGACAACAAACCAACTGTAAAAGTTGAAAACGTTGGAGCAAAAACTGTAGGAGTTATTGCATATGGTTTAGGTGAAGTAACAACAGATATTAAACTTATAAATGGAAACGGTAAAGTATTTTATAAAGAGACCGTAAAATCTGGTGAAAACTTCGCTAAGAAACTTGAATTAGCATCAATACCTGCAGGTGAGTATACTTTAGAAGTAGACAACAATGAAAGCTTTACTGCTATACCAGTTGTATTAAATTCTGATTCTGCCATTGTAAAAACTGCAGATCAGGTAACAATTGTTAAGCCTTTGCTTTCTTTAAAAGGAAACAAACTTGATGTAATCATCGCTGATAATTACACAAATGAAGTTTGGGTTTCAATTTTCGATGCCAAGTCTAACAGATTGGCTTATGAGAGAGTGTCAACCAAAAACTTGAAAAGATTTGATCTTTCTAAGTTAGCGCAAGGCGAATACACAATTCAAATGTTAGCTGGAAATAAAAAATTCGTGCAATCATTATCACTCGACAAATAAGTGGAGGAGTAAAAACGAAGGAAGGGGCTTTTAAGCCCCTTTTTTTTGTTTATACCATCTTCATTTTCATCTTTTTCTTCAGCTCTTCTATGGCCTGAAGAAATTTCTGATCTATGTCCATCATATCGCTGACAGATTGTACTGCATGGATTACGGTACTATGGTCTCTTCCACCAAAGTGGTAACCAATAGATTTAAGAGAATGGTTCGTGTATTCCTTACAGAGGTACATGGCCACCTGTCGGGCAATAACAATTTCTTTCTTTCGGGTTTTATCCTTCAAGTCTTCCACACTTATCTGGAAGTATTCGCCCACAGTTTTTTGGATGTAGTCTACACCTACCTCAGATTCAATATCGTGAACAATATTCTTTAGCGTTTGCTTCGCTAATTCTAGATTGATATCAGTTTTATTGAGAGTCGCATGGGCTATTAAAGAAATCAAAACACCTTCCAATTCACGCACATTGGTATCCACCGAATAAGCCAAATACTCAACCACATCGTCTGGAATATAAATACCATCTGACTGCATCTTCCGCATAATGATAGCCATCCTTGTTTCGAAATCAGGCATCTGCAAATCTGCTGTCAAGCCCCACTTAAAACGAGAAAGTAATCTATCTTGAAGGCCCTTTAAATCTCTAGGGGCCCTGTCTGAAGACATAATGATTTGCTTACCATTTTGGTGCAGATGATTGAAGATGTGAAAGAACATTTCCTGGGTTTTCTCTTTACCAGAAAAGAACTGCACGTCATCAATGATGAGCGTATCTACTTGAAGATAGTAATTGGTGAAGCTTTGAATATTGTTATTCTTAATAGCATCAGTAAACTGAGTGGTAAATTTTTCTGAAGAGACATACAATACAAAATTGTTTTTCCCATCTTCTCCAACTTTATTCCCGATGGCTTGCATAAGGTGCGTTTTACCCAAACCAACACCACCATATATCATCAATGGGTTGAAAGAGGTAATCCCTGGTTTTTCAGCAACTGCAATTCCTGCAGATCTCGCCAATCTATTACAGTCTCCTTCAATGTAATTATCGAAGCTATAATTCGGGTTGAGGTTCGAATATCTGGAGTCCTTATCGAGCGATGGCATTAGAAACGGATTCTGCATCTCATTTCTCCCATTTGAATTACCCCATTTATTATTGTTCTGGAAGTTATGCTTGTTCTGATTCGGTAGTGTAACAGAATAAGCCTGATTTTGAACAGTCCCACTATCAACTATCACCGAATACTCCAACCTTCCTTCTGGTCCAAGTTCATTTTGCACACATTGCCTTAGAAGGTGTACATAGTGTTCTTCTAGATATTCGTAGAAAAATTGACTTGGTACTTGTATTGTCAGCGTATTATTATCTAATCTCAGTGGTTTGATAGGTTCAAACCATGTCTTAAAGCTCTGCTCACCAACCTGACCCCGGATTAATCCGAGACAATCATCCCATACAGAAGTTTCGCTTTTCACCATGAATAATTCAAAAACTGACCCTTGATTTTTTAAAGAGGGGAACAAAAATGGAAAAAATCGAAGACAATGGAAAGCCAAAGAACCATATCGGATAGAAATAGTTTTCCCCACTAATCCACACATTATCCACAATTGTTTTTGTTGATAACTCTTCGTCTAAATTCATTAAATGTTCATAAATAGGTTAGACCTTAATAAATAAAGTCTTAGGGCTGAACTCTAAAAAACGTATTTTTACCCGAGAAAAGCCGATTATATGAGTAAACCTCTATTTGAAGAATTTAAAAAGCAAAAACCCGAAAACTGGACTGAGCTACTGAAGAAAGACTTGAGAGGGGAACCTCTAGACGCTCTTTTGTGGAAAACTCAAGGTCTCAAAGGGAAACCTTTTTACACCTCAGAAGACATTGATTTTGAGACTTTTAATTACTCCAACTTCAGCAAAAATTCAATGCTTTTTGGAGACCGATTCTGGGTGAATTATCAGCCTATTGTTGTTACAGATTTTAAATCAGCTAATCAGAAGGCACTAAATGCATTAGAGAATGGTGCGAATGGCATTCTGTTCGAATTAAAAGTTCTGCCAGATTTCAAAAAGCTGTTATCTGGCATACAAGCTCAGTTTTGCCATCTTTCTTTTCATCTTAGCTCAGCAATCGATTCCAAAGTATTTTTGACTGGCTACCAAGAATACCTGATGAGTGAAAATGTCACTATTGATCAAATCTCTGGTTTCATACAGAGCAATTCTTTGGATAATCCAACCATTGGTCACCTCAAAACCAATCATTATAAAATTGAAACCCATGGAAAGGCTGCAATAAATTTCGCAATGACCTTGAGCCAATTGATAGATGAGGTTGATGCAAATGCAACTACTCAGACAGAGGTTGAAGAATATCTTAAGAGTTGTGTTTTTCTTTTATCTACTTCAAAGGACTTCTTTATCGAAATCGCAAAACACCGGGCTTTGAGAAGACTGATTGATACCGTAGCCAATGGTTATGGAATAGAAAATGTTTCATCTGAGATCACGAGTCAGGTTGGCCCATGGGAAAATGAGATTGATGATCCGCATAGTTTTATGTTACATGCTACTACAGAGGCTATGTCTGCTATTTTAGGAGGAACGGATGGAATAGTAGTTCAACCTTTCTATAATACTTTTCCATCCAAGTCGGCTCTAGCCGAGCGAATGGCACGGAATATTTCACCAATTCTCAGGGAAGAATCTTACCTCGACAAGATAGTCGACCCTGCTGCTGGCTCATATTATATAGAAACGCTGACAGAGGATATCTTCAACAGTGCACTTGCCCTTTTGAAAGAAATAGAACAACAAGGAGGCCTCTCTTCAATTGATACTGAAAGTTTCATAGCCAAAAACACTGCCCAATGAGACCTGACCTAAGTAACATCAAAACTTCTAACTCTGCTCAAAAATCAGCAGAGACATGGAAATCAGCTGAAGGAATTGAAATACCATCAAGTTTTACCGGAGTTTCATTTCAACCTTTAGAACATTTAGGCTTTGGCGCAGGAATACCACCCTATTTAAGAGGGCCTTACAGCTCCATGTATACCGTTAGGCCATGGACAATCAGGCAATATGCAGGCTTCTCAACTGCAGAGGCATCGAACGCATTTTATAGAAGAAACCTAGCAGCTGGCCAAAAAGGACTCTCGGTGGCTTTCGACTTAGCGACACACCGCGGTTATGATTCAGATCATCCAAGAGTAATCGGTGACGTTGGTAAAGCTGGTGTTGCCATAGATTCCATCTTAGATATGGAAGTACTCTTCGATCAGATTCCACTAGATAAAATGTCGGTTTCCATGACCATGAATGGCGCTGTAATTCCCATCATGGCTTTTTACATTGTAGCGGCTGAAGAACAAGGCTATTCTAAAGAACTACTCTCTGGTACTATCCAGAATGATATTCTAAAGGAATTTATGGTGAGGAACACCTATATCTATCCTCCACTACCTTCCATGAGAATCATAGGCGATATCTTCGAGTACACTTCCCAGTACATGCCGAAATTCAATTCCATCAGTATATCTGGCTACCACATGCAAGAAGCTGGTGCCACAGCAGACTTGGAATTGGCCTACACCTTAGCGGATGGCTTAGAATACCTAAGAACTGGGATCAAAGCTGGCCTAGATATTGATGAATTTGCTCCACGCCTGTCGTTCTTCTGGGCAGTGGGCATGAATCATTTCATGGAAATTGCTAAAATGAGAGCTGGCCGATTGCTATGGTCAAAAATCGTGAAGCAGTTCAACCCAAACAACCCAAAGTCGATGGCACTAAGAACCCATTGCCAGACATCAGGCTGGTCATTGACTGAACAAGATCCATTCAATAATGTAGCAAGAACTTGTGTAGAAGCCTTAGCTGCCGTAATGGGCCACACGCAATCGCTACACACGAACGCACTTGACGAGGCCATCGCCTTGCCAACAGACTTTTCTGCTCGAATTGCCCGAAATACACAGATTTATCTACAGAAGGAAATAGGAATTACAAGGGTTATAGACCCATGGGGTGGCTCTCAATATGTAGAATACCTCACCGAGCAGTTGGTGCAAAAAGCTTGGGCATTGATTGAAGAGGTTGAGGAAATGGGCGGAATGGCCAAAGCTATAGAGCAAGGCTTGCCTAAAATGCGGATTGAAGAGGCTGCCGCTCGAAAGCAAGCTAGAATTGACTCTGGTAAGGACACTATTGTGGGCGTAAACCGGTATACGGTAGATGAAAAAACCGATATTGAATTACTTGAAGTAGACAATACGGCTGTTCTAAAATCTCAAATCGCCCGACTTGAAAAACTAAAAAGAGAAAGAAATACTAAAGAAGTAGAAGCTGCACTTGCGGCAATCACAAAATCTGCAGAATCTGGTGAGGGCAACTTGATGGAGTTAGCAGTAGATGCCGCTCGAAAAAGAGCCTCATTAGGCGAAATCTCAATGGCCATGGAGAAAGTTTTTGGAAGGCACAAAGCAGTGACTCAAACAATTTCTGGCGTATATTCGAGTGAAGTGAAAGACAACGAAGACTTTATAAAAGCCAGGAACCTAGCCGATCAGTTTGCTGAATTGGATGGTCGTAGACCACGAATTATGGTAGCCAAGATGGGACAAGATGGCCATGACAGAGGCGCCAAAGTTATTGCCACCAGTTTTGCAGACTTAGGCTTCGATGTAGACATAGGCCCTTTATTCCAAACCCCTGAGGAAGTCGCCCTGCAAGCAGCAGAGAATGATGTGCATATTGTAGGCGCATCGAGTTTAGCGGCCGGACATAAAACCCTTGTCCCTGCACTTATAGAAGAGCTTAAAAAGTTAGGTCGAGAAGATATTATGGTCATTGCTGGAGGTGTAATTCCACCAAACGATTATGACTTCTTGCACAAGGCTGGCGTATCTGCGGTATTTGGCCCTGGCACTGTAATAGCTAAAGCTGCACAAGAGATTCTCCAAAAACTAATGGAAGATTGAGTGTGAGCAAAGTCATTGACAAACTCGCTTGGGTAGAAATTGTGAACGGCAAAATACTGGTTGCTCGATCAATCGGTAAAGACACCTTCTACATCCCAGGTGGCAAACGAGAATATGGAGAAGCCGATGATGAAGCTTTGATCCGTGAGATTGAAGAAGAACTAACAGTAACGTTAATTCCTGAATCCATAGAATACTATGGTACTTTTGAAGCTCAGGCGCATGGAAAGCCTCTAGGTACAATCGTTCAAATGACATGCTATTGGGCAAAGTATATGGAAGAAATAACCCCAGCTTCAGAAATTGAGGAAGTCCGCTGGGTAAATTTTAAAGA
>CAYGKL010000118.1:0-9072 GCA_964350505.1 uncultured Roseivirgaceae bacterium | reverse complement strand
GCAACCTGATCATCTTTTTGAAGCCGGTTATAAGTATAAACCAAATCTTCTGTTTTCAGGCTCTCCATTAAATCATGGATGGCCTTAATATTGCCATCGTTGATTAATTTTGAGATTTCTTCCAGAAGTGTGATTTCCTTTTCCATTACTGCCTTTTTACTCCGATATGCATAACTGCATCGCCCTGATGAACAATTGGGTTATTATTGAGTCCAATTATGTACCCCGTTGCAGGGCTTTTTATTTTGTGTTTAAACGATCCAAAGGGTTCGGCTACGTATCCAATTACCTGATTTTTTTCAATGTACTCACCTGATTTTACTTGAGTAAGGAAAATCCCTGAATATTTAGCTCTAACCCAAGAAGAACTGTAGATCACGTTGGTCTTTTGCATTGGGTCTGGAGCTCGTTCTCTCATGCCCAGATATTTCATAACTCTCAATGCCCCATTAATTCCAGATTGAATGGCATGCTCATCGAAACGAGCCGATTCACCTCCTTCAAAAACCAAAATATGCTTACCCATTCTGGCTGCAGTTTGTCTCAAAGACTTTGGTCTGAAGGGGGAGTTTAAAATAAATGGAGGCTCAAAGGCCTCTGCGATAGCTTTGTTTTTTTCATCTTTCATCACACACCTTATTTGCGGATAGTTAGTTCTATCGGCTCCTCCGGTATGGAAATCAAGACCCACATCTATCTTAGGGATAATGTTATTGGTAAGGTAATGTGCTACCCTAGAGGCTAAAGATCCATTTTTATTACCTGGAAATGAGCGGTTCACATCTTTACCGTCTGGGACGTATCTGCTAAAGTTAATAAATCCGAACATGTTAATGATTGGTATGCAAATAACAGTGCCAATTTTAGGCTTATGTTGATCTTTCTCGATGATTCTTCGAACTATCTCAGTTCCATTAATCTCGTCTCCGTGTAGCCCTCCGCTTAGCAAAAGCGTTGGGCCTTCCTCTAGTGCTCTTGCCACGGTAATCTTTAAGTTAATATCAGAATGTGAAGGCAGCCGGGCAATGTTCACATTGATGACAGCCTCTTCTCCTGGTAAAACCTGCTTTCCGCTTATAATAAATGGTGCTCTCAAATTATTGATGATTGTTCTGTTAAATCTACGCACAAAGAAGGAATAGGCTTAACCTATTTTAATTTTTCCTACTGTACGGTGATATGTTAGCAAGCAGGTCGGTAGTAAGTAGAAAGAGAAGATAGCGAAATTAATCGTTGACTTTAAAATTATTTCTAATGAGCAGGGTAGGGAGAATTAGAACTAACCGGATATAAGGGCACAACTGAAATAATGAAAATATGAGAGCGAGCTTAATTTTACTGATAGGACTAGTTGCTCTAACCTACAGCTGTTCGAATCCTGATCAAGATTTAGAAGGAATTAACGGAGATATTTCTGGTATGCTCAATTTACCACAAGAGCCATATAACTACGCTAACCCAGATTTACCAAGCCACTTTTTAACAAATAATATAGAAGGCATTGATAATACACCAAATAACAATCAGGTGACGGATGCAGGTGCTACACTTGGAAGGGTTTTATTCTATGACACTCGATTGTCGGGAAACAATACTGTTTCATGCGCATCTTGTCATGATCAAGCCCTTGGTTTTTCTGATAATGAGGTATTAAGCCTTGGTTTTGAAGGAGGTGAAACGGCAAGGAATAGTATGGGCTTGGCCAATTCAAGATATTATAATAACGGACGGTTCTTTTGGGACGAGAGAGCAAATACACTCGAAATTCAGACATTGTTACCAATCCAAGACGAAGTTGAAATGGGACTAACATTGGATGAACTTGTTTCAAAAATTCAAGCGGAAGATTTTTATCAACCTTTGTTTACTGAAGCTTTTGGAGATGCTAGCGTTAGTAATAGTAGAATATCATTAGCCTTATCGCAATTTGTTAGATCTATGGTTTCTTTTGAGTCGAGATACGATGAAGGCTTGGCATCCGTTAATGGTAATAACAATGCAGACTTTCTAAATTTCAGTGAACTTGAAAATCTAGGAAAAGATTTGTTCTTTAGTGGCCGTACTCAATGTTCTAATTGCCATGAAACAGCTACTTTTAGTGGTGATCAGGCAAGAAATAATGGGTTAGATCTTATAAGTATTGACTTGGGTTTAGGTGGGGTGACAGGTAATCCACGTGACAATGGTAAGTTTAAAGTTAATTCTTTAAGAAACATTCTTTTAACTGCTCCGTACATGCATGACGGGAGGTTTGAAACTTTAGAACAAGTTGTGGAGTTTTATGATCGAGGGATTCAAAATAATCAGAATCTTGACAACAGACTTCGCACAAATAATGGTAATGTGAGAAGGATGAATTTGAACCCTCAGGAAAGACAAGCACTAGTTGCTTTTCTAAGAACACTCACAGACGAGAATTTCATTAATGATGTAAAATTCTCAAATCCATTTATTAATAATTAGTAATTTATAGTTCATATACTATATATTTTGGTTGAAGAATGAGAGCTCAGAAGGGGCTCTCATTTATTTTTTATGGCCCATAAAAAAAGCCACATCAATTAAGATATGGCTTTAAATTTTATCAGTTAAGAAAATTATTCCGGTGAATCTTCTTCCTCTTTTTTCTTATTCGACTTTCTCTTCTTCTTAATTTTGATGGTCAATCCTTCAGCACCTTCCGGGTAGTCAGCCAAAAGCGTATCTCCTTCATTGATATCACCTTTCAGAATTTCTTCTGCAATCTGATCCTCCAAATATTTTTGAATCGCTCTGTTCAATGGTCTAGCTCCATACTGAGGATCAAAACCCTTATCACCAATAAAGTCTTTGGCTTTCTCAGTAAGGCTGATTTTATAACCCATGGCCTCAATTCTTCCTAAAAGCTTCTTCAGCGAGATATCAATGATCTGGTGAATATGCTCTCTTGAAAGTGAGTTGAAGATGATCACATCGTCTAACCTGTTCAAGAACTCAGGGCTAAAGGTTTTCTTTAAGGCTTTTTGAATGGTGTCCTTGATCATGGCATCTTCATTTTCTCTCTTCATTTGAGTAGAGAAACCTATACCAGTCCCGAAATCTTTCAGATCTCGAACACCAATGTTTGATGTCATAATAATGATAGTATTTCTGAAGTCAACTCTTCTACCCAAGCCGTCAGTCAAGATACCATCATCAAGCACTTGAAGCAGTATATTGAACACATCTGGGTGAGCTTTTTCAATTTCATCTAGCAAGACTACAGAGTAAGGTTTACGTCTAACTTTTTCAGTTAACTGACCACCTTCTTCGTAACCAACATAGCCTGGAGGCGCTCCTACAAGGCGCGACACAGAGAATTTCTCCATATACTCACTCATATCTACTCTAATCAGAGATTCCTCTTTATCGAAAAGATAGGTTGCTAAAACTTTAGCTAATTCCGTTTTACCGACACCAGTTGGGCCAAGAAATACAAAAGTACCAATTGGTTTCGAAGGATCTTTTAGTCCAACTCTTGTTCTCTGAATTGCCTTGGTGAGTTTTTTAATGGCATCTTCTTGCCCAATCACTCTTCCACTCAATTCATTCGCCATACCTACTAGTTTGGCTTGCTCTTTCTGGGCAACTCTAGAGGTAGGAATGCCTGTCATCATGGCTATTACTTCAGCCACATTTTCTTCATCTACTACATATCGCTTAGACTTACTTTCCTCTTCCCAACGGGCTTTGGCTTTGTCTAATTGATCGATAAGCTTTTTCTCTTTATCCCTTAGTTGTGCTGCCTCTTCATACTTTTGGCTTTTTACAACTCTGTTTTTCTCCTTCTTAATATCCTCAATAGATTCCTCTAACTCTACTATGTCTTCTGGAACATGAATATTGTTGATGTGAACACGAGCACCAGACTCATCCAAAACATCAATCGCTTTGTCTGGCAAGAATCTGTCAGAAATGTATCTGTCAGATAATGCCACACAAGCCTTGATGGCTTCAGGAGTATAATTTACATGATGGTGATCTTCATAGCGTTCCTTAATGTTATCCAAGATTTGGACCGTTTCTTCAGGAGTTGTAGGATCTACCATTACCTGCTGGAACCTTCTTGCCAAGGCACCATCTTTCTCAATATATTGACGGTATTCATCAAGCGTTGTGGCTCCTATACATTGAATTTCTCCTCTTGCCAGAGCCGGTTTGAACATATTAGAAGCATCTAGTGAGCCAGAAGCTCCACCTGCCCCAACAATGGTATGCAGCTCATCTATAAAAAGAATAACCTCAGGTGATTTCTCCAGCTCATTCATTACCGCTTTCATTCGCTCTTCAAACTGTCCACGGTATTTTGTGCCAGCTACTAAAGATGCCAGATCAAGTGTAACAACTCTTTTATTAAAGAGGACTCGAGATACTTTCTTTTGAATGATACGCAATGCAAGACCTTCTGCAATGGCAGATTTACCAACACCTGGTTCTCCAATGAGGATTGGGTTGTTTTTCTTTCTTCTCGAAAGAATTTGACCCACTCTTTCAATTTCTTTGTCCCTACCAATAATAGGGTCTAACTTATCTTCTTCAGCATATTTGGTAAGATCTCTACCAAAATTGTCTAATACTGGGGTTCTTGATTTTTCAGACCCTTTTCCAGAAGGTCTGTCTGAAGATCCTCCTCCAGTTGAGCCACTGCTGAACATTTTTGATGAATCGTCATCGGGATCATCAGTGTCTGAGGAAGCGATTGGGTTGTCTGTCTGATATTCCAGCATTTCTTTTACTACTTCATAGTTAACGTCAAACTTCTCTAAGATCTGAGTGGCAATATTATCCTCATCTCTCAAAATGGAGAGAAGCAGGTGTTCTGTTCCAATCAGCTGGCTTTTAAAAATCTTAGCCTCGAGATAAGTGATTTTCAGCACCTTCTCTGACTGTCTTGTTAATGGAATATTGGCCAGATTTTTAACATTATGATTTGCAGTGCCTTTAGTGGCTCTTTCTACTGCTTCACGAAGTTCTTCTAGTGAAGTACCCAATTTCTTAAGTATACTCACTGCTACTCCTTCTCCTTCACGTATCATTCCTAAAAGAAGATGCTCGGTTCCGATGTAGTCATGACCAAGGCGCAATGCTTCTTCACGACTCAGGGAGATTACTTCTTTTACTCTATTTGAAAATTTTGCTTCCATTTAATGCCTTTCTCTTGGTCTAATTTGTTCCAATAAACCTCAAATCAATATAAGAAGATATGCTTGAGATTTAATAGAAAACGGTATCAAAACCTATTTGTTCTTTAATAAAACACCCGATTCCTTCAAAACCATTAAAGTATCCGGTCCCATGCAAAACAGTAGATCTAAGATGCTCAGGTTGGGTACAAAGTTTCTGCCAAAAATCTGATAGTACGATGTTGGCCGAAACCATGACAGGGTTTCTAAAGACTTTTTAGGGTGAACCAATGATCTTCCATCAAAAATGTCTTCTGATGTATTCAATTCATACTTTTCGGTCGAATTTAATTTGATCGGTAAATTGATCAACTTAAGACATAATGTCAGCAGAGATCTGTTCAGGTTAAATAAACTGTTCTGAGACTTAAACAGTTCAGATTTTAAGTATTCAGCGTAATAATCGAAAAAAGGTGCCTTGCCGTATGCTGACTGAATAGATCTCCAATGGTTATTAGTCCATTTCTGATGATGATCAATGGCAACCGACTGAATTTTTATTTTGCTATTGGCTGAATAGACTGGGACAGTCAATCTGTGAACTCCATTTGCGCCTAATATTTCGCACCTATTTCTATAGGTTTGTTTTTCAAAGTTCTCGAATGCTTCAATGTAAACCTCTTCTGCATGAGCTAGCAGAACAAAATAGGCGATAGAAGGGAAGTATTGAGTCTCTAAGATTACTTTCACTACATATAGGCTTCAATGTCTCCCAGACCTTGTCTTATTACTTCAATATATTCTCCAGAGCAATCGACAACAGTAGAAGGTGTGTTACCACCATAGCCACCATCAATTACCACGTCTACCAAATTTTGGTATTTCTCATAAATCAGTTCTGGATCGGTCGAGTATTCAATCACTTCATCTTCATCTCTAATAGAGGTGGTAATAATTGGGTTGCCCAACCTTCTTACTAATTCCCGCGGAATATTATTGTTGGGTACACGAATTCCAATTGTTTTCTTTTTGGCATTCAACACCTTCGGAACTTTACTACTTGCTTCTAAAATAAAAGTAAATGGTCCCGGAAGTGCCTTCTTCATCACCTTAAAAACAGGAGTGCTCAAGTGTTTAGCATACTCTGAAATTTCACTCAGGTCATAGCAAATAAAGGAGAGGGACTGTGGTTGGGCATTTTTGATTTGACAAACGCGCTGAACTGCTTTCACATTACTGAAATCGCATCCTATTCCATACACAGTATCTGTTGGATAGATAATTACTCCCCCATTTTTTAAAGTCTGAACAATCTCATCGAGTTTGCGCGCTTCTGGGTTTTCTTCGTACAGTCTGATATACTCTGCAGGCATGAGTCTGAAATAAGACCGAAGTTATGACAAATTCACTATTTTTGTGCCCTTATGCAGAAAAGAAAGCGTTTTGTAATGGGTATGGTCATCTTTTCCATTATGTTGTCCACCTTCACATTTTATTTCTACCAGCTATTTTATGGTGCGAATGTTTTAACACAGGCCGATGCTAGAACCATATTAATAGATAAGGATGATAACTTCGATTCTCTAAGAAATTACCTCTACGATGAGGGTATCATTGAAGATGCACTTTCATTCAGTTTCGTTGCCAAAATCCTAAAATATCCAGATTTGGTGAAGGCAGGCGTCTATCGACTAGAGCCTAAGATGAACAACATAGATGCCATCAGGAAGCTACGTTCTGGGGATCAAATTCCAGTGGATATTACTTTCAATAATGTACGCTTCAAGACGGATTTAACGGAGAAGATTACTGCTGGAATTGGTTTAAATCCAGAGGAATTTGAAGCCCTTTTAAATGATGATGACTTCTTAGAAGAATATGGTTTTAATGGTCAAAACATCATGGCCATGTTCATTCCGAACACCTATGAGGTGTACTGGACCATTACGGCTAAAGCTTTGTTCGAAAGAATGAATAAGGAATACACCAACTTTTGGACAGCAGAGAAGAAAGAAAAAGCTTCGGCTATTGGTTTAGACCCAATTAAGGTTTCTGCTTTAGCATCGATTGTGCAAGATGAGAGCATAATGGGTGAGGAGAAGCCAGTGATAGCAGGCCTGTATATCAATAGACTGAATAAGAATATGTTGCTTCAGGCCGATCCAACTGTTAAATATGCCCTTGGGGATTTCTCCATCCAGAGGATTCTTACAGTGGATACTCGAGTTGACAGTCCTTATAATACGTATAGGTACCGTGGTTTGCCTCCTGGTCCTATCAACCTTCCATCCATAAGTTCTCTCAATGCAGTTCTCAATTATGAAGAGCATTCCTATATTTATATGTGTGCTAAGGAAGATTTTTCTGGTTACCACAGATTTGCGAAGACATTGGTTGAGCATAATCGAAATGCCAGACTCTTTCAGCAAGCTTTGAACAATAGGAACATCTACAGATAGCATGTACATTGCTGAAACTCAAATTCGCGTAAGATATGCCGAAACAGACCAAATGGGCTATGCCTATTATGGTAACTATGCAGCCTATTATGAGGTAGGTAGAGTTGAATCGCTAAGACAATTAGGGTTTAATTACAAGGAGTTAGAGGAAGAGGGAATAATGATGCCGGTTACGGACCTGCATTGTAAATTCATACAACCAGGCAAATACGATGAGCTTTTGACAATTAGAGTTATTGTCTCAGAACTACCAATGGTAAGAATGCTCTTTTCCTATGAAATTATAAATGAGGCGGGTAAAAAAATAAATGAAGGAGAGACAACATTGGTCTTCATCAATATGTCAAACAATAAACCATGTAGGGCGCCAGAACACTTACTTGGAATTCTGAAGCCATATTTTGAATGAAAAGCCGTTTAATTAATCTTATTCTTAATCACACTGTCTATTTAAGGCTAGTGGCATTTCTTCAGAGAATTAAGCTGGGGAAAGAGAAGGTAGGGCTATATGATGCTGTTGTTATTTTTCTCCAAAAGATGTGGGATGATGAGCTTCTAGGTCGTGCCAATGCCGTTGCTTTTAGCTTTACTACGGCTATTTTTCCGGCTATTATTTTTCTTTTTACACTTACTCCTTATATCCAAAACTTTTTCCCTGAAGTAACCAATAATGAGATCATTGGATTCATGGAAGATATATTACCTGCCAACTTATATGCAGCAGCGGATAGTACAATTCATGATATTATCAATAAACAAAGAGGAGGTCTTCTTTCTTTCGGTTTCATATTTACTTTGGTGCTATCCACTAATGGCATGAGCGCGCTAATGGCCGCCTTTAATGCGTGCTATAAGACAGTGGAGACGAGAGGTTTCTTTAAGATGAGGTTTATTGCAGGCTTTCTCATCTTCATACTTTCCCTTTCGGTAATTATATCTGTGGCGTTGCTTGTGGTAGGGCAGCAACTTTTGGAAGACAATAAAATCAGAGAGTTCCTACAAGATGTGATTTCCCTAGACTTAATCCTTGTACTGCGTTTTGTGGTGCTCTACTTAGTTTTCCAAATTGCTATTTCTTCTATTTATTTCTTCGCTCCAGCTGTTCATGAACGCTGGCATTTTTTCAGTATTGGATCAATATTTTCAACCTTTGCATGCCTAGCGGCCTTCTTTGGGTTCTCTTTCTATATCAACAATTTTGGTGCTTACAATAAGCTTTATGGCTCTATTGGAGTATTGCTAGTGCTTATGTTATTGCTTTTTATTCTCTCTCTAATATTGCTTGTTGGCTTTGAGATGAATGCAGCTTTTGATAAGGCTAAATTTGACAAATTGAAATCTGAGGAGAATATTTAAAATACTTGTTTGTAGAAAAAAAATTACAACTATCTTTGCAGTCCCAAACGGGAAATTACATCCAGAGGAGTGGCAGAGTGGTCGAATGCGGCGGTCTTGAAAACCGTTGTACCGCG
>CAYGKL010000117.1:0-9190 GCA_964350505.1 uncultured Roseivirgaceae bacterium | reverse complement strand
AATTCTATCAATAGAAAACTAACTATGCTCTTTTTGGAGAGAATGGGATATGTGCCAGATGTGGTTACTGATGGCTTTGAAGTAATTCAGGCCATCAAAGACAATGTCTACGATGTTATTCTTCTTGATATTTCTATGCCAAAAATGGATGGCTATCAAGTTACAAAGATCATTCAAGAGCTTCCTATGGAGCATAAGCCTATGATAATGGGTGTTTCTGCTAATGCTTTTAAAGCGGATATTGAAAAAGGTCTGGAAGCAGGCATGCAAGCCTATCTTGTTAAGCCAATAAAATTCCAAGACTTAAGAGAAAAACTCATCGAGTGTTACGAGGCTATTCAAAAGGCAAAGGCTTAATTTGCAGCTATGAATTATTTTGTGACCGCCATAGGTACAGACAGTGGCAAATCCTTGGTCTCATCAATTCTTGTTGAGGCACTTAAAGCAGACTATTGGAAGCCTATTCAGGCAGGGCTACCTGCTGATACCGATACTGTAAAAGACTTAGTTAGCAATACTATTTCTCAATTTCACCAAGAAACGCATCGTTTAAAACTTCCTGCTTCTCCTCATGCTGCTGCTAGGTTTGAACACTTGCAGATTGAATTTGACGATTTTGTGTTGCCAGATACTGATAATGAGATCATTACAGAAGGAGCAGGAGGAGTAATGGTGCCTATCAATCAAGATAATTTTGTTATTGAAATTGCCAGAGAACTTGACATGGAAGTTATTTTGGTGGCTAACCTATACTTAGGTAGTATCAATCACACTTTGCTTACTGTCGATTATTTAAAGCGAAATAATTACAAAGTGAAAGGCATCATTTTCAATGGAGAGGGCAACTTGGAAAGCGAGCAGATCATTGAAAAACATAGCGGATATAGGGTGTTATTGAACATTCCAAAACTGAGCTTAGTCAATAAAGAGGTAATTCAGTATTGGGCAGACCAGTTAATTTTAAATTGGTATGAGTAATTGGTTGGAGCGCGATAAGAATGCTATCTGGCACCCGTTTACTCCCTTAAAAGGGATGATTGAGCCAGAGATGCTTGAGCGAGCTGAAGGCGTCAATTTATTCACTAAAGAGGGGAAGAAAATCATCGATGTCATTTCCTCTTGGTGGGTGAATATTCATGGGCATAGTCATCCTTATATCGCCAATGCCATAGCCGAGCAGGCTCAGACATTAGAGCATGTCATATTCGCTGGCTTCACTCATGAACCAGCCATTCGCTTGGCAGAAAGGCTTTTGGAGATTCTTCCAGAGAACCAATCAAAGATATTCTATAGCGACAATGGCAGTACAGCCACCGAAGTCGGTATTAAAATGGCTTTTCAATATTTTCATAACCAAGGGATTGAAAAGAAGAAGATCATTGCCATTGACGGAGCCTATCATGGTGACACCTTTGGTGCCATGTCGGTAGGAGACAGAGGGCCATTTACTACTCCTTTCGATCCGTACCTCTTCGAGGTAGACTTTATTGATTTTCCTGAAAAGGATAAAGAAGATGAGGTTTGGAATCACTTTAAGCAGCTGATTGAAACCAACCAAGTTGCTGCCTTTATCTTCGAACCGCTAGTTCAGGGAGCCTCAGGCATGAGGTTTTATTCAGCCCAGTTGCTGGATAAAATGATAGGCTTGGCACAAGCCCACGATGTAATTTGTATTGCCGATGAAGTAATGACTGGTTTTGGTAGGTTAGGTACTTTATTCGCTTCAGATCAGCTGGTGAATAAGCCCGACATCATTTGTCTTTCTAAAGGCTTAACAGGTGGCGTGCTACCAATGGGAGTAACCTCTTGTACTCAGAAAATTCAGGACGCTTATCGAAGTAATGACCTAATGAAGACCTTCTTTCATGGGCATTCCTTTACTGGTAACCCTATGATTTGTGCTGCCGCCAATGCTTCTCTAGATTTACTCTTAACCGATGCATGTGATAACAACAGAAAAAGAATAGGGCAAAGGCATCAAGAGTTTTTTGGCAAGATTGAAAACCATCCTTTGGTTAGAAACCCAAGGATCCACGGCACCATTCTAGCCTTTGAATTAAATACTGAAAAGGACACTTCTTACTTCAATGAAGCCCGGCATCACCTTTATCCATATTTTATCGAAAAGGGTCTCTTAATTCGTCCACTGGGCAACGTTATCTACCTAATTCCGCCATACGTTATCTCAGATAAAGATTTAGAATATATATATTCAACAATCATAGAATTTTTGGATCAGTACAATCAATTGTTTGTTTCATGAAAAAATGAACTTCTTTAGATCATTAAGGTAAGTTGGCAGGAGCTGTGAGAGCCAACTAGTTTATCGATTGATGGCACTCAATGGACTAATTACAGCTGTCCTCCATGATTGTTTTACAATAATAGAAATGGCAATTATAGTCATTATAAGAATAGGTATGATCAGTAAAGATGGTTGAAGATCAATTCGATAAGTATAATTACTGAGCCAACTTTTTATTCCGTAAATAATTAATGGAATGGAGATAAGACTGCAGATAAATATGAGTCTCATAAAGTCATAAATGAGAACGAAAAGAATCTGACTTACATCGGCTCCAAGTATTTTTCTAAGTCCCATTTCTTTAGTTCTCTTTTGTGCAGTGAAAGCCGAAAGACTATATACTCCAGTACAGGCCACAAAAACCGCAATCCCGGTAAAAAAGATGAAAAGCTTCAAAAGACTCTGCTCCAATAGTGACTGTGTTTCGAAGTTACGTGTAATGATGTAGAAGTTGTTAAACTTGGGGTTCCAACTCTTTCTCAGCGATTCTAGTGTGGCGTTAATTTTCTCAGATGAATTACCTTGAGCCTCGAGGGTAATATTGAAATAGGACGGAAACCGGAACCCCGTCACGAATACTTTTGGAATATCGTTGATGGAGTCGTTTCTTATCACGCCTTTGACTTCTAAAGGGCCATTATATTTGCCCACGGTTTCTCCTATGGCTTCTTCTGGATTGTTGAATTGCATAGCAAATAGGGCTGCTTCATTGATTATTACTCCATTATAATCGTAGCCGAAGATGGAGTTAAAGTTCTTCCCACTAATAAAGGCCATCGAGTCGTTTTTCCAATAATTGTAATCCACCAATGATAAAAGAAACTGTCCGTCATAGTTATCCGAATCGGTCTTTTCAATTTGGGTCAGTGGTCGAATATATTGTTTCATTCTTACCTGACCTTTGTGCATGTTGGATAAGCCGACTGATTTTATTGCACCATTGTCAATGGCCTTTGAAATGAAGTTATTAGAATAGTCAGTGTAAAACTCATTGGCTCCGGCAAATCCAGGGAATTTACCTTGAACCTCTAATTCATATGCCCGATTATCGTTTTGTTTGATATGCTTTAACTGCTTATAAACCACATAGGCGGCTGATATGAAAATCATACTCACGGTCAGTTGAAAAACGAGTAAGGTTTTCATAGCCCGAGCTCCTTTTGATGACTGTTTTGACTGAAAAATGACGCTTTTGCCCTTCAAGGCCTCGGTCAGTTTTAAAGAATTCAGTAGGCGAGAAGGATAGAAAGCTGTGAAAAAAGTACATAGCGTAATAAGGCCAATAAAGGTGATTACCAATATAATTACACGTTCTAACTCGAGGGTTTCTGGGTAGCCAATGTCCATAAAGACGCGAACAGATTTTTGACCAACAATAAAAATCACTATGGCCAATAGTCCAGAGAAAGCATTGGTCAAAAGGCATTCAAGATAAATGCTACCACTCAGTTGATTTGGGCTCACACCCAAGAGTTTCCTTAGGCCTACTTCTTTTGCTCTATCCAAGGCTGTAATAATAGAGTTGTTGATATAGTTAGTAGTTGACAGTAACAGAACGATTAATCCAATGGCGCCCAGAAATATCAAAAACATAGGATTAGTCGGTGGTGAAGGTTGATTAGATACCTGATGGCCTAAGTGTATTTCTTCGAGAGGATATAGGGAAATACTCTTGTAATAGTTGATAGAGCTGTTTTTTGTTTCATCTATTAATTGATCATTTATTTGCCTCCAATTGGCATTTTGTGAGAGCAATAAATAGCTAAACGAATTCTCATAATTAGGAAGATTCAAAACATATTCTTCCCCGACTAAGGAAAACAAAGCATCGAACTTCAGGTGTGAGTTTTCAGGAATGTCATTAAACACTCCGGTAATTTCGTATTCAATATTATTCAGGTCAGAAGATCTGGTTTGTATTCTTTGTCCCAAAACAGATTGTCCCTTTTCAATTTTTTTAGGGAACATCTTTTTAGCCAGTTTGTAAGATATGGCAATGGTATTGGGGCGGCTGAGGATTCCTGCCTGACTTTCTCTAAAGTCTAAATCGAATAAATTAAAAATAGTGTTATCTGCATAATATGCTGTTTCAACAAAATTTGTCTTTTTATGATCTTCATCTTGACTGATAAGAAATTCAGAGTAGTTTTCTGTGAAGGGAATCAACCTGAAGAAACTTTCTACTTCACTAAACTTACTTTTTAATTGTGGTGCGGTTTCAAAAGTGGTAAAAGCATCTTTACTAGTTATTTCCTTAACGTAGTAGCTGTCAGTTTCCAGTCGAAAAATCCTATCAGATTTCTCATGAAAACGATCGAAACTGAATTCATAGTGAAGAAAGTTTGCTATAAAGAGGCAGGAGGCTATGCCCAATGCTAAACAGATAATATTTAACAGGGCGATGCCTCCTTTGCTTCCCATTTTTCTGACGGAGATAAGGAGAAAGCTCCTAAGCATAAGTTTTTAGTTTTCTATCCGCACCGAGTTAAACAAGAGCTATGCCATTTCCAACTATAGCTTATTAAAGGTAATCAGTAGTGTTTTAGATGGATTAGGCTATACCCAATAGTACAGAACCGAACTCCTCCTTGTTCATTTGTGGGCATTAAATGATTCAATTCATCACAAGATATTCACGACCAAGCTCCTTCATCTTCTTGTAAAAGGCATTTTGATATCTCTTTTTCTGCTTATCGCATACATATTCCTTTTTCTGGGAAATATGGCTTTCATCAAAACTTGTAATTATAGCCCAATCGAATTACCTGAGTTTCGTAAAAATCTTCGCTGGTATAGCTAAAGTTGTTTCCAAAGATCTTTCTGCTGATCACCATAGTACCTAGCAGGTCGGTAGCATTGAGTATAATTTCACCTTTGCCTTGCTGAATACTTCTTTTCAGCCCTAAGTCAAATGATAGTCCAGAGTATGTGACCTATGAGTCCTAATGGTAAATACATCCAGCCTATTTCTCTTTTGCATTGGTCAACCTCATTGATGTTAGATGAGTATCATCCACTTAAACTAGCGACCATCTAGCTTAAGCCATGTTAATTATCGATAAATATAGAGGCATTCCTAATGTGATATTCAAAGGGAATGTGATCGCAAGTGCCATAGGCAAATATAACCCAGGGTTGGCTTTTGGTGCCGCGAGTTTCATAGCTGCGGGCACTGCAATGTAGGAGGCGCTGGCTGCCAGAATTGAGAATAGAAATTGATTCCCAATTACATCGGTAATATTATGGCTAAAATAAGCTACCAAGCACCCATTAAAGAGTGGTATCACAATGGCAAAAGCAAGTGAGAACCAACCGTTCTTTAAAAAAGAGCCGAGTTTCTTGCCACTTGTTATTCCCATATCAAGTAAAAATACAGAAAGGAATCCTTTGAAAATATCTGTAGTAAAGGGTTCAATACCCTCAGCTTGTTTATCGCTGGCTAAAAAGCCGATGACTAGACTACCGATGATAAGAAGTACACTACCATTAGTAAGGGCATGTTTTAAAGTGTATGACAAGGAAACCGCGCTACCTTCTTTTTTAGTAAATAGGCTAATTAGCAAAACGCCCACAATAATGGATGGTGCTTCCATCAAAGCCATTACAGCGACCATATGTCCGCCAAATTCAATTTGTTGGGTCTCTAGAAAGGAAACAGCGGTTACAAAAGTTACTGCACTTACAGAGCCATAGGCTGCTCCAATTGCTCCAGCGTTCCAAACGCCCAGTTTTTTCTTTAAGATGAAAAAGGAGTAAACAGGAACTATTAGTGCCATAAAGACACCGAATAGGAGGGAATATAAAATTTCCATATCTAGGTTACTATGGGAGAGTTCTTGACCTCCCTTGAACCCGATGGAAAACAAAAGATAAAGTGATATAAATTTTGATGATGTACCTGGAATTTCAAGATCTGATTTAAGCTGAACTGCTAGTAAGCCCAAGAAAAAAAAGAGTAGAGCGGGGTTAGTAAGGTTGTCTAACAGAAGTTGTAATTCCATATTTTTAGGAGAAAGAGATCCTTTTGATAATGAGGATGTATTTATTTAACAAGGTTGATTTCAAGCTTTAAGGTAAAATCTAGAACACAGTCAATAGCTTAAGAATTGAAGTTAGTATTTTTAGTTCTTCTTTTTGAGTTTTTAATTCTGCCAGTTAAGTTCTAAAGGGTTTAGTAACTAAATTTATACATCTTTCAGACAATCACATAATCAATAGATTTAATTGCTTCCTTCTGCCGTCAATCATGGCAGCCAGATTGCCGAAAGTCTCTTTATGCCTTTAATTGGTTTTAAGAAACGAATTGAAGAATGTTCAGGAGCACATCATTCCAATGAAGGGGTTACCAATAATTACCCAGTGGGATATTATTTGGCTGAGTGCTAAAAATCTATCTCCAAAAAGATAAGCCTTTCTCAGTTTTATCAATGAATCTAAAGATCAAATCAAACAAGACTACTTCGATTGGTATGAAAAGTATCAGATCTTCAAATTGATCTGCGGTTTTTAAGAGTGACAAACACATGATTGTGTTTCACATCAAATATTTGCTTAACTTCTTGAACCTTAATCTATAACTATGGACAGAAGATCATGGCTCAAAAGGGGTAGTGCACTAAGCGCATTGGCCTTCATGGGCGGGCAATCCATCGCCTCAAGCCTCACCGAAAGAGAAATTCTTGCTTTTAACCCTAGGCCATTGGCCGATCCAGTGGCTCTCAACTTCAATGAAAATCCGTTTGGCCCTTCTGCTAAAGTGAGGAATGCCATGACCCAAGCTTTTGATATGGGCTGCAGGTATCCCGATACATTAATTGAAGAATTGGCGGAGATGATTGCGAAAAAGGAAGGGGTAACTCGTGAGCATATTGTGATTGGAGGTGGCTCGAGCGAAGGGCTCAAAGTAACAGGCCTAACATTTGCCAATAATGGAGGTGAAATCATAGCTGCCAGGCCAACATTTCTGGCTATGATGACTTATGCCAAGCAATGGGGTGCTACTATTAATTGGGTGGATCTAGATGATGAACTCACTCATGATGTAGATGAAATGGAAAAGCGAATTTCATCGAAAACCAAGTTGGTTTTTCTCTGCAATCCCAATAACCCAACCTCTACATTATTAGAAAAAAATAAGCTTGTCGATTTTTGTACTTCAGCCTCAAGAAAGACCATCGTTTTTAGTGATGAGGCCTATTATGACTTTATTGAAGAAAAGGATTATCCTTCAATGGTCACTTTGGTAAAGAAAGGTGAGAATGTGATCGTTTCTAAGACATTCTCTAAAGTCTACGGTTTGGCGGGTTTAAGGGTAGGTTATTTAATTACCAAACCGGAGTTAGCGAATCAAATAAGGGCCAATATCGTGGCAAACTCCAATGTGCTAGCACTAAAAGCAGCCATGACTGCTCTGCAGGATGATGAGTTTTACAACTTTAGCCTCACTAAAGTAAAAGAAGGCAAAGAAATGATGTACTCCACCATGCGCGAGTTGAATCTAGAATATATCAAGTCGAACACTAATTTCATCTTCTTTAAAACGGGCAGAGAGATACAGACTTTCAACAAGCAAATGCTAGAAGCAGGAGTAAAGGTGGGTAGGCCTTTCCCTCCTTATACTGATTGGTGCCGAATTAGTATGGGTACCATTGAGGAGGTGCAAATATTCAATAAAGCTTTGAAGAAAGTATTGAGCTAAGACTGAATGACAACGGGAGTTTTACCCTTAGACCGGTGTGCAAGGGGTTTGTAATTTAATTTCTCTGCTCTAAAGAGTGACAAAAATGTTAAGGATGTACCGATTTAAAATAATCAATACTTCTTTTTAGCGCTACCTCAGGGTTGGCCACCATATCTTGTTCAATAAAAAAATGCTTTACACCGTTTTGTGCACCAGCATCAACAATAGACTTTAGGTCCAGTACTCCATCACCTGCTGTGGTCATATATGGGAATAGCTCTATCCATTGTGAGGGGTCACCGCCATCTCCAGAGAATTGTTTTTTCTCCTTCATGTCTTTTAAGTGCATAGCGATGTATCTGCCAGGGTGGTTATTCAAATAAGCAACAGGGTCGGCACCTCCAGCGGTTGTCCAGAAAATGTCCATTTCCAGGAAAACAGTTTTTGGGTTTGTATTGTCAAGAATTAGATCCAACGGAATTTGCCCTTCCATTTCTTGTAAACCATAGCCGTGATTATGATAAATGTATTTCAAGCCTTCCTTTCTAGCACTTTCACCAATGCTATTAAATTCATCGGCCATTTTCTTGTAGTCATCTAAAGAGGTTCTTAGCTGTGGCGGAATAGAAGCAATACCAACACATTCAATGCCTAGCTCATGAGCAGCTTCTGCCATTTGAGGCATTCTGGTTTGAAGGGTTACTAAGTCTACATGAGTTGAAGTAGCCTTCAATCCATATTCTTTCAGTATGCTTCCGAATTTTTTCACATCTTGGCCAAAGAAGCCACTGCCTGAAAAGCCTAACTGGGGAGTTACAGCAGCCCAATTGTCTTTTTCGGCCTGTACGCTAAATGGAAAAGGGCCATATAATTCCACTTCTTGATAGCCCATTTCGGCCAACATCTTAAAGCCTGCCCTCAAATCCGTTTCAAGCATTTTGGGTATTGAGAAGAGTCCTAATCCATAATGAGTAGTTTGATTGTTCGCAGCACTGCAGGTTCCAAAACCGAGTGACGAAATGGCGCCTGTAGTAATAAGTGTGTTTTTTACGAATTGTCTTCTTTTCATTTCCTTATTATTTCATCGAGGACTAATCAACTCCATGTTTAAATGAGCCTTAGTTATATGGTGTTCAGGCGTTCACTTTAAGTGAAAACTTGAATATCTATAAGCACTTCTGGAAATGTGTGAACACATCCTCAGG
>CAYGKL010000116.1:0-9318 GCA_964350505.1 uncultured Roseivirgaceae bacterium | reverse complement strand
CGAGCAATTCTCTTTTAGCTTGCTTTTAAGCTCATCGATAGAGATGCGGATTTGAGATAAATCGTCTCTGTCTCTAATGGTCACGGTATTGTCTTCCATAGTATCGTAATCAACAGTTACGCAGTATGGTGTACCGATAGCATCTTGTCTTCTATAACGCTTACCAATGGCATCTTTTTCATCGTATTGGCAATTGAAATCGAATTTCAGGTCAGCCAGAATTTCACGGGCTTTGTCTGGTAAACCATCCTTCTTCACCAAAGGCAATACTGCTACTTTGTTAGGTGCCAAAGCTGCCGGTATTTTCAGCACAATTCTTTCGCTGCCATCCTCCAAGGTCTCTTCAGTATAAGCTGCAGACATAATGGCCAAGAACATTCTGTCCAAACCAATCGATGTTTCGATCACATAGGGCACATAAGACTTGTTCTCTTCTGGGTCGAAGAATTGTAATTTTTTACCTGAATGCTTTTCATGTGCTTTCAAGTCGAAGTCAGTTCTGGAGTGAATACCTTCTAGTTCTTTGAATCCCATAGGAAAATTGAACTGCACATCGGTAGCTGCATTGGCATAATGCGCGAGGTTAATGTGGTCGTGGAAACGGTAGTTATCCTCTCCCAAACCAAGGGCTTGGTGCCAAGCTATTCTTTTAGCTTTCCAGTTTTCGTACCAGCTCATTTCTTCCCCTGGTTTTACGAAGAACTGCATTTCCATCTGCTCAAACTCGCGCATTCTGAAAATAAACTGACGGGCAATAATTTCATTTCTAAAGGCTTTTCCAATCTGGGCAATACCGAAAGGAATTTTCATTCTACCCGTTTTCTGCACGTTGAGATAGTTGACGAAAATACCCTGTGCAGTTTCTGGCCTTAGATAAATTTTGTTTGATTCATCTGCCAAAGAGCCCATTTCTGTGGAGAACATCAGGTTGAATTGGCGAACGTCTGTCCAGTTTTTTGAACCAGAGACAGGGCAGGCAATTTCCAATTCTTCTATGAGTGCTTTAATGTCTGCCAAGTCACCTTTTTCAAGGCTAGTGCCTAAACGGCTTTCAATCTCATCGATTTTCGTTTGGCTTCTTAATACATTTGGATTGGTAGCCAAGAATTGCTCTTTATCGAAAGCATCTCCAAAACGTTTCTCTGCTTTGGTTACTTCTTTTTCAATTTTAGCTTCATATTTAGCTATTACATCTTCAATCAGCACATCGGCACGATAGCGTTTTTTAGAGTCTTTATTATCAATCAACGGATCGTTGAAAGCATCCACATGGCCAGACGCTTTCCAAGTGGTTGGGTGCATGAAAATGGAGGCATCGATGCCCACAATGTTTTCATTCATTTGCACCATGGCTTTCCACCAATAAGTTTTGATATTGTTTTTCAGCTCAACTCCGTTTTGACCATAGTCATAAGCCGCAGCTAAACCATCGTATATCTCACTTGAAGGGAAAATGAAGCCATATTCCTTTGCGTGACCAGTAATTTTTTTGAGCAGATTATCGTCATTTTGTGCCATGCCGCAAAGATATAGAAAACAGTCTCAACTAAGCCAATGGCAATTCAAAAATGAAAAACAGGAATAAACCTATAATTCAGTAGAATAAGAGCCGTTTTTGGGTTGTGCTGATGCTAATTCAATATATTTACACGGCATGAATGGATCGATTTGTTAACTCGAAAATGATTTTTAAACTGTTTTAACCCCTACCCTAAAGGGAGTACAGTTTAAAAATGCCTCGATTTCCTTTAGGGATAGGGTAAAGCGAGGGATTGAAATCGAAAATGACGTTTCATTCTAACTGAGATTTAAAAATGAACAGGCGAATACTCTACATTCTTGGTGCTTTATTAGTTGGTGCTCTACTCATCGTGGGCATTAATCAATACAGTTTATACCAAACCAAACAGTATAGCCCAGAACAAACAGCCGAGTATGTAAGTGCAGATATTGCTGTGAAGGTTATTTATAATCGACCATCTAAAAATGACAGGAAAATATTCGGTGACTTAGTGCCCTTCAGTCAATGGTGGAGAACTGGTGCTAATGAGCCTACACAGATTGAACTCAGTAGAGACATTGTATTCGGAGGAGGGGAATTATTAGCAGCAGGTAAGTATTCGCTGGTAACAATACCGAATCCTGATGAATGGGAAATAATCTTTAACTCCCAAATTCCAGACTGGGGCACAGAATATTATCCGGAATTCGATGTGCTTCGTGTGAAAGGCATAGTGGAAAAGCTTCCTCAGCCTGTAGAACTCTTTACCATAGATTTTACCGAGGAAAATGGTCAACCCCGACTTACTATGGCCTGGGACGATACCAAAGTGACCGTACCTTTTCAGGTGAAATAACTACCTATCGAACCTTAGTGCTACTTCTTGAAGGCTATCTAATGAGCCAACAACCGTAAGTATATCTCCTAATCTTAAACGAGTATAACCATGAGTAATGATGGTTTGTCCTTTTCTCTTCACAGAGAGGATAATGATATCCGATGGAAGCCTCAGATCGCGGAGAGCCAAACCTCTTAAGTCTGTATTCATCACGGCAACGTCCATGGTATCCTGATCTTCTTGCATACCTAAGAGCAGCGTTGCAGCCTGTGGCGAACGAACCAAGTGATCCATCAGGCTCACCATAGCGGTTGCAGGGTCTACAATTAGGCAATCAAGTTTATGGAAGGCTTCGAAGTTTTCTCGTTCATTGAGTCTTACCACAATATCTTTTGTTCCCACTTGAGTATAAAGATCTTCTGCAATGATGAGGTTTTCCTCATCAGTCAAGGTGAGCACAACTGCTTCAGCTTTTTTAATGTCGTGCACTTTCAATGAGGCTAAACTAAAGTCTGGCACTTTATGAATAACAAGGTCAGGATAATCTGAAGGATTTACATCTTCCCTTTTAGTAATGATTTCGGCTTCCCAACCATGTTCTTTCAACTGTTTGGCTAGTGCCACCGATTGAGATTCCCAACCTATGATAAAGGCATCTCTCACACCATCGAAATGAGGTATTGAAGCCCTGGTTCTAGCTTCTCCAACCAAATTTATAGACCATTTGAAAAGAGGTGGTCCCACAAATTGATTGATGACGATGACAGCCACTACGGTGGTTTGAAATTCGTTACCCCATTCTGGAAATTGATTAGCAACTACAGTTGCTAGACCAAGGCCTACACCTGCCTGAGTCACAAAGGGCATCCAGCCGATTCTTTGAAAAAGAGCTGAGTCGCCAGATAGTCTACCACCTACCAAAGAGCCCAAAATCATTGTTCCCAAGCGAATGAAGAAAAGCATAAAGGCAACACCAATCAGGGCAATCAATGCATCAACAGAAACATTGGCACCGGTAAGGGTAAAAAAACAGATGTAAACATAAGGGCTAAGTTCTTCTAAAATCTTAATGAATTCTTGTCTGTATTTTGAATAGTTGGTAACAATAAAACTTCCTATAATACAGACCAAAAGAGGCTCAAGGTGAAGTGTTTTACCAACCCAATCAGACGAATTCTCTCCTAAATAGTGGTTTAATAAATAAACAGAATAGCCTATAGCTAGTAAAAAGGCAGCTTTGAGGTATTGGTGCATGTGCCTGCTCAGCATGAAGGTCAGCAGTTTACCTACTACCCAGCCCAACCCAAAGGATGCTGCTAATTCCCCAATAAGAATAAGTAGGAAACTGAGGTCAAACGGGTCTCCATTAACGAGTGTAATGGAGACGGAAAAGCATATGGCAAAAAGTATAATTACTAGAAAATCTTTGACCACTGTAACACCCATTGCCATTTGTACAAAAGGCCCTTTGGCGCGCATTTCTTGAATTACTGCAATGGCTGAGGCTGGAGATCGTGCTACAAAAATAGCTGCCATCAGTACTGAAATAGCCCCTTTTGCGGAGTTCGACAAATTCACCATAAAGGGGATGTACTCTGCTAGGAAATAGATAAGAAGACTACTACCAATAAAAGTGACGACCAATTGCCCAAAAGTCATCCATTTGATGCTCTTAATTCTGCTTCTTAATTCCTTAAGATATAATTCCGCGGCAGCTGCAAAGGCTATAAAAGCCAATGAAATGTCATTGATGAACTGTAAGCCTTGGCCTGTACCCTTTGGTAATAATTTCAATACAAAAGGACCAGCAAACAGCCCGATAATAAGCAGTCCGGTAATTAATGGCAGTTTTAGCTTTTGGAAAAACTTGGCAATCTGGTTGGCAGCTACAGCTACAATTGCGAAACCTCCAAGCAATAGTATTGTCTGTTCAAATTCTGTCATCAGGGTCTGCAAAAATAGTGGGCAATCTGTAAGATAGAAGAGAAAACTTGGAATCCGAAGAAAATGAATTTGATCTATTCCAATGGCGGCCCAATTAAACCTTATGGTCCTTATCTTATCAAAGCACCAAACAACAAGATGATGAGAAAATTTATAGAAGTATTAGTAGTGACTCTTTTGGTTGGGATGAACCAACTGGCATTCGCACAGCAAGAAAAAACATTGCTTAAGACAGAGCAAATCTCTGCCAAATTAGGTTTGGATGAGACTCAAAAGGCTCAGTTAGATAAGGAACTGAAAAGTTCTCAGCAAGAGAGAAAAGCAAGAATGGAGAAGTATCGTGCGATAAGGGAAGAGATGAAAAGAGATGCTTTTGTGGAGAATCAGGCACAAAGGGAGAGGCTCAAAGAGATTTTAACGGATGAACAAATTGAAAAGCTAAAAGCATTGAATGTAGAAAGAGGAGGCAGAGAATTTAGAGGAAGGCAAGGCGCAAGAAACGGTCAGCGACTTGATAGACAAAGAGCAGAACAGTTCAGACAGGAAAGAAGGCCAATGATGAGGCGGAGAATGGGAGAGTTCAGACAAGAAAGAAGGACAGATAGAAAAGAAGAAGGAGGCAATTAAGCCTCCTTTTTTATTTCCAGTCATTTTCGTTTTTAGGCCCCATTTTACCTTCAACACTTTTCAAAAGAACTGCAGAATTATACTTCACTCCGCTTTTCACCACCCATTGAACATTGCGGGTATTTGTGATTTCGGCCAATGGATTTCCATTGACCACAAATAAATCTGCCAGTTTACCTACTTCAATGCTTCCTAATTTATCGCTCATTCTTAGTGCTTCTGCACCGTTTATTGTGGCTATTCTCAAAACATCCTTGTTGGGGATTCCTATGGAGACCAGAGCTTCCATCTCCCTGTGCGAGCTGAAACCTGGTATATATTCTCCTACTGAAGGATGGTCGGTACCTAAAGTTATTTTGCCTCCTTTATCGAAGTAGCGTTTAACGGTTTTCTTTTTTACATCGAAGATTTTTTGAAACATAGCCAAGTCCTGACGGGTCTCTTTGGTGATGTCAAAAGCATAAGGAGTAAGATACTTCCTTTCATCGTGCCAATAATCATAAAGCACTTCGCGATGGCCGTAATACCCATAGGCCGTTAATGTAGCATCGAAGTATACATTGTTAGCAATGAACCATTCAATTTCTTTGTCAATTAGCGCGGCTGTCTGAGGGTTATTTAAGTCTAAGTTTTGTAATGTAGCATAGGCAGAAACTGAGTCTGGCAATGCATCGCCACCAAGAAAATGTTCGATTCTATCTATCCCCATTCCAATAGCGTCTCTGGGGTTGACGGAATTTCTATAGCCAGAATCTAAATGCCCGGTCACTGTTAATCCGTGAAGGTGCGCTCTTTCAATGAGTGCTTTCAGCAATACAGGGTTGATACCTTTAGCTTTGAAGCCAGAAGCACCTAATTCTGCCCATTTGTCTACAGTGGCATTTACATCATCAACCGTTGTGCTTCTATTCCATGTAGGAAATGCCGATCCGAAATAGGGTCCTGAACTATGAATTCGTGCGCCAATTTTTTCACCTCTTGTGATTGCTCTTCTAGCTTCAAGCATCACTTCTGGCTGAATTTCTCCACCTGGAAATGTAGAGGTTACTCCATTGGCTAAGAATATCACAGGGTTAGCTTCTACTTCATCTCTTCTAACGCCATCGAAGGTTACTCGGTAATGTGCATGTAGATCGAAAATACCAGGCAGGATGTATTGGTTAGCGTTCAATTCAACTCTCTCAAACCCTTCGGTTGATTCAAGCGCTTTGTCAACGCCAACAAATTTGCCTGATTTAATGATGATCCCGCTATTGGGCACCATGCTCCCCGATTCCGTATCGAAATAATGTCCTCCAGTGACATAAAGATTTTGAGCACTGATGGTATGTGCAACAACAAAAAAGACTAGAAGGAAAAGGTGCTTTCTCATAATGAATGACTTTAATCCTTTAAAGTAGTATTAACCTGCAATCCATTGCTCAAAGTTTTATGAACGGGACACTTATCGGCAATTTGAATTATTCGGTTTCTTTGCTCTTCGGTTAAATCTCCAATAAGCTCTAAATACCTTTCAATGACTTCCATTTTACTTTTATCGTCTAAGTCTTCGGCATCAGTCGCATGTCTTTTTTTATAAGTCAGATGTACTTTTACTTCTTCTAATGGTAGCTTTTTATGATTGGCATAAAGCCTCACCGTCATAGCAGTGCAGGCGCCAAGCGCGGAAACCAGAAGGTCGTAGGGAGTTCCTCCTAAGTTGTTTCCTCCAACATCTTCGGGCTCATCCGCCAGAATGAAATGTCCGTTAGCCATAATTTCAGTTTGAAGGCCCTTACTTGCTTCATTCCTCACAACCACTTGTTCTTCGGTGCTGAGCTTTGGTACTTCTTCAAAATCAACATATCTAGAAGCCCAAGAAGCCACCATTTGGCCTACATACTCTGCATCTCCTTTATGGGTGAGCAAATGATTTGCTCCGTCTAATGATATGTAACTTTTTGGGTGCATGGCCGACATATAGATTTTTTCTGCGTTTTTGATGTCTACAATATCATCTTGAGGAGAGTGCATTACCAAGAGTGGCCTTTTCAACTTTTTAATCACATCGAATTTTTCGTAGTCTTCAAGATCTTCTACAAACTGTTTCTTTATGGTAAAAGGCCTTCCACCTAAAGAAACTTCGGCCTCTCCTGTTTGCTCAATTTGTTCTACAGAATTTTGGAAGAGATGCTTTACATGTACAGGATCAGCAGGCGCTCCAATCGTTGCTATGGCCTTTATGTAGGAAAGTTTCGAGGCAGCCATCAATACTGCAGCGCCACCTAAAGAGTGGCCAATAATTATTTGAGCTTCTCCGTAATTTTCCTTTAAATAATCAGCGGCACAGATTAGATCGCTAACATTGGTTGAAAAGTTAGTTTCCTCAAAATCTCCTTCGCTTTCTCCTAAACCCGTAAAATCGAATCGCAGTACAGCTATTCCTTTTGCGGACAGTGCTCGGCTAATGTGCGTAACAGCTTGCAGGTTTTTGGAACAGGTAAAACAATGTGCGAAAATCGCATAGGCATGAACGCGTTTGTCTACGGGTAATTCAAGCCTCGCTGCTAGTTGTTGACCTTCACTGTTAGAGAATTGTAGTTTGATGGTTTTCATAAGCCATAAAATTGCTAATTCTTCAATTTACATATAGTAATGGTTTGTTGAGGATGCAAAAGCCTGCAATCTGACAAAAATTTAGAAAGAGTAAGGGTAGATTTCATTTTCATTGTTTATTAAGCAACTACCTTTTTAAATGCACTCTCCAAAGGGTTAAAAACTCAGCGATTGGAGGAGATTACTGGTAAAGCCTTATATAGAAGAGTGCTATAAATCGAAGCTGTCCATTGGGCAGCTTCTCCTTTTTTAATCAAGTTTCGTTCCCCCATCAAAAACAAATATCTTTGCGCCCTGTTTTTCCTGAAGAACTTGAGCAAATGGCAAAAAATATAACGGGAGTCCTATTGGTAAATTTGGGTACTCCAGATAGTCCGGCAACCAGTGATGTGAGAAAATACCTACGGGAATTTTTAATGGATGGAAGGGTTATTGACATTCCTTATCCTGTTAGGTCACTGTTAGTGAATGGAATTATTGCTCCATTCAGATCTCCAAAAAGTGCGAAAGAATATGCCAAGCTTTGGGAAGACCGAGGCAGCCCATTAAAGTTCTATGGTTATGATGTGCGTGATATGCTTCAAGAAAAGCTGGGCTCGGATTATAAAGTAGCCTTGGGAATGCGGTACCAAAGTCCAAGTATTGAACAAGCTTTAGAAGAGCTGAGGGCAGTAAATGTTGCTAGAATAATTGTTATCCCACTTTTCCCTCAATATGCCTCTGCAACCACCGGTTCTGTTTCTGAGAAAGTGAATTCTATTGTGAATAAATGGCAGATTATTCCATCAATTACACACATTAACCAGTTCATGGACCATCCTAAATTCATAGAAGCATTTGCCGCCAATGGTAAGGCTCAAATGGCTAAAAAGGAATATGACCATGTAGTTTTCAGTTACCATGGAGTACCGGAACGACATATCCGCAAGGGCTCAGTAGGGGATCAATGCAAGCTGAGTACCTGTTGTAATGTATTTCATGAACGAAACCGCTACTGTTATAGGGCCCAGTGTTTTTATACCACCAGACTTTTAGCCAAAGAACTCGGTCTGAAGGAAGGAGATTATACCACTACTTTCCAATCCAGATTAGGCAAGGATCCATGGATTCAACCTTATACAGATGAGTTTTTAAAGACTCTCCCAGGGTTAGATAAAAAGAAAGTGATGGTATTCTCGCCAGCATTTATTGCCGATTGCCTAGAGACCACTTTAGAAGTTGGTGAAGAATTTAAAGAAGAGTTCCACGAGGCTGGAGGAGACGACTGGGATTTGGTGCCTAGTTTAAATGATTCTCCGGTTTGGGTGGAGTGTTTGGAAGATTTGGTGCTAAAGGCTTAGTATTCCTGTAATCTGCTGCCTATCTCTAGATGCCTTTATTCGCTTCAGTGACCCTCTTGTTTTGAGAGGGGATGCTTAATTGGCAGTTGAAATCTGCTCTATTCGGATGGTTTCGATTTGATTATTGAGAGACCCGCAGTTTGCTATAGTGTTCAAAAGCTCAATTTTAGCTAATACCCGCAGCCCGTCTGCCTCATAGCTAGGCGGAAGGTAACTTGGTTTGTAAAGCGTTCCATCTATATCCAAAAGCCATTCGCAGCTTTCTAGACCAATAGTTTCTCTTACGTCTATGATTGTTGCTTGAACTTCAAGAATATCAATATCGCTCTCTGAGCATCCAGAAATGCAGACGTATAAAAACGATATGAAAAGGAGCTTTTTAAGCATTAGGCCATAGCTGGAACGAACAGTTCGACCAATTTGTCTACTGTGTAATCTACTTCGGCAGCTGTATTGTATTTGCTAAATGAGAA
>CAYGKL010000115.1:0-9495 GCA_964350505.1 uncultured Roseivirgaceae bacterium | reverse complement strand
CTATCTCCCCTAACCTCTAGGCTTTCGATAATCTTTGCTTCTTCTACCAAAAACTCCTTCCACCTTTTCATAACATACTCTTCTCCCATATAGAATTTGGCTAGACTTAAAAAGTTCTTGTAATGGCCAGCTTCAGAAACCATAAGTTCGTAGTAGAACTTTTGAAGTTCCTCGTCTTGAATGTTTTGATGTAACATTTTGAAACGCTCACAGCTGCGAGCCTCAATCAAAGCATTCATTAACAGCTTCTCCACCAATTGCTGATTTCGACTTCCTCCTTTGAGCAGCACCTTTTGTAAAGCTATGACATACTCGTCTTTTCGCTGCCTACCTAACTTCATACCGCGTTTATTAAGGTGCTCAATTACACGCTCAAAGTGCCCCCACTCCTCAGCTACTACTGGTGTCATCATTTCAACCAACTCACTATTTTCTGGGTAAAGAACAATCAAGGATATGCAGGAAGAAGCCGCTTTTTGCTCACAATAGGCATGATCTACCAGAATATCTTCAATATTCATTTGGGCAATATTTACCCATCGCGGATCGGTGGGTAATTGTAGTCCTAGCATGTGGTTTGTCAGTTCTGGAGCCATAAGGTAAAGGTATAGGTCAGGCTTTAGATTATAAAGTCTGTATTTTGAATTAATCCATATTACTATTCCCCCTTTGTTAATTTTAATTATTCCGACACTTTTGCGGGTTCAATCGGAAATATTAAAAATGAAAAGAATTTTACTAAGCTTAACAGCTATCTTATTTACGGCCTTTGTAGCAAAGGCTCAAAGCGACTCAGTGGTAGTCACCAAGAGTGGTTCTTGGGGATTAAACTTCGCCAATGTTGGACTTTCTAACTGGGCAGCGGGGGGTGAAAACTCCATCGCCCTAGGAACCGTTTTCAACACTAAAATTGAAAGAATTCACGGTGCGAACACATGGACAAATCAATTTGATTTTGCCCTTGGGGGTGCCAAAGTAGGCGATAAAGATTTTAGAAAAACAGATGATAACATCATCTTACTCTCTAAATATGCCCATACCTTAAGCGAAGATTGGTCATGGGCTGTATCCGGTATTTTCAGAACACAACTTCTGGAAGGTCAGAAATTTAACCCAAATCCGTTAAGCCCTGGCGAAGAGATTGGTACTAAAATTTCCAATTTCATGGCTCCTGGCTATCTTTCTATTAACCTAGGTTTCGAATATGATCCGAATGAAATCTTTACGGTCTCTATCTCGCCAGCTGCGGGCAAATTCACCTTTGTAACAGATGAAGACCTAGCAGGAACTTACGGAGTAGACCCCGATAAAAAGATGAGGTCAGAATTTGGAGCTAACTTATTGGCTTCTTTGGACTTGCCTATTATGGAGAATATTAGCTTTAAGAGTAATATTAACTTCTTTACTGCTTACGAATCATTTGGAAACGTGGATACTAACTGGGAGACTCTCTTAGTCATGAAGGTAAACAAATGGTTCAATGCAACCTTTGGAACACAATTGATTTACGATGACGACATCTTAATTGATACTGGAGATGGTAATATTCAGAGAGCTGTTCAGTTCAAACATGTATTGAACTTTGGAGCTAACTTCGCGCTATTCAGTAGCAATTAATCGAAGAACAACCAGCGAACACCCATATCAACAGTTCGCTTGGTTCCTGCATATTCAGGAGAAATAAAGTAGCCGTTTGTGCCGCTTTGATTAAAGTGGGCCATTTTCAATAAAAAGAGAAAATTGCCCACTTTAAAATTTAAAAACACATCTGCTTTTAAAAAGGCATCATTTAGGAAGCCATTCTGTAAATGAAATTGTTGAATTATTGGGTCATAGGCCATTGCCTCATAAGCAGTTCTGTAGTGTGCTTCAACACCAGTATGAATGATCATCTTGCCACCGAAAACCTCATTCTTGAAAGCCAATTGGCTTAAGGCCAAAAATTCGGGAATTCTAAAAAGGCTTGCAGAACCTCCCGAAACAGAATTGTAATGAATGGTATTGCTCCAGGTTACTTTGGGTAAAATTTTAAAATCGAAATTTAAGCTAGTAGTTAGCAACAAAATATCATTATTAGCTTGAGCGGCCAACCTGTTTTCATCGAAATAGAGATAGTTAGAAATTCTACTAAACTTCAAGAATGGGCGCAATGACACTGGCCCAAAATTAAGTTTGAAAGTCCCCTGAATATTATCCGAGGTCTCGTTATTAAAACTATTTTCCCAAGACTGCTGCTGTCCAGTATATTGTTGATAAAGATAAGCGGGCTGTCTTACTACACGAGTAAACGAAGCATCTAAGAAATCGCTTGTAATATCCCCTTCGAGTAGGTAATTACCATCAAAAAGAAATTCACCTGTTGCTTTTAAAAATAGCTTTGGAGTAATCTGTTGCCTTAATGTTCCACCAACATAATGTTCAGTCCTATTGGCTTTAGAGGTTGTTCTGAATATCTCATTCGTTATTAGTCTATTCTTATAGTAAGCTGTGTAGGAGAATTTTTGGGTTCTTCCCTTTAGCCCCAGCTCATTTGAGATTGCCCTGAATAAAGTACCCTCAGCAACCGTTGCCGTAGTTTCTCCAGGGGTAGCTTCTGAATATATGTATTGATCGAAGCCGCTTAGGTCATAAACGTCATTATACCTTACCAACTGCTCTCTATAATCTGCTGTATGATAAACTTGAAATATTGAATCTAAATCGTACTGTTGATAAATGTGAAAGCCCCCTCGCTTATCATAACTTTCAGCATCTGTGAGGTAAACGCTTGCATCCTCATAGTCGAAATAGGTCGGAGCTTCCTCATTGGCATTCGGATCAGGTGTTGGTTGAAATATTGGATTTACTACTCCACCTTGCTCAACAACTGTGTGATTAAATTGAGTGACATTGAATAGCATCAAGTACTTTTTTAGGCCCTTGGGTCGAATAAAGCCAAAGATATTCCAGTCGTTACTTGTTACTTGTCTATCTCCTCTAGTAAGGAAGGCAAATTGTTTATCTGCCCGAATTGCATTGAAATTACCTCCAATATTAAATTGAGTGCTATCATTGAAGGTAAAAGTAACTTCTGTAATCGACCGACCGCCTCCAGCAAAAAATGCCCGAACATCAGTATACGGTGAACGAGTGTCGAAATAACGAATCTGATCTGGGCTAGTAGAAAATGCGTCATATGCCGTGTAACCAGATGTTCTACCAATTACTCTTCCTGGCTCAAAGAAAAGGGATCGCTGTGCGGTGCCAACGTTACCTAAGTTTTGAATGAGGTAACCGCTTTTTTCCAAATCACTCACTCTGTGCATATTGTCAGGTATCGTGTCTGGGTTTTGAAATACGATATTGTTGAATTTGAAATTTTTCTCGTAGGTAAAACGAGTGCTTTTGGCATTATATGTTGCTTTGCTCGCAAGGGCCTCAGCATCTCTTGCCTTCATGCGAGCCTGAATCAGGGAATCGGTGCCATTTGTAAAGGAATTGAGACCACTTTGTGCCTGAAGACCATTAAAAAAGAAGCTAAAACCAATAAGAAGAATGAGTTTTTTAAGCACAGCCAAAATTACGAATTCAGTTCATGTTTCCTTACTTCTATCCCGTCCATTAACATCTTTTCAAATTCTGCTGACTTATCTATCTCCATTTCAATGGGAAGGTAAAAAAGGTTGAATGCTCTAAACAGAGAGTGGTCCTGAAAAGGCAAAAGTCGTACCATGTCTTTTTCGGTAGTTATCAAGGAAAGCTTTCTTCCTTTTAGCTTATTGAAAACCCTATCCAAATCCGAGGACTTGAAGTTATAATGGTCTATGTATTCAAACTTTTCTGTGATTTTAAAACTTGAGTCTAGATAATTATAAAACGGTTTTGGTTTTGCTATTGCCGAAATTACAGCCACCTCTTTTTCGATGTTTCCAACCTCAAAAACAGGTTTTAGCTCACCATACTTAATATGAGAAAAGAAAATAGGCGCCTTTAAATTATAGGTTCTAACTTCCGCTTCGATCCTCTTCTTTTCTGTCTGGTCAATTGACTGAGGACATTTGGTAATTACAATAGCACTAGCTCTCTTTGCTTCAGCCCTGCTTTCCCTCAAATTTCCAGTCGGTAAAACATAGTCATTATAAAAAGGAGCAGAATAATCAGAAAGAAGCAAGTTCATATCCCTAGCCACTTTTCTATGTTGATAGGCATCATCCATCAGAATAAGCTCAACATCGGGGTAGTCCATGAGTAAATGAGGTATAGCTAAAATTCGCTCTTCCCCTACCACTACCTTTATATCGTCTCCAAATTTCTTATAAAACTGAAATGGCTCATCGCCTAGAGTTCTGGCAGTATCAGTTTCAGTTGCAATTCTCTCCCCCTTTGTCTTTCGGCCATAGCCCCGACTAACTGTTGCCAATTGATACTTAGACTTCAACAACTTTATCAACAACTCTATCATTGGAGTTTTACCAGTACCGCCAGTAGAAAGGTTGCCTACGGAAATAACCACTCGATCGAAGGCTGACTGATGCCTGCTTCCATTATTGAATTGCTGATTGCGCAAGCGCATCATACCTGCGTACAGCACAGTGAAGGGAAACAGCAAATACCTAATGATTTTCATAACAGGCTGATTATCTTAGCCGATAAAAGGCAGCAAATATGGCAAAAATAAAGGATATCACTGATTATCTGGAGAGCATTGCACCAAGAGTTTATCAGGAAGATTATGACAATGCAGGGCTGATTACAGGAAACTCCCAAACTGAAGTGACTGGCATTCTTTGTACTCTAGACTGTATTGAAAGCATTATTGATGAGGCCATTGAGAAAAATTGCAATTTAATTATCGCCCACCATCCCATCATATTTAGAGGACTAAAACAGCTCAATGGCAAAAATTATGTGGAACGAACAATCATTAAAGCCATAAAAAATGATATCTCCATTTATGCCATCCATACTAACCTGGACAATGTGCATGTCGGTGTGAACAAAAAGATTGCCGATAAACTTGGACTTTTGAATACAAGGATTCTTGCCCCCAAAAGTGGCACACTAACCAAAATAGAAACCTTCATTCCTGTTGAAAACACTGAGGAGGTTTTGAAAGCGCTACACGAAGCGGGTGCCGGTAACATCGGAAATTACAGCCATTGTAGCTTTAGAGTGGTCGGTAAAGGCAGCTTCAAACCAAATGAACAAGCCAATCCAACCATTGGCTCCTCTCATGTTCAAGAGCAGGTTGAAGAAAATAAGGTTGAGCTCATTTTTCCGAGCTATTTAGAACAGCAGATCCTACGAGCATTAAAAAAAGCCCACCCATATGAAGAAGTTGCCTATTACTTACAATCAGTCAAAAACGTAAATCAAGAAGTTGGATCGGGCATGATAGGCGAATTACCAAAAGAAATGTCTGAAAAGGAATTTCTTGAACACCTGAAGCATTCAATGAACCTCAATATTATAAAATTTACACCACTGAAATCGGGGAAAATCAAAAGAGTGGCAGTCTGTGGTGGGGCGGGAAGTTTTCTTCAGAAAACTGCAAAAAGTGCTCTAGCAGATGCATTTGTAACATCAGATTTTAAGTATCACGAGTTTTTTGATGCAGAAGGCAAAATGATGATTGCAGACATCGGTCATTATGAAAGTGAAGTCTTTACAAAAGAGTTGCTTGGTGCGTTTATCAGTGAAAATTTTGCTAATATTGCAACCTATTTGTCAGAAGTGGATACGAATCCCGTCAAATACTTCTAAAAACACGGTTAATGGAAAAAACAGTTGCACAGAAATTAGAGGCGTTACAGAATCTTCAATCAATTGATTCTCAGTTAGATGAAATCAAAAAAGTTAGGGGTGCGCTTCCTGATGAAGTAGCCGATCTTGAAGATGAGATTGCTGGATACGAGACTAGAGTCGAAAAATTCAAAAGTGAGCTTGCTGAGCTTGAAGCTAATATAACTGACCACAAAACTCAGATTAAGAACTCTGAAGCTTTGATTAAGAAGTATGAAGAGCAGCAAATGAATGTTCGAAATAATCGCGAGTACGATGCGATTACTAAAGAAATCGAAAAAACTCAGCATGAGCTTGACGAAAGAAATAAAGACCTCGATACTAAACGGACTGAGCTCGATGTTTTGATCAAAGAAAGCGAAACTGATGAAGCTAAGCTGATGAAGGATCGTGAAAAATCGCTCAAACATATTGAGGAAAGACTTCAGAAATCATATGCGAAATTGAGAAATAATGCGCGTAATGGTTTGGCAGTTGTCCCTGTAAGCAGAGGTGCTTGTGGTGGTTGTTTTAACGTTGTGCCTCCACAAAGACAAGCTGACATCAGAGAAAGCAAGAAAATCATTGTTTGTGAGCATTGCGGCAGAATTTTATCAGAAGTAACTGACGAAATTGTTGCTGAAGAAAAGAAACCAAAAAGAAGCAGAAGAACAGCATAGTCTTTTGAATAACTTCTTAAAACATAGTAAATGGATAAGCCTTATAGCTTATCCATTTTTTTTGCTCTCTATTTTGTCTCTCAACGGACAGTCAGACCCAACTAATCGACTATTAAATCTAGAGCTACAACCTGGTCAAAAGCCCTTACAAGCAACCCATTCAAGCCAGCTAGAGCATATTTATATCCAAAACCTGCATGACGTCTTCTATCTCATTTTCCATGAAAGCGATAGCAGCTTCGAAGCATTAGAAGGATTAGAGAAACTAAGAATTGAAGCCATAGAAGCTCTTAAAGAACCTTCCCCACGGAAAGGTTTTCTAATTTCCGAAATTAAACTTCAATGGGCTTTTTTGAAAATAAAATACGGTGAAGATTGGGGGGCCTTTTGGAGTCTCAGAAGTGCCTACAAAACCATAGAAGATAATAAAGAAGCATTCCCCAATTTTCAGCTCAACCAGAGAACCTCAGGACTTCTGAAAGTTCTATTCGGAGTAACCCCTGAAAACTATCAATGGATTTTCAACCTTTTTGGAATGAAAGGCTCTGTACAAGATGGCATACTTGAGCTACAAAAATCAATAGGTAATGAAGGCATTTACTCATTAGAAACGAATATCGTTCTAGGCATGATCTACTCTCACTTATTCGAGAATTTTCAGATGAGCACTTCCTTTATACCCACTCACCCTTGGAGTGAATCTGGCCTTGCTAGATACTTTCAAGGCATTATTTTATCAAAATCTCATCGCGCCAATGAGGCAAGGCACCTTTGGATGTCTGAGGAGCTTCAAATACCCCATGTCAATTACCTCGTTGCGGAAACATATTTTCAGGAAGGAAATTATACCGATGCCATTGACCACTATCAACAATTCATTGAGGCCTTTGAAGGCAACAGTTATAAAAAAGATGCATTTCTTAAAATTGCCCTTTCTTACAAATCTATAGGAAACGAGCAGCAGTTTGAAAACTTTCTAAAGCAAGCAAAACAAAGCGAATCTAACCAAACTGAAATAGATAAAAATGCAGAAAAGCTGATCAATTCAATCAACATACTAAACCTCCAAATGCTTCAATTGCGATTTGCCATTGACGGTGGCTTTTTCACAAAAGCGGATTCGCTTCTAATTGACCTGAACAATGTAAAATTGACAGACTTAGAATCAATTGAGCTTGTTTATAGGCAAGGTAGAATGGCACATATTCAAGCCAAATCAGATTTGGCTGTTCAGAAGTACCGAGAGGTAATCTCAAAAGCCGAACTCATTGAAGAGTCGTATTTCGCCCCGAATTCTTATTTGCAGTTAGGTTATCTTCAACAGCAATTGAACGAAACGGAAATGGCCAAAATGTATTTTAACAAAGTACTGACCTTTAAAAATCACCCCTATAAAGCAAGCCTTGATAGTAAAGCAAAAGTGGCACTCAGCCAACTAGATGCATCAAATGAGTAGTATCGTTAAACTTTTCCACCTGAAAAGATGTGCCGGTATAACTTAATTGATAAAGGCAAAGATTAGAATGTTCAAACAAATCCATACTGCTTAGCGGATAATTCAACATGACCGCCAGCATTACTCTCATAGCTCTCCCGTGCATACAAATGAGCACTTCCTTTTCATCATCCTGACTTAAAATTCTTTTTAATGCCCTCTCCATACGCAGAGCTACTTCTTCAGGGCTTTCTCCGCCATCAATTGCAATATTGGTTTCGCCTTTCTGCCAGCGCTTGATCATATTGAAATAATAAGCGCTTCCCTCATCGTCAACCGGAATTCCTTCCCTAATCCCCCAGCTAATCTCATTTAAGTCTGGTAATGCCTCATACTTTAGTCCTGAAGTAATAAAACCATGCATGGATTGGTGTGTTCGCTTCAATCCTGACACATACAGTTTGTCAAATGGCTTGTGTTTAAACGATTCATAGAATGCCCTAGCCTGAGCTCTTCCCAACTCGTTAAGGTCAGAATCTATACCGCTACCTTGAACAACTCCTTGCTTATTAAAATCAGTTTCTCCGTGCCGAGTAAGGTATATTTTTTTGATCATCGATTTGTTCTATTTTTGCCAGAACCAACCGTAAAACTAAAAAGTTAATCTAAAACCACATGTTTCATCCAAAAGCAAGTTTAGAAATAATCAATCAAATGAATAAAAACACTTTGGTTGAGCATTTGGATATACAAATAACTGAATTAGGTTCGGACTATATTATTGGTAAAATGCCTGTAGATCATCGCACGCATCAGCCATTAGGCATGTTACATGGGGGAGCTTCGGTTGTTTTAGCCGAAACTTTAGGCAGCCTTTCGGCTGCACTAACACTGAACCTTGAAAAGCAATATTGCGTTGGCTTAGATATTAATGCTAACCATATAAAATCAGTTAAAAGTGGTTTTGTATATGGGAAAACAACAGCTATTCATGTGGGTAAAAAAACCCAAGTGTGGGAAATAAGAATCACCAATGAAACAAATGAATTGATCTGTATTAGCAGAATTACCATGGCGGTTTTGGATAAAAAACAAGAATGAATACGCAGCCGAAAACTGAGTTAATTGAACCGGACTTAAGCCTCTTCTCAAAAGAAGAAACAATAGTGGCTGCACTTCAGTGGGCTAAGGAAGAAAATCTTCCCATTGCTCTATGGAAGATGCCTCATCAATCAGAGGTGAATCTATTGATCTCATTTAAGTCAGCACTTAAAGTAGATCGCTATGAGTTGCAAGAGCTAAAAAACGGATTTTCATTCGCTCCATTTAATTTCAATAAAAAGAATGGCTTCTTTATTCCTGCAGATGTACTACTCTCTTTCGATTTCGGGGAGACCATTATTAAAACTTCAGCAGAAAACGATAGCCATGTTGATGCTCTTGCTAACTTCAAAATCCAGATACTTGAGAAATTAGATCAACGAAAAAAAACAACTTTACATACCGAAAATGGCATTTTTAGCACTTCTGCCAAATCAGATTATAAGGAATTAGTAGCTAAATGTGTTGATGCCATAAAAGAAGGACAATTCGAAAAAATAGTTCCTGCTAGGTCTAAGG
>CAYGKL010000114.1:0-9829 GCA_964350505.1 uncultured Roseivirgaceae bacterium | reverse complement strand
AGCTTCATTCTTGAGCTTATCGATTTGTTTTGGGTTGTACTTTTTCTGCGCAAAAGCGGTTGAGGTTAACAGAACAAAAGTGAATAGTAGAATGCTCCTTTTTGAATACATGATTTTATGGTTGATATTTTCCAAAATAAGAAAAAATAGATTGAAGTAGCCTACTTATTATATCGGGAGATCAAAATGTAATGCGGTCATTTAACCTCAAAGTGTGGCGAATTGATATTTATGCAATTAAGCATCAAAAACAGATAATTCTGATGTAGTAAAGACGACAATTTTAATGATCCTTTGTTTTGAAATAGCACGGAGGAAAACAAAATAAGACCCAATTCCAGTTTTTGTTTTTCCTAACAAGGATAAGAAAAAACTTTAGTACTAAATCATAGATAAAAAGCCTGTCTCGATGTTGTATTTCGAGACAGGCTTAACAAACACCAAAAGGCTGTGTTAGTTAAAATTTATCACCATTGATATAGACTTCGTCAATCCAATCAACACCAAAATTATAACTGATAGAATTGAGGTTTTTACCAGCCTTAGCAACTATAAAGTTAGCTCTCTTACCCTTAGTAATACTTCCCACCTCATCTTCCAATTCTAAAGCGAAAGCTGCATTAAAAGTTGTAGCGTTAAAAGCTTCCTCAGGCAAAAGGCCCATATTAACTGTAGCCAAACTATTGGCAAAGCTCAAATTAAAAGATGGTGCGGAACCAGGATTAAAGTCTGATGCAATGACCAAAGGAAGTCCATTATCAATAATTTTCCTTCCTGGGGTGTAAGGAATTTTAATAAAAAAAGAACAACCCGGCAAAGCCACAGGAATAGTATCAGAATCTTTGAGTAGATTAATCTCTTCGTCTGTCAATACTTCCAAGTGATCTACTGAAAGCGCTCCGAATTCAATGGCCTTTTCTATTGCACCTATAGCATTGAACTGATTCACATGAACTTTAGGTCTTAGGTCGAACTTCTCACCAGCTTCTAGAATACGGCACATCTGATCTACGGAATAATAGCCCTCCTCGCAGAAGCAATCAATGTAATTGGCCAATTGTTGAGAATATATCTCAGGAAGCATTTCCTGAATTAGGGTATTCATGTATTTCTCATGATCACTATGCGGAAAAGCATGAGCTCCCAAAAATGTTGCTTTAATGGGTATCGGAAGCTTATTGGCCAATTGTTTTATCACCTGCAGCATCTTCACCTCCGACTCCAACGTAAGACCATAGCCACTTTTAATCTCAATGGCGCCTGTCCCTGCAGAAATAGCCTCATACAGCCTCAAAGACGCCTTTTCACTAAGCTCCTCTATGCTTGCTTGTTGCAATTTCTTAGCAGAGTTAAGAATTCCTCCTCCAGCATCAGCAATAGACTGATAGTCCATGCCTTTAATTTTCATGACAAACTCTTCATCTCGATCTTCAGCAAAAACCAAATGTGTATGAGAGTCTACAAAAGTTGGTGTAACCATTCGTCCTTTAAGGTCGATCACCTCGGTTTCAGAGGTAGAGACAAAATCTTCCATCTTACCAAAATCTTTGATTAAGCCGCCTTCTACGGAAAGCCAAGCATTTTCCAAAGAAGGAACGTCCGCCATCATTGCTCCTCTTAAGATGCTCTGACTTACCTCCCTTATTTGGGTTAAATGACTGATATTGATAAAGGTCTTTGTCATATCCTGATGTTATTGTTAATTATTATCTGAATCTTTACTTATGCCTTTGCTTTCAGAGTTTTGTTGAATCAATTCCTTTTGCTTAGTAGCTGAATTAAGGGCTTTCATGTTCAAATGAGTAACAACATCTTTCCCTGTTTCCATTTTAATTTTATCGACAGCCTCCTTAGTTATACTCCCCGCAATATGAATCTGATTTTGAGTTTCGACAAACCCTAAAGCGTCAGAGTGCTCAATTAATTCTCTAGCTGCTGTTTCGCTAAAAAGGGTGGTGGCCAATTCCATAGGAGTCATATTATCTCTTAGACTTTCTTTCTGGGCTAATCCTTTGAACTCCTTGTATTCCTTAGCCGTAAATCCAGACCATGACTTATACATTTCATTGGTCAAAACTGCGTATTCGTAACCTCCTTTGATTCCTTTTTCCTTTAGTGAATCAGTAAAACTGATCCTTGTATCAATTCCAGCGATGCGAGATTGCACCCATTCTGGGGAATAGCCTTTTTGAAGATAATAATCTTTTGCCCTCTCAATAGCCTTAGCAGGTTGCTCAATTTCTTCAATTCTCTCAGCACCAACCTTGGCCAACCATCTTTTAAAAGGTTCAGCTTTCTTTGATGGGATTTCTTGAATGATCCTTAGTAGACCTTCATTGTTTGAGCAATTGACAGATTGTCGACCACCACTGGTGTTTAATGGAAGGATATGTACAATTTGTACCCACCCTTCCTTTAGCCCAGGATTCCTCTGCCTCAGCTTATTTATATACTGTTTTGGGTCTTTTGAGTCAGTTAAAGCTTTTACTGCATCTTCTATTGAGTAGTACCATTCTCCATCAAAAAGTACTCTTCTTATTTCAATAGCTTCAAAAATGGCTAATTTATGAGAGTCCGATGTTCCTTTCAAGTTTGATTTTTTAGTCATAATGATTCGATTGTGCATGCATTAGAAGTCCACCAACTTCTTATTTCAATCTACAGCTTTCTAGGCTTAATTCGAAATCAAAAAAGACCACTCATAACATCATCATCTACCAAATTAGGAGTAGTGACTTTCAGTTTAGGTTCAGCTTTCATGGCACGTTCAATAGTGCTCATGGCATGTGGATTTCTAGCCCAATTTCTACGGGCGATACCGTTATTCACATCCCAGAAAAGCATACTTCTTAGTTTTTCATCTGCTTCTTTTGACCCATCCAAGAGCATTCCAAAACCACCATTGATTACTTCTCCCCAGCCAACACCGCCTCCATTGTGCAGCGACACCCAAGTGGCTCCTCTAAAAGCATCGCCTACAAAGTTCTGCACGGCCATATCTGCCGTAAATTGAGAGCCATCATAGATATTGGAGGTCTCTCTGTAAGGAGAATCTGTTCCCGAAACATCATGATGATCGCGCCCCAAAACCACTGCTCCAATCTCTCCATTAGCTATCGCTTCATTGAAGGCTGCCGCAATTCGCATTCTACCTTCAGCATCGGCATATAAAATTCGCGCCTGAGAGCCGACCACTAATTTGTTCTTTTTAGCTTCCTTCACCCAATGAAGATTATCAGAGAGCTGAGGCTTGATTTCTTCAGGTGCCTCAATGAGCATTTCGGATAAAACCTTGGCCGCAATTGCATCTGTTTTGTCTAAGTCATCTGGCTTCCCAGATGTACAAACCCATCTGAATGGGCCAAATCCATAATCGAAACACAAAGGCCCCATAATGTCTTGCACATAACTTGGATACTTAAAGTCTATGTTATTTTCGGCCATAACGTCCGCTCCTGCACGACTTGCTTCCAGTAAAAATGCATTGCCATAATCGAAGAAATAGGTTCCCTTCTCTGTATGCTTGTTGATTGCCTTGGCATGCTGTCTTAAAGTTGAATAAATAGCTACTTTGAAAGTAGCTGGATCAGAAGCCATTAAATCGTTAGCTTCTTCATAACTCATGCCTGTAGGATAATAGCCCCCAGCAAATGGATTGTGCAGCGATGTTTGATCAGACCCAAAGTCTATCTCAACACCTGCATCATAAAAGGCCTCCCAGACATCGACAATATTACCTATGTAGGCAAAGGAAGTATTCAAACCAGCGGATCTTGCTTCTCGAACTTCAATGATCAAATCGGCTACATCATCAATGACTACGTCTACCCATCCTTGCTCTTGCCTCTTGTAAGCCGCCTTTGGATTGACCTCAGCCGTAACAGACACCAATCCAGCAATTTTAGCTGCTTTTGGTTGTGCCCCGCTCATTCCGCCTAAGCCAGAAGTAACAAAAAGCAACCCTTTGAAGTCGCCATCCGGTTTGCGCATTCTCGCGGCATTCAAAACCGTAATGGTTGTGCCATGCACAATTCCTTGTGGACCAATGTACATGTATGAACCAGCAGTCATTTGCCCATATTGAGTCACCCCAAGTGCATTGAATTTCTCCCAATCATCTGGTTTTGAATAATTAGGAATCATCATGCCATTAGTTACAACAACTCTAGGAGCAGATTTAGAGGAAGGAAACAAACCCATAGGATGACCAGAGTACATCACCAATGTCTGTTCATCGGTCATTTCTGCAAGGTATTTCATAGTGAGCCTATATTGTGCCCAGTTCTGAAAAACAGCACCATTACCACCATAAGTAATCAGCTCGTAGGGATGTTGAGCCACCCGATGATCAAGGTTATTCTGAATCATTAAAATGATCGATTTAGCCTGTTCAGAATTTCCTGGATACTCTCCAATACTTCTAGCTGTAATCTCATGCTTTGGCATAAATCTGTACATATAGATTCGGCCGAAGCTGTTGAGCTCCTCTAAGAATTCTTGGGCCAGCTCCTTATGCCATTCTTTTGGAAAATATCTCAAGGCATTTCTCAAGGCCAGTTTCTTTTCCTCTTGAGAAAGTATCTCTTTCCTTTTGGGGGCACGGTTTACCGTCTCGTTTAACTCTGGTTTTTGAGGTATGGCTGAAGGTATTCCCTCCAATATTTCTTCCTGAAAAGTCATATTCAATGATTTAAAGAATGATGGTTTACTCAATAGTTTTCAAATTCAAGCTCAAATGGGCTTTGAAGTTTATCTGGATCAATCGAGTTTGATATTTCTGTTAGTTTCCGCTCAGCTATGATCTGATTGGCTTTGGCTATATCATCAGCAAAAATCCGATCGACATCTGCATGGTCAATCTTTGTTCTGATGTAAGCGTGGCATGCCTCAAGAATCTTACCCGACTTCAGGGGCCTTCTAAAATCGAAGGCCTGAGCAGCACACAACAATTCAATGGCTAAAATATTTTCGAGGTTTCCGATAATCTGCAAGGCCTTCCTCCCGCTTATAGAACCCATACTCACATGGTCTTCCTGACCTAAGGAGGTAGGTACAGAATCTGCACTTGCAGGAAAGCAAAGGCTTTTATTCTCTGAAACAAGAGCCGCTGAAGTATACTGTGGAAGCATAAACCCTGAGTTGATTCCGGTGTCATTCATCAACAATTGTGGAAGGCCCTCCACCTTCCCTTCTAAGGAAAGGTAAACTCTACGGTCTGAAATATTCCCAATTTCAGCAGCAGCAAGAGCAGCATAATCTAAAGGCAAAGCCAATGGCTGACCATGGAAGTTTCCTCCACTGATGGTCTCTTCTGCACTTAGAATAATGGGATTATCAGTCACAGCATTTAATTCAATCTCAACCAGCTCTTTTAAATGAAGCCATGCATTTCTGGAAGTTCCATGAACCTGAGGAATACAGCGCAAAGAATATGGGTCTTGCACTCTGCTGCAATTGATGTGCGAATCAAGAATTTCTGAGCCTTCTAGAAATACTCTCATCCTTTGAGCTACATGCTGATTCCCTTTGAAAGGTCTGATCTCGTGGAGCTTAGGTGTAAACGGTTTTACACTTCCCATCAAAGCCTCAAGCATCATGGCTCCAATAAGGTCGGCATGGCTTAGGCAGTTGTGCAGTTTATCTACCACCATTATGGCATGAGCTGCAATAAATTGAGTACCATTGATCAGGGCTAAGCCTTCTTTTGGGCCTAATTCAATTGAGGCTAATCCAGTGATTTGAAAAAGCTTTTCGGAGGTGATTCTCTTCCCCTGATAATCGACTTGCCCCAAACCAATCAAAGGCAGGAAAAGATGCGCCAATGGGGCGAGATCTCCCGAAGCACCCACTGAGCCCTGCTCAGGAACTACAGGAATTGCATCATTGTCAATATGCCAAATAATCCGCTCAAGAGTGGTCAATTGAATGCCTGAGAATCCACGGGCCAAAGAATGTACTTTCAGGATCATCATCAGCTTGGCTATCTGACTATCAATTGGTTTTCCTACCCCAACACTATGACTCTTAAGGATATTGTACTGGAGCTGTTTAGTGTCTTTTGCTGAAATTTTCGTGGTGCATAAAGGTCCAAACCCTGTATTTATTCCATATACTGTTTTATCGCTTGCAACAATATCTTGCACGGCTTGGCAGCTAGCTGAAATTTGATCTAAAGCCTCTTGAGTGAGAACTCCTTTTGTTAACCCTTTCGACAGCTGCAAAGCTTTGCTTGTAGTTAATTGATCTATACCGTAATTAAATTGTTCCATGGCCAAGACTTTATTTAAAGCAAAGCTACCTAGTACAATTAATTCCTAAAAATGATTTATTTTTATCTATTAATAACTTTCAATATCAATGGAATTAAGACATCTCCGCTATTTCTCAGTCCTCGGAAAGGAGCTTCATTTTGCCAAAGCGGCCGAGAAACTCTTCATAACGCAACCAGCCCTCACTAAGCAGATTCAACAATTGGAGGAAGAGTTGAAAGTGATGCTTTTTGAAAGAACCAAGCGAACGGTAAAACTGACCATGGCAGGTGAATATTTCTTGAGTGAAACAGAATATATGATTAATCACTTAGAACAGGCCGTAGAAGCAACCAGAAGAAAAGCTGAAGGTGAAGAGGGCGAAGTGAGAATTGGCTTTGTTGGTTCGGCCATGCAGAATGTTATTCCCGACTTACTGGAAAAGCTCAACAAGCTCAACCCGGGAATTCATACCTCTCTTCAAGAATTGAACAACAAAAATCAGTTGGATGCTATTTTACACGATAAGCTAGATATTGGCTTTGTTCGCTTAGAAAGTGTGAGTAAAAGCTTCAACCAGCGAGTGGTTTATGAAGATACTTTTTCATTGGTAATTTCTAAAAAACACCCAGTAGGGCTAGCAAATTTCTCAAGTCTTAAGCAGTTCGCTGACGACCAGTTTATTCTGTTCTCAAATGATTACAGTCAAGAATACTACGACAACATCATGAGTATTTTCACAGATCATGGCTTCAATCCGAAAGTTTCTCACCGTTCTGTGCAAGCCAATAGCATTTTTCGTTTAGTAGAAAAGCAATTGGGTGTAGCCATTGTACCTAGTGCCTTAACGCAAGGCGTTGACCTTGGGATTGAGTTTGTTTCGCTGGCACATTTGCCTCAAAGAACAAGTCTTATGGCTATTTGGAGTCCCGAGAACAGGAATGAGGCTTTACCTAAGTTTTTGGAGCTGATTTAATTTATTAAGGGTTCAGCCAAAGCGGCAAACTCCTCCATTATGGAACATTCAGATTTTTTTGCGAAATTCAACTTAAACCAAAATAACCAAAACCATGGTAAAATTAGTAGTGACCTATGGACATCCAGATAGTCCAGAAGCTTTTGAAAAGTATTATTCAGAGACACACTTGCCTATTGCTGGCCAGATTAAAAATGTAAACAAAGTGGAGTTAAGTAAATTCGTTGGGACACCCGATGGAGGAAAACCATCTCAATACAGAATGGCTGAGCTTTATTTTGACAATATGGAAGAGCTTGGCAAACAAATGGGTTCTCCCGAGGGCCAAGCTGCCGTGAATGACATTCCCAACTTTGCTACGGGCGGAGTTGATGTAATGATTGCCGAAGTATAATTTCGTCCCTTTTTTTGATGTGAAGAACCTTCTTCACATCATTTTACCATTTATCTCGTTTAAGGGTAATACCTGTATTAGGTTTCCTAACTTTGCTTTGGCTCAAAACAATTAGGCCAACATTGCATTAATACATTACTTTAAATACCAATTGTAACAAATGAAGAGTTCACCTTCGGATAGAGTTGTTTTAGCTAAAGAGAAAATCCAAGCTTTAAAAAAGTATGCCCAAGAGCATAAGTCAAAAGCAGTTATTCAAATCATCAATTCATTCTTGCCTTTTATTGGCATCTGGGCATTGATGTACATCAGCTTAGATTACAGCTATTGGATTACACTCGGACTGGGAGTTATCAATGCCTTCTTTCTTGTTAGAATTTTCATCATTCAGCATGATTGCGGACATCAATCCTTTATCAGAAACAGAAAAGCACAGAAAGTAATTGGCTATGTATGTAGCTATTTTTCTACCATACCTTTCAATTATTGGTCGAAGTCGCATAATGTACATCATAAGCACAATGGTCAATTAGAAGTGAGAGACATTGGTGATGTCACGACAATTACTGTAGCAGAATTTAAAAAACTAAGCCGATGGGGACGTTTTAAATATCGTGTTTATCGTTCACCAATCATCATGTTCTTAATTGGCCCTGTCTACTATGTGCTGATCCATAATAGAATAGCCAAGATTAAAATGCCAACATTTGTAAAAGCAAAGAAATGGTTGGTGCTTAACAACTTTGTCGTTCTAGCGATATTCTTAACTTTTGGATTCTTACTAGGCTGGCAAAAGTTCTTGTTGGTGCATCTCACCGTATTAGTCCTCTTTTCAATCATTGCCATTTGGTTTTTCTATGTGCAACACCAGCATGAATACACCTACAAACAATGGGAGAAAAATTGGGATTATGTTACCTCGGCACTTAAAGGCAGTACCTATTATAAAATACCAAGTGTATTCAATTGGTTGACTGGGAATATTGGAATCCACCATGTTCATCATTTGAACCCTTTTATTCCGAACTACAATCTCAAGAAGTGTATTAAGGAGAATCCTTGGCTGAACAAACACACAACGATTATTGGCTTTACGGAGAGCCTTACGCTTATGTCTAATAAGCTTTGGGATGAAGCAGAACAACGCATGATCAGCTTCAGAGAGTTTTACCGCAAAGAAAAAATGCAGCCTATTAGAGTAGAATCTTAATCATTAAAATTAAAAGGCCGGCAGCCTTAAACAAGGCTTGTGAAAAACATTAAAAAGCCATTCCACAATGTGGAATGGCTTTTATTCAACCAAAACTGACTAAAGAAAAGACTCTTCAGTCTAGTTCCATCCACCTCCTAGGGCCTGATAGATATTGACTACAGCATGCATTTGCTGCATTTTAGTTTCTACCAAATCAAACCTAGATTCCAAGGCATCTCTTTGTGTTAGCAGAACCTCCATATAATCTGCTCTAGCAGATCTAAATAAATCATTCGAAATGCTGATGGATTCAGTTAGAGCTTCCACTTGCTGCTCTCTTAAATTATAGCTTTGCTCAAGGTTACTGATGTTCGAAAGTTGGTTAGCCACTTCTATATAAGCATTCAAAATAGTTCGCTCATACTCATAAATCGCTTGAATCTGCTTTGCATTTGAGGTATTGAAGGCCGCTTTAATAGCATTTCTATTCACCAATGGCGCCATCAAATCCCCAGCTAAAGAGTACAGCATTGATTCAGGTGTAGCAATTAAATGCTTTGGGCTGTAGGCTTGATAGCCGAGTCCGGCAGACAATCCCAAGGAAGGGTAAAACCTTGCCCTCGCCACCAATACATCAATTCTTGCTGCTTCTAACACCAACTCCGCTTGCCTTACATCTGGTCGATTTTCCAACAATTGTGAAGGTATGCCGGCCTGAATGGTTTTTGGAATCATCTCATTGAATGATTGTGAACTTCTGGCAATAGGTTGCGGATATCTACCCAATAAGAAATTGATCTCATTCTCAGTTTCTACAATTTTCTGTTGAATATCGTACTGTAAACTTCTGGTATTGAAAACCTCAGCCTCAAATCGTTTCACTGCCAATTCTGTTACTCTTGCCGCTTGTTTTTGAAGTTTAACTATTTCCAGTGCATTGCTTTGAATCTGAATGTTCTGATTGACGATATCCAACTGATTATCTAATGCCATCAACTCATAGTAGGCATTGGCTATTT
>CAYGKL010000113.1:6123-9926 GCA_964350505.1 uncultured Roseivirgaceae bacterium | reverse complement strand
GTCCGCAGTACATAGCCGATGGTACACTGTCCATTGACTATCGTCCATCGACCATCGACTAATTTCCTAATTCCCCTTCCCCCATCTTTTACTTACTACTTTCCTTAAGTTTTAGTACTTTTCATTTCAACCTTAATAAAAGAAATGAAACAATCTCGCTCGCTCCTACTTTTCAGTTGTGCTATTGCGATGCTCTGGAATTTCTCCACAGCTCAAGCACAAACCAAAAAATCAGATTTACCAGTAGATCCCTCCTACTTCAATAGCTACGAATGGCGCAATATTGGCCCAGAACGTGGTGGCCGTTCCCTCGGAAGTGCAGGTAGCCCTGGCAGACCTAATGAGTATTACTTCGGTGCCACAGGCGGTGGCCTTTGGAAAACTGTAGATGGTGGTAATGAGTGGTTCCCAGTAACTGATGGCCAAATCACCTCTTCCAGTATTGGTGCGGTGGCTGTCGCTCAAACCAACCCAGACATTGTCTACATCGGTGGTGGCGAAACACAATTGCGTGGAAGTATCACCCAAGGCGATGGTGTTTATAAAACCACTGATGGTGGCAAAACTTGGAGGCATTTAGGGCTCAAGGAAACTCAAGCCATCTCTCGCATTAGAATTCACCCAACTAACCCTAACATTGTTTATGTAGCTGCTCTAGGCCATGTATATGGCGATAATGAAGAAAGAGGCGTTTTCAGGTCTACCGATGGTGGAAACAACTGGGAGAAAGTACTTTATGTAAGTGAAAAGGCTGGAGCCGCAGATTTAATCATTGACGAAAACAACCCAGACATCCTTTATGCCTCCACTTGGCAGGTCTATAGAAAGGCTTGGAAAATGTGGGGAGGTGGCCCCGATTGTAAACTCTGGAAGTCTTTAGATGGTGGAGACACTTGGATTGAACTCACCTCTAACCCTGGCATGCCAGAAGGCCCTATTGGTAAAATAGGCATCACCGTTTCTCCAGTTGACTCCAACAGACTTTGGGCCATAGTTGAAGCCCATGAAGGTGGGGTTTTCCGTTCCGATGACGGTGGCTGGACATGGGAAAAAGTCAACGATGAGCGTAAACTGCGTCAGCGTGCTTTCTATTACTCAAGAATTTATGCCGATCCACAAGATAAAGAAACTGTCTACTGCCTCAATGTGAACTTCTGGAAGTCGACAGATGGTGGTAAGACCTTCGATATTCAGATCAGGCCGCCACATGGCGATCATCACGATCTATGGATTGACCCGAACGACCCACAAAGAATGATAAGCTCCAATGACGGTGGTGGAACCGTGAGCATCAACGGTGGACAAAGTTGGACGGAGCAAGACTTTACCACCACACAGCTTTACCATGTAATGACAACGAGCGATGTCCCTTATCATGTAGCTGGTGCTCAGCAAGATAATAGCACCATTGCCATGCCTAGCGATGGCTGGAATCATATGTTAGGCAGAGGCCCAAGCCATGGTTACCATTATTCTGTTGGCGGTGGTGAAAGTGGCTGGATTACCCAAAGCCCTACCGATCCAGATGTATTCTATGCTGGTAGCCAAGGTGCTTTATTGACTAGATACAATCGCAAAACAGGTCAATACCGAGACATTCAGGTGTATCCGAGATTCTTCTCTGGTGAACCTTCTAGCGCATTGCCTGAGAGATGGCAGTGGACATTCCCAATCATGTTCTCTCCGCTAGACCCTAGCACCATGTACACCACTTCGCAGCATGTTTGGAAAACGACCAACGATGGACAGACTTGGGAGAAGATCAGTCCAGACCTTACTTATGCTGATCCTGAAACCCTCGGGCCAACCGGTGGTATCATTACTAAAGACATGAATGGTCCGGAAATCTATGCTACGGTTTTTGCCTTAGCCCCTTCTAACCACGATGTGAATACCATTTGGGCAGGTTCAGATGATGGAAAGGTGCATATCACGCGCAATGGTGGTAAAAAATGGACAGACATTACTCCAGCAGAGCTACCGAAGTTTTCAAGAATCAGCATTATCGATGAATCTAAATTCAACCCAGGAACACTTTACTTAGCGGCCAACCGATATCAGGTAGACGATAGACAGCCTTACGTTTTCAAAACAACAGACTATGGTAAAACGTGGACGAAGATCATCACGGGCATAGCAGATGGCCATTTCGCCAGAGCCGTTCGTGAAGATTTGCAGCAGCCAGGTTTGCTTTACTTAGCCACAGAACATGGCGTTTATGTCTCTTTCAATGATGGCGCCATGTGGCAATCCCTGCAGTTGAATTTGCCAGATACCCCTATTCGTGATTTGGTTTTAAAGAATGACGATGTGGTTTTAGGTTCTCATGGTAGAGGTTTTTGGATCTTAGATGATATCCGTCCGTTGAGAGCAGCGGCCAGTATCAAAGCCAACAATCAGGTAACGCTTTTTGAGCCAGCCAATCCGATCAGAGGGGTATATAATGCCAATATTCAATACTACTTGCCAAAAACTGCAGATAGTGTAATGATTGAAATTATGGATGCTCAAGGCAACCTCATCAACACTTACACTGGAAAAAAAGGCGAGCGTTCTCGTTCCAACCCAAAGGTTGAACAAGGCATCAACTCCTTTCAGTGGGACATGCGTTATCCGGGAGCAACGGTTTTCGATGGCATGATCATTTGGAGTGGTAGACCGCAAAGAGGCCCGATGGCTCCTTTGGGCGACTATCAGGTACGTGTGACCACCGATGGTGTGGTGAAAACCACCAAGTTTACGCTTGAAATGGACCCTAATTTAGAGGGCATCACTACGGAAGATATTCAAATGCAATTCGATTTGGCCATGAAGATCAAAGATAAAACTAGTGCAGCCAATGAGGCGGTGATCTTAATCAGAAAGGTTCGTGAGCAGGCTAAACAGTATGAAAACTCTGCCGATGCAGGATTGAAAGCCAATATGGCAAACATTATGGCGCAATTGACGGTGATTGAAGAAGACCTGTATCAGGTAAAAAACCAAAGCCCGCAAGACCCATTGAACTTTGCTATTAAGTTGAATAACCGACTGGCCTCTTTGAGAAGAAGTGTTGAAAGCGGTCAAGCAAGACCCACCGATGCCGCTTATGTGGTATTCGATGAACTTTCCACTGAATTGAAAGGCCACTTAGACAAGCTAGATCAAGTGCTCAACTCTGAGACGATAACCATCAAAGAAGAAATGTCTGGTAAAGTCAATATTGAGATCAAAGGGAAATAGAAATCAATATTTAGCAGCCGTCTGACCACTTGGAGTGGTCGGACGGTTCAATTAATCAGGGTCTGGCTCCACGTCAGACCCTGATTGCTTTAAAGCTATTGCCCATTCGACCCGTCACCTTACTCTCTCATTCACCAATAGAATCTTTAACCGAAAAAATAGTATATTCAACACATGAACTCACAGATATCATTTATGCCTAAATGGGTTGTTGGCACATTCCTCAGCTTTAGTCTATTGCTATTCCTCTTTGGAACCATTCTCAAGCTTAACCTCAACAATGGCACAGAAGTCTTTATATTGGCTTTTGCTTTATTCCTGCCCTGCTATATCGCCTTATTCAAAGATATTGCTGACCGCGAACTCCCCCATTACTGGTCTTACTTAATGATTGTTATGCCCTTTCTTGGGCCTTATGCTTACTTTTTGGTGAGAGAGAGATTGTACACTGGAAAGTAGAAGTGAGTTTGAAGATTTAAAAAACTCGTCAAAACTTAAACTGGAGATATTCCTAATTTACCTAACTCCGTCAATTAATGAATCAACACATTAAAGATTATCACCTTGTCCTCGTTTGTAAC
>CAYGKL010000113.1:0-6023 GCA_964350505.1 uncultured Roseivirgaceae bacterium | reverse complement strand
CCGTCAATTAATGAATCAACACATTAAAGATTATCACCTTGTCCTCGTTTGTAACTAGGACTTATGAGCAGTCGATTTGTAATCGACACAAGCCCAAGTCAGGCCCTGATTACTTTAAAACTATTGCCCATTCAATCCGTCATTCAGAGCGAAACGAAGTGCAGCGTGGAATCTGTTGGAGTTTTCAGCCATTCAAAAAACAGTCTAATTACAAATAGATGGAGATTCTTCGGTCGTCCTATCGTCCTTCCTCTGAATGACAGTGACCGCAGCATAGAGACTTAGCGAGATGCTAAGACTAGGATAAGCCATCGGAAGTTATTCAGGGTCTGACTCCAAGTCAGGCCCTGATTACTTTAAAGCTATTGCCCATTCAATCCGTCATTCAGAGCGAAACGAAGTGCAGCGTGGAATCTGTTGGAGTTTTCAGCCATTCAAAAAACAGTCTAATTACAAATAGATGGAGATTCTTCGGTCGTCCTATCGTCCTTCCTCTGAATGACAGTGACCGCAGCATTGAGAATTAGTGAGGGATTTTTATAAGTGCTGGAATCACTACCTTGTTAAGGTTATGCCAAATACTTAATGGCCCCCAACATCAAACTCCAGCCTATGAAAAATAAAATGAAGCTATTTCCCGCAATCATTGGTCTAGTTTGTGGAGCACTCTGCTATTGGTTCAATCCTTACAACGAGATGTATGTTTTGGGAATAGACATCTATTATCTAATGGCAACTTTGGCTTTTCTCTCTATGGCTGCTTTTAGGTATGTGCATAAAAAACATGAATTGAGTGCGCCTGTATTCTTTTGCATCGGATTCGTAATTTCAGTTTTGGGAAGAATATTTTTTGATATCTCCAATGACCCATCTTCCCATAACATGTTTCCTTTTGAGGTTGCATTTGTTTTGGTAATTATTGTTCCTTCTACAATTCTTGGGTCCTATCTTATGGGTTTGGCTAACAAAAAAATATGGCCTATTGCCTCATAGCTTCGTTTCTAACTAAGACATTTCATAAATTTCTAAAAATTCAATTAACACAAAGTGTGCATTCTGTGGGCCTGAATTTAATGCGGAACGAAATTTCATAAATAGATGGATATGGAAAATAAAAACTTTTCTGCGATGACTGACGAGGAACTTTTGGTTGAAAAAAAGAAACTAAAAAAATCTAAAATCACACATGCAATACTCATTGGTTTTTTTGCTGGAGTACTCATTTTCGGTGTTGTTTCTTGGAGTCTCTCTTCGGAAAAACGTATCGGTTTTTTTATCCCTATGTTAATCCCCATAACTTTCATATACAAAATGGCAAAAGACCCCAAAAAGAATTATGATTTAGAAAAGGTCTTAAAAGAACGTCAATTGAATTGAAGAATCACCTATTCCTCGTTTGTAATTGCAACTTTATGCGGTCGATTTGTAACCCAGTGAAGCCCAATCACACAAAATTCCATTCACAAGGCTTTTCAAGCATCCTGAGCGTAGCCAAAGGATCTACCCAGAGCAACTTTTTTACACCCTTGTCAAATCATCAAATTAACTAATCACCAAATCAGCTCACCATCATCATTAAACAATATTAACATCGCCTCTCAGTTTACCTTTTGAATTAATTGCTATTTTTGAACCAAATTCAGGGCATTGGCTAAAGAGATAAAAAGATATAAACGCAAAAAGAAGTTAGGTTCATACCATTACGTCAGCGTTGTTTTTAGTGCTACCCTCGCTCTATTTGTGATTGGACTCTTTGGAGTGATGATTCTTCAGGCCAACAGACTTACTTCCATCATTAAGCAAAACATAGAACTGCAAGTTTACTTAGATAAAGACCTTTCCTCCAGTCAGCGCAATAGAATTCAAAGTGAACTTTCTTCGAGCGATTACATTCTCAAAGAAACAAATGCAGCTGCTATTTCTTTCATTTCTAAAGAACAAGCAGCCTCTCAATTCATCGAAGACACAGGCGAAGACTTTTCAGATTTTCTAGGTGAGAACCCGCTAAGAGATGCTTACACGATTAAAATAGATGAAACCTATCAGTCGAATGCCAAACTCGATAGTATCGCTCAAAATATTGAAAGCATCAGTGGAGTATATGAGGTGACTTACGTAGAGAACCTCGTTGATTCCATCAACAGTAACTTAACCAAACTCAGCTTGGTATTGGCGGGCATAGCAGTTCTGCTGGTGGTCATTGTTATTCTGCTGATTAACAACTCCATTAAATTGGCTTTATTCTCTCAGCGCTTCCTTATAAGAAGTATGCAATTGGTAGGCGCCAAGAGTAGATTTATCAAACAACCATTTTTATCGAGGGCAATGCTCCATGGAGCTATTGCTGGAGCAGTTGCTTCTGCCTTGCTTTTTGGATTAAAATACTTTGCTAATCAGAAAATTGAAGGTTTAGAACAGCTGCAGCAACAAGAACTTATCCTTGCTCTTTATGGTATTTTAATTTTATTAGGGGCTTTAATCGCTTACTTTAGCACCGCCAGAGCAATGAACAAGTATTTGAAAATGTCTTTGGACGAACTTTACTAGCATGATAGAAAAGAAAAAAAACAGCTTCGCTTTCAGCAAAGAAAATTATAAATGGATGCTCATTGGTTTGGGCACTATACTTTTAGGTTTCATCATTATGTCATTAGATGGTGAGCAACATGGCCAAGGGTTTCTTGGTCTTACTCTAGGTCCTATCATAATTATAAGTGGTTTCGTACTTCAGTTCTTTGCTATCTTCAAAAAATCGAAATAAATGAGTTGGTACGAAGCCATCATCCTTGGCATTGTTCAAGGGTTAACTGAGTTCTTGCCAGTAAGTAGTAGCGGCCATTTAGAGCTTACAAAAGTAATGTTTGGCGATAATAGTTTGCCTGAAGAAAGCCTTTTGATGACTGTGGTTTTACATGCAGCCACTGCTTTAAGCACCATCGTTATCTTCAGAAAAGACATATTAGAAATTGTCACTGGTTTATTTCAATTCAAGAACAATGAGCAATTTCAGTTTTCATTGAAGATTATTCTCTCCATGATTCCTGCTGCGGCTGTAGGCGTTTTGTTTGAATCTGAGATTGAACAGTTCTTTGGCGGACAAATCTTGCTAGTTGGTTCTATGCTTATACTCACAGCCGGCTTATTGTTTTTAGCAGACAAAGCAAAGAGCACGCTTGCTCCTGTATCGTTCAAAAATGCCTTTATTATTGGTGTGGCTCAAGCCATTGCCATACTTCCCGGAATCTCTAGGTCTGGAGCAACCATTTCTACTTCAGTAATTCTGGGAGTTGACAGACAAAAAGCTGCTCGATTCTCTTTCCTAATGGTAGTGCCGCTAATTCTCGGAAAAATGGCCAAGGACATCTTAAGTGGCGACTTGGCAGAAGCACAAACCGATCCTACACTATTGATACTCGGTTTTGTAGCAGCCTTTATCGCTGGACTATTTGCTTGCCAGTGGATGATTGCCCTCGTTAAAAGAAGTCAGTTGAAATACTTCTCATATTATTGCTTTATTGTGGGCATCATTGCCATCGTTTACTCTTTTATTTAATGCTGAATTTAGATCCCGAATTAAGCAAGCAAGAAAATTTTCTTGCCGGTCAGGTTTTGCTCATCGACAAACCACTTGAGTGGACTTCCTTCGATGCAGTTAAGAAGATTCGAAACAATATTAAAATCAAAAAAGTCGGTCATGCTGGTACACTAGACCCATTGGCAACTGGTCTGCTCATTATCTGCACTGGTAAGATGACAAAGTCGATCGAGTCATTTATGGGGCAGGAAAAAGAATATACTGGTACCTTCACTATCGGTCAAACCACTCCTACTTTCGACCTTGAAAGTGAGCCCTCAGAAGCAGTTGCTATAGATCACATTACAACTGAAGACTTAGAAAAAGCAAGACTTCAGTTCTTAGGAGAGATCAGCCAAGTGCCTCCTATTCACTCTGCCATTAAAGTTGATGGTCGAAGGGTTTATGAACTAGCCAGAAAAGGCGAAGATGTAAAACTAAAATCAAGACAAGTTATTATTTCCGAATTTGAGCTCACCAAGGTAGATTTGCCTATTATTGAATTTAAAGTCGTTTGCTCTAAAGGCACTTATATTAGAAGCCTTGCCAACGACTTTGGAGAAATTTTGGGAGTTGGTGGTTACTTGAGTAGCTTAAGACGAACCAAAATTGGAGAATTCAGTGTTGATGATGCGCATCAATTGGATCAATTGGTGGAATACTTAAAAGAGCTTTCATGAAGATTCATCTGGGTAATGAAGCGATCGAGAATATCAAAAATGCGGTAGTCACCTCTGGTACTTTCGATGGCGTCCATATGGGGCATCAGAAAATTTTAGCACGCCTTCGTGAAGAAGCAGACAAAATTAACGGTGAAACTGTATTGATCACCTACTGGCCGCATCCTAGGCTGGTCTTAAAGCCTTGGGATCACTCTTTACTTCTGCTTTCCACCTTTCCTGAGAAGGCGAATCTTCTAGAATTATATGGGGTAGATCATTTAGTCAAAATTCCTTTCACACAAGAATTCGCCCAAATGAGTCCAGAAGACTACGTGAGAGTTATTCTCCATGAGCGAGTTCAGACAAAGAAAATCATTATCGGTTACGACCATCGATTTGGTAAAAACAGAAGCGGTGGTTTAGAAGAACTTCATGCTTTTGCCCCAACCTTCGGCTATGAAGTAGAAGAAATTCCTCGTCAAGACATAGATGAAATTGGAGTGAGTTCAACCAAAATAAGAAGAGCTTTAGATATTGGCGATGTTCAGCAAGCCAATACCTTCTTGGGTAGAAATTATGCCCTTACAGGTCGTGTAGTTCATGGAGAGAAAATTGGCCGATCGCTGGGTTTCCCTACCGCAAATATTGCAGTAAAGGAAAATTACAAGCTCATCCCTGCCGATGGTATCTATGCCGTTCGTGTTTGCCATGAATACAACAAATACCACGGCATGCTCAATATTGGTCAAAGACCAACTATAGGAGGCGAAAATAAAACCATTGAAGTAAACATATTCAATTTCGATCAAGACATCTATGAAAGCGAGATTACTATCGAATTTGTAGATTTGATTCGGAAGGAAATTAAGTTCGACTCTCTCGAAGCTTTAAAAGCTCAATTGAAGACTGATAAAGCAGCGATTGAAGAGCGACTAAGTAAACTATAAATCAATAGCTATGATCAACAAAGTGGTCAAAAATGCCGAAGAGGCTGTTGCCGATATCCCCAATAATGCAACTCTCATGCTCGGTGGTTTCGGGCTTTGCGGAATTCCAGAAAACTGTATTGCAGCGTTGGTTAAAACCGGGGTGACTGGGTTAACCTGTATCTCCAACAATGCTGGAGTAGATGATTTTGGCATTGGTCTTATGCTTAAAACACGTCAGGTAAAGAAAATGATCTCTTCTTATGTAGGTGAAAATGCAGAGTTCGAGAGGCAGTTACTTTCTGGCGAACTAGAGGTAGACCTTATTCCTCAAGGCACTTTGGCAGAACGAATTCGTGCTGGAGGGGCAGGCATTCCAGCCTTCTTCACTCCCGCTGGTTATGGCACTGAAGTAGCCGAAGGCAAAGAGATTAGGGAATTCAATGGTAAGAAGCACCTTTTGGAATCATGGCTCAGAGCAGACTTTGCTTTGGTAAAAGCATGGAAAGGTGATAAAGCTGGCAACTTAGTTTTCAAAGGAACAGCCAGAAACTTCAACCCTATGATGGCCACTGCTGGTAAAATCACCATTGCAGAAGTTGAAGAGTTGGTTGAAGTTGGAGAGCTTGATCCTAATCAGATTCATACTCCTGGAATTTTTGTTCAAAGAATTTTTGAGGGAGTGGATTACGAGAAAAGAATTGAACAACGTACTACACGGATTAATTGATTAGGCAATTTGATAATTCGTTGATTTGATAATGATCAACCTAATCATTCACTAATTAAATAATACACACATGAGAACTGATAAAGAGAACTTAATTGTAGACTTAACATTACGCTTTCCATTGAACATGA
>CAYGKL010000112.1:4871-10280 GCA_964350505.1 uncultured Roseivirgaceae bacterium | reverse complement strand
CTTTTGCTACTGAAACACCATCCTTAGTTACGGTTGGAGCACCGAATTTTTTGTCGATGATTACGTTTCTACCTTTAGGACCTAAGGTTACTTTTACAGCATCAGCCAAAGTATCAACCCCTTTTTTCAAGCGGTCTCTAGCGTCATTACGAAAGAATAAATCTTTTGCCATGTTCTTATTTTTTTAAATTTTCAGATTATGATTTGATGATTGCAAAAATGTCAGACTCTTTCATGATCAAGTAGTCTTTACCTTCTACAGTAAGCTCTGTTCCGGCATATTTACCATACAATACAGTATCGCCTGCTTTCACTGTCATTGGCTCATCTTTTTTGCCATTGCCAGCGGCTACAATAATTCCTCTTTGAGGCTTTTCTTTTGCAGTGTCAGGAATGATGATACCTGAAGCAGTTTTTTCTTCAGCAGCAGCAGGTTCTACCAGAACTCTGTCCGCTAATGGAGTAATGTTAACTTTAGACATTTTTCTTATTCGTTTAAAAGTTGTTTCGAAATTTCTAGACGGGGTATATCAGTTAGTGTGCCAAAGACAGATTGTGAACTTTTGTCAGCCCAATGCTCAGTATCTGTCAGTTGATTGTGGGTGAATTCGAATGGCTGTCATGTTAAATCTGACAGATTTTCACGCTAATTGGCCGTCAAGCCTTTGATTGAATATCCAAACTCGCTATCTTCTATGTCATATGATCTGATTTGTTAAGTCAGGTTCATGACTAAGTACACTCAAACGATTTTTATTTATGGCGCAATTAAAGAAAGACTGGATTACGGACGGACTCATTGATTTCGAGTATAAGAAATATGTATTGCTGGCATACCTCAAACATATTGAAATGAATTTCGATCAGACAAAGCTTTACCCTTTTCTAACAGAATTGATAGATCATTATAATGACGCTAGGTTGTTGAAGGATAAAAAACAATCCATTAAATCCGAAATGCCAAAAGAGATTTCTAGGCTAGATCTGAATAAACTTGAGATCATTTACAAAGATCTGAATGCCAGTGTTGACTTGCTAAAAGACATTGAAGAAATATTAGATTATGCCTTGCCAACCATGCATAGAACTTTGGGGAAAGGCAAAGAAATTCATGACTGGGCAGCATCTGAATTGAAGATTGATCCGATCGGTATTGTTCCCATTTATAAGGAAGAAGGCTATGTGATGTTGGAGGTTGGTAACTCAAAACTAACCGATATTTTTCAGTATCAAATCAAGAAGTTTATCATGTTCAATGAGCAGATGAGAGGCGTGTATTTTAAATGGATAGACAGAGTATCAAGAGGAGTAGGTGATACTTTTGAGCACTTAAAACTACAATTGATCAGGACCTATAAAGAGTTACCTAATCCAGCTACCTTTCTCATTTATGGAGATGCACCTTTGCCAATGGAGGAAACCTTAATACCCATTAGTAAGAAAATGGTATTACAGACTATTCAAAGAATCTAGAATTAGTACAGCGCTTACCAATCAACAGAGAGTTTTCGGATATTCGGGTGTTATTCTTTAGATTCAAAGCAGCTTTTTTCAACCTTAATAAAATCTACTTATGTGTTCAAAGTCTTCATTCAAAGTCCTTTCATTGGGTCTCTTAATTTCCTTTTTTAGCCTGAGTTGCTCCTCCTCAGATACGATCGAATTATTCAATGGTGAAAATCTAGATGGATGGGTGAATAACGGTGAAGAGCTCTGGTATGTAGAAAATGGTGAATTGATTTGCGAAAGTGGACCTTCGGCTCAGTACGGCTATTTGTCGACTAAAGAGTTTTATGATGACTTCGAACTTTCCTTGGATTTTAAACAAGAGTCTAATGGAAATAGTGGAGTGTTTATTAGGTCTACTGTGGAGGGAACTATTGTTAGCGGTTGGCAGGTGGAGGTTGCACCTCCAGGAAGCAATACTGGTGGTATTTATGAATCTTATGGCAGAGGTTGGCTCATTCAACCTGAGCCTGAAAAAGATGCCGCTCTTAAAATGGGCGACTGGAATACCATGAAGATCAGAGTTGTTGGTGATGAGGTAACATCATGGCTCAATGGAACCGAAATGGTTCATTTAGTAGATGAGAAAATAGGTGAAGGCAAAGGTGGAATTGCTCTTCAAATCCACGATGGTGGAGGAATTAAAGTGAGGTGGAAGAATATCATAATGAAGAGGATTAATCAGTAATAACCCTAAACCTCTAAAGTCATTTCGAAGGAGGTACGACTGAGGAATCTTCTGTAATAGTGTATAGGCATTCTCCCTCTGGTCGAAATGACTTCAAATCGAAGTCTTGAATAACTAGTAAATATTAAACAATAACTGATAACCCTTACCCAAATATGAAAAGAATATATCTACTCACTTTACTTGCCTTTGGATGCTTATCCTGCGGCTCAAATTCAGATGATGGCTGGATTTACCTCTTCGATGGAACAAGCACAGAAGGATGGCGAGCATATAACGGAGAGGAACTTCCTCCTCAGTGGACCATCGATGAAGATGGAGCATTGACTTTCGATACCAAGAAAAGACTCGAATCTGACATGCAAGGAGGTAAAGACATTATCTACGGTGCAGAGGAGTTTGATAATTTTGAGTTGTATTTAGAATGGAAAATTCCTGAAGGAGGGAATAGTGGTATTTTTTATCATCTCAAAGAAAACGAGCCAGGCGGACCACCAGAAATATCGCCAGAGTATCAATTGCTTGACGACCTTAAATGGGAGGAAATTAATAATGCTAAGCTCGAAGAATGGCAAAAAACAGGAGCAGATTACGCCATGCATGTTCCAGATCTAAGCCAGAAAATTGTAAAGCCTGCTGGGGAGTGGAATATCTCCAAAATCATTTTTACAACTGAGAAAGTAGAACATTGGCTCAACGGTAAAATGATTGTTTCCTTCGTGCCTTGGTCTGACGATTGGTATGAAAGAAAGGCAGCAGGTAAATGGAAGAATTCACCCAAATATGGCTCTTTCAAAACGGGTTACATCGGTCTGCAAGATCATGACAGTCCATTGTGGTTCAAGAATATTAAGATTAGAAAACTGTAAGGCCAAAACTCAAATCAACAATCATGAATAAAAGAGACTTTTTAAAAAGCGCTGCTCTTATTACCACCGCTTCAGTTTTGCCTTCATCTGTTTGGGCCTTGAGTAAAGCAGATAAAGTGAGAACAGCCCACATTGGGGTGGGAGGAATGGGTATGGAAGACTTGAAAGCCATTGCATCCCATGCAGCGGTAGAGGTAACGGCACTGTGCGATGTGGACGCTAATAATCTGGCAGCCGCTCAAAAGATGCATCCAAATGCGAAGACTTATAGCGATTACAGAGTTATGCTTAATGAAATGCGCAGTGACATTGATGCGGTTGTGGTTTCTACTCCAGATCATACGCATGCTCCAGCTTCAATAATGGCCATGAATATGGATAAACCAGTTTATTGCCAAAAGCCATTAACCCACCATGTTACTGAGGCCAGGGCCATGAATAAGCTGTCGGCCGATAAAAACCTTGTTACCCAAATGGGTATTCAGGTTCATTCATTTTATGATTATAAGCTGGCCACCGAACTCATTCAATCAGGGATTATTGGTAAAGTAAAAACCGTGAGGGCATGGTCGCCTAAAAACTGGGGTTATGATGGGGCAGTTCCTGAAGGCAGTGACCCTGTACCAGCTACTTTAGACTGGAACCTCTGGTTAGGAACCTCTGCAGAAAGACCTTACAAAGAAGGAGTTTATCATCCGGGGAACTGGAGAAAGCTGGTGGACTATGGTTGTGGAACTTTGGGCGATATGGGGGTGCATATTTTTGATACTCCATACAATGCTTTAGCGCTGGATATCCCTAAAACTATTAAGAATGAGTGTCGAAAGCCAAATGGTTTTGGTTTCCCAGAGCATAATATTGTGACTTATGAATTTCCTGGTACTGAATATACCACCAAGAAATTCAAATGGGTTTGGTATGATGGTAGCGGTGCACCAAAAGCTCACAAGGATTTACGACTTCCTAATGGAGATGAGCTGCCAGACCAAGGTGCTATGTTTATTGGTGAAAAGGGAAACCTTCTTTTGCCTCATTTTATGCAGTTGCCTAGGCACATTGTAAAAGGTGAGTATGTCGATCTAGATTTGGTCAGCTTCAAGTATGTTGGAGAACCTGTGAGAAATTACGAGCAGGAGGGTAAAAAACACTACCATCAGTTTGTAGATGCTTGTTTGGGTAAAGGGGAGACAAGTGCACCTTTTGCCTATGCTTCTAGATTAACAGAAACCATACTACTAGGGGTGATTGCGGGTAGATTCCCTAATAAAAAGTTGCACTGGGACAGTCAGAGTGCAAAGTTTAGAGAAGACGAGGCTAATGCTTTCTTGGACTCTGAGTATCGAAATTTTTAACCATCCAGTCATATGTCGCTCCTACGGAGCTCAACAATAGCTTGATACTACTCTAATTAAAACATCTAGCTCCTATGGAGCTTTTGTTTTATCATAATTAGCCACAGTGTGGTTGAATGTGATAAACTCTTGAATCAATCGTGCTTCCTTAGCTTCAAAGAAGCGGCATGTTTATTCTTATAATTAGAGCTGCCTTAATAAAGATGCAATAGGTAACTGCGCCCAGTCATATTTCAGAAAACTAGCGGTCATCTTAAAAGGCTTTACAAAAACTGCCAAAACAAGAAGGGCAATAGCAGCATGAAAATCTTTATTTGATATATGATAGCTTTAACTGTTTAGTGCCTGCATGGATCAAATAAAATGTGAGTAAGAATACAGCTATTCCAAATATATAAAGCAAGTTAGGTTCGTTCATTGCATTTGCAGATTGAGCAACTTGAGCTCCATTAACAATGAACAACCCAAAAGGAAACGCGAGCATTGAAAGGATGTAAAGTTTGATTGCCTTTTTTCTTGCCGACATATCTATGGCAGTTTTAATTTTATCTACAATGCTCTTATCTCTAGTTATTTTTTTGAATGATAAGTAGTTGCTAATCCCTTGTACTAAATAGAATATTGCGGCTGCTGCCATTAATAAGGATATGCCATATAGAATATTGGGCAGCCATGTTATTTGGAAAAATACTGTAATAGGACTACCCAAACTAGCTATTAAACCAGCTACGAAATATAATGTTATCGAGTCAATAAATTGAAATCTATACTTTATAATCAAATCGCTCATGTGTGATCATTTAAAGTTTCTAATCTAAAATGCCATAATACAATTAGAATTCCTAAAGACTTTCATCCAGAAATAGGTTTTCACTGCTAATTCAAATTGATTGATTAAGATATCCTTGAAACTTGAAATGTTCTTCTGTTCGATATATCCAAACAAAAAGCCCTGACTTCTATTCGAAATCAGGGCTTTTTTCAATATTCTTTT
>CAYGKL010000112.1:0-4771 GCA_964350505.1 uncultured Roseivirgaceae bacterium | reverse complement strand
CAAACAAAAAGCCCTGACTTCTATTCGAAATCAGGGCTTTTTTCAATATTCTTTTATCAATTATTCTTGTCCAGTTGTATCAGTCGGAACAGGCTCTAATGAAGTACCTGTAGTGTCTACTGGCATTTGAGGCACAACACCTGGTTGGCTTTGCTGGGCAGCATCAATATTTGGGTTAACAAAATCACTTGTGCCTTTGTCAATCATTAAGCTTGATGATAAGCTAAACACGATAAGAGCTACAATAAATACCCAAGTGGCTTTCTCTAAAATATCGGTTGTTTTCTTAACTCCGATAATCTGCTGAGCTCCTCCGCCACCAAACTGGCTCGACAATCCTCCGCCTTTTGAGTTCTGCATCAAAACGATGAGAATCAACAAAACTGCTACTATAATTGCCAATATGATGAATAACTGAAACATTTTATTCTGACTTTATTTTTTGAATTTGGGATGCAAAGTAAGTTCTTTTTTCAGGAAACTTCAAACTAAGCTTTTCATAAATATCTATGGCTCTTTTTCGCTTGCCTTGCTTCAGCATAAGTTGCGCTAAAGTTTCCGTTTCAAAGGCCTCATGCCCCTTGAGTGATTTGCTAGCTAGGTCTACCATATTGTTGGCGCCCTCTACATCTGCCAACTTTATTCGATCTAATTGTGGTTCATTTTGAATGAACTTCTCAATAATTTCGATCTGATTCTTCTTTTTACCTTTAGGCTTAGTTGAACTTTGCTTTGTTTCTTCCTCAATTGGCGTGCCTGCTAAGAGTGCCTCAATTCTACGTTTCGCTTCTGCAATTTCTTTAATGTCTCGCTCCACCTCCCTAGGCTCCTCAATGAAGACTTTCTTAGGGATGTCTTTTGCTTCTTCTTTTTTATTGTCAACCGTCTTGTCAACTTCTGCTTGTTCTGTAGTCTTTGCCACCTCTTTTACCTCTGGCGACTTGATAGGTGGTTTGGCTTCTTCCTTTTGAGTATTTACAGGTGTAGTAGGTTCGGGTTGCTTCTTAGTTTTTTCTACTTCTACCTCTTCTTTTGCAGGAGTGACTGTCTTTGGTGGGGTGCTTCTTTCTTTTTCTATCTTTTCCTTTGTGCTCGTTTCAGCCACGTCAGGTTTGCTAGTAGAAGGGGAAGCTACCTTGGGAATTTCTTTTTCAATAAAGGTATAGTCTCCTTCAATGATCTGCTTTAAATAAGGCCTGTTAGCAGAATAGATGGCGGCTTTCTTGATGAAAGCTTCAGTTTTTGGGTGTTCTCGATCCTTTAAGGCCTTCGCTACTACCACATAAAGGCTTTGAAAATAAGGGTATTTCTTCCTGTATTCATTCAGCGATTTTATATCGGAGTCAGTAACCTTTGAGGGGTCTTTTAGTAAAGTGCTGAAGCGTTCTTTGTCCACTTTTTAGGAGTTGAGTAACGAAAATAGGAGGAAAATTACCATTGGGCAACCGAGGCTTGGAAAATATCGAAATATAAAGCTTCGAATATTTCATTGACTAAGTCATCTTCCACTGCATTTAAGGTAGTCGCAGCAGGGTCATAGTCTGCGTAAAAACTGAAAGCTCTTTGGAAACTAGCATCCTCCTTTTTGGTATTGTTGAAGATTACTTGAACACCAATAGTGAGTCTCATCAGGCCAGTTCCATCTGCTCTTGTAGAACTTCCCGATGAAGTGATAGCTTGCGGTGCAACTCTATAATTGGATATGCCACCTTCAAATTGCAAGTCTCCTTGTGATGGGGCAAGTTCTAGTTTAGTTCTTCTCTGAAAATAGTCTTTAAGCCCTTCTGTAAAGTTCTGAGCCATATTAGGAGGGCCTTGTCCAACCTCGTTGATAAAGTTGGCAATGCTTATGGTTTTAATAGTTCCATAGTCAATAGAGGCACCATTAAAGGAGTAAACCCCACAAGCTGTGAGAGTAATAAGGAGAATGACAGCAAGAAAAATCGACTTAGTTGATCTCATATTGTTTGATCTTACGGTAAAGGGTACGTTCAGAGATTCCCAAATCTTGTGCCGCGTACTTACGCTTGTTGTTATTTTTTCTTAAAGCTTTAATGATTAATTCTTTTTCCTTCTCCTCAATACTTAATGACTCGTCTTCCTCATGCGTTATGTCATGAACGTTCTCGTATTCATAAGTCTCTTCATCTTCATCTTCAGCATCTAAGAAAATAGGTTCACTGAAGTCTTTTTGACTTGTTTCCTTCGGAATGGCAGGAGTATTCTCAAGGCTTCGGAAAAGGCTCTGGTTCTCTTTGATTAAACTGGAATCGACAGTACCGTTTTCAATTAAATCATGAACAAGCTTTTTCAAGTCGTTCATGTCCTTTTTCATATCGAAAAGCACTTTGTAGAGCAGGTCTCTTTCGTTAAGGTTTTCAGACTTTTCACCGTTTACTCCTTTATAAATGGCGGGAAGGTTTGAACTTTGCTGAGGAAGATACTTCATTAAGGTTTCCGCAGTAATGGTTCTTTCCATCTCCAAGGCAGAAATTTGCTCAACCAAATTTTTGAGCTGTCGAATGTTGCCTGGGAAGCGGTAACGTAACAGGATCTGCTTTGCTTCTTCTGTCAGTTTAATGCTATCAACTCTGTACTTTTCAGCAAAGTCTGAAGCGAATTTTCTAAAGAGTAAATCCACATCTGTACCTCTTTCTCTTAAAGGAGGAACGAAAATAGGCACTGTACTAAGCCGATAATAGAGGTCTTCTCTGAATTTACCTCTTTCCACAGCGTCTAAAAGGTTTACATTGGTTGCAGCAACTACTCGAACGTCTGTCTTTTGTGTTTTGGAGGAGCCTACTTTAATAAATTCACCATTCTCCAAAACTCTTAGCAATCTTGCTTGCGTCTGCAGGGGCATTTCTCCAATCTCATCAAGAAAAATAGTTCCGCCATTGGTGCCTTCGAAGTAACCTTTTCTTGCCTCGTAAGCCCCTGTAAATGAGCCTTTTTCGTGACCGAATAGCTCTGAATCTATGGTCCCTTCCGGAATGGCACCGCAGTTGATGGCGATAAATTTACCGTGCTTTCGAGCGCTTAACTGGTGAATTATTTTCGAGAAAGATTCTTTTCCACTACCACTTTCTCCAGTAATCAAAACAGTCATATCGGTTGGGGCAACCTGCGCTGCTACCTGAATGGCATAGTTGAGCTTGGAACTATTGCCAATAATTCCAAACCGTTGTTTGATGCTTAAATATTCGTTGTTGCTCAAATCTTCTTTTTTAGGCTACCACTTCTCCAAAAAGAGTGGCTGCTGTACAATCGTTCACCAAAACATTAACGTAATCACCCTTCTTGTGATTCCCTCTAGGGAAGATGACCACTTTGTTTGCAGTATTTCTGCCTTGAAGCTGTTCTTCAGAGCGTTTGGAAGTTCCTTCGATCAAAACCTTATGAACTTTGCCTATATCTAGTTTATTTCTCTCTAGTGAGATACCCTGTTGCTTATTAATAATTTCTTGCAACCTCCTTTTCTTCACTTCCAAAGGAATATCATCTTCAAACTTTTTAGCTGCCAATGTGCCCGGACGTTCAGAGTAGAAGAACATGTATGAAAAGTCGTACTTCACATAATCCATGAGTGTAAGGGTATCCTGATGTTCCTCTTCAGTTTCTGTGCAGAAGCCAGAGATCATATCAGATGAAATGCCACACTCTTCACCAAGAATATTCCTGATAGCATCCACTCTGTTGATGTACCATTCTCTGGTATAAGTTCTATTCATGAGTTCTAAAACCCTTGAATTACCACTTTGGGCTGGAAGGTGAATGTATTTACAGATGTTTTCGTATTGCTTCATGGTATGAAGTACTTCATCTGTAATATCTTTAGGATGAGAAGTGGAGAATCTAACCCTGAGTGAAGGAGCCACTTTCGCTACCATTTCTAACAAATTGGCGAAGTTGATCACTTCCACCTGTTCGCTACCCTTTTCTTTCTTCTCTAACCACGCTTTATTATTCTCTTCTGGAGACCATTTGTAACTATCTACATTTTGGCCCAGCAAGGTTACTTCTCTATAGCCTTGATCGAAAAGGTCTTGAGCCTCTTTAACGATTGAAAAAGGGTCGCGGCTTCTTTCTCTTCCTCTGGTGAAAGGAACTACGCAGAAAGAACACATATTATCGCAGCCTCTCATTATTGAGATAAATGCAGTTACACCATTCGAGTTCAGTCGAACAGGAGAGATGTCAGCATATGTTTCTTCTCTAGAAAGGAAAGTGTTGACAGCTTTCAAACCGTCCTCGGCAGATTCCACCAGTTTGGGTAAATCACGGTAAGCATCAGGTCCGACTACAACATCCACAATCTTCTCTTCTTCGAGAAGTTTTTCCTTCAAACGCTCAGCCATACAGCCCAGCACACCAATGGTCATTTCGGGTTTATGCTTTTTTACTGAGTTGAAGTGATTCAGTCTGTTGCGAACAGTCTGCTCTGCTTTTTCGCGGATGGAGCAAGTATTCAGGAATATAACATCGGCATTTTCGAAATCTGAAGTGGTGTCATAACCGTTATCCTTCATGATTGAAGTGACGATTTCGCTATCCGCAAAATTCATCTGACAGCCGTAACTTTCAATATAGAGTTTCTTCTTTTTGCCAGTATTCTCCTCTTTGGAGGTTTTTACAGTTTCTGTAGCCTCCTGACTGTTTCTATCTACGATGTCAATGTCTTGAATGATATTGCTCATGCCTTTCCCTACTCAATTTTGAGGCGCAAATATAAGGCTTTTCGAAAGAAATTGTGACAGATTGGCAGCGAAGT
>CAYGKL010000111.1:0-10433 GCA_964350505.1 uncultured Roseivirgaceae bacterium | reverse complement strand
ACAGGTTGAAAGAATGAGAAGGTCATTCACTTCATTGATCAGATGGAGTTCTGATAAAACTACCTTGGCAAGATCGTCATCTATTGAAAGTATTTCCCGAACCTCAACAGGTGCCTTCTTATATGACAGGCTCAGTACTTTAAAATTATCTTTCATTCTTTCTGCGCTTACCCTCTTCAAATACGCGGGGCAAAAATAAACCCTACCTATTCGTTAAAAAAGTGATGTATGTCAGTCTTTGTTATTTAGAATTATTCAAAATAGCAAAGACCATTTCTTGTGTTACAACTATTAAAAGAAATAATTATCTTAAAGTTCTTTTTAGTTGATAAACATACACACACTATGATACGACTTAAACAACTGTTTTTGAAGTTGATAAGTTTCAGTAAAACTGAAGCTAATGGTGCTGTAGTACTAATGTTATTAATCTTTTTTTGTCTGGCATCACCATCAATTTATCGTTCTGCTTTTGGAATTCGCTATTCACACTTTCAAGAAGACAAGGCATTATTGGATAGTCTAATTTTCAAAATGGACAAAGCTGTTCCGGTAAAAGAGGCACAACCAATAGAGCTGAAGCTTTTCGACCCCAATTCAGCAACTGTTGAGGAGTTGATATCACTTGGCATATCTTCATTCCTCAGCAGAAGAATCGAGAATTATAGAAATGGTGGTGGCCAATTCCAATTAAAATCAGATCTCTCAAAAATTTATGATTTTCCAGATTCTCTATTTAGAGTGCTTGTTCCGTACATAAACCTGCCAGAAACAAGGGAGGCCAAAGCAGAGAAACCTAGGTCAATTCAAAAGCTAAGTAGAAATTCTGCTGCTAGTACCTATAAGTCAGTGCCACGTTATGATGAATCTCCTTTGCTGATTGATATTAACAAAGCTGACTCCACAGAATTTCAAAAGTTATATGGCATTGGGCCAGCTTATGCACGGAGGATTGTTGCTTTCCGCGAGGCACTTGGTGGTTACTATGCTGTCGACCAGATTCAGACACTATATGGAATGACGGATAGCTTATTTCTACAAATCAAGAGCTTTCTTCACGTTTCCGATACTGTGAGTTTGAAAGTCATCAATATTAACATAGCCACCTATCGACAACTCATAGCGCATCCATATATAAATCAAGAACTTACCAAGGAAATCTTGGCTGCCAAAAGCAAATACGGTAAATTCAAAGAACCAGAGGACCTAAAGAGATTGAATCTCATTGACTCAATAGGCAGGGCAAAATTATTACCCTACATAAAGTTCTAATGCAAAAAATCATTTCCGCTAAGCAAACAAGGTTGGTTGATCAGCATTCCATCAACACAGAACCTATTTCATCAATCCAATTAATGGAAAGGGCATCTGAGGCTTTTGTACGTGAGTTCGTTAACCGCGTTAAAGCTGGGGTGTCAATCCATGTGATTGCGGGTATGGGGAATAATGGAGGAGATGGTCTTGCAATAGCCAGATTACTCAAGAGAATGGGCTTTATAGTGGAAGTTACGGTGTTGGAAATAGCAGATAAGATGTCTCCCGATTGTGATGCTAATTTCAAAAGATTGAATAAAGATGTTCAGACAGTAGCTCTTGAAGAATTCAATCTTGGAAAAGCTGATATTGTTATTGATGCTATTCTGGGTTCTGGTTTGAGCAGACCAATAAATGATGCGTTGGCAAAGGTTGTTGAAGTTATCAATGAATCTGATGCCGAGGTTTTTTCTGTAGATATTCCCTCAGGTTTATTCTCAGATATAATCAATGCCGAAGGCGCAGTTGTTAAAGCTGACTTTACAATAACTTTTCAGAGGCCCAAGCTCACTTTTCTGATTCCAGAGACTGGGCAATTTGTAGGAGATTGGTCTGCAGTTGATATTGGTTTAGATGAAGAATTTATTGAAAGCCAAAATTCGAGCTACCACTTAATAGATAATTCTGTAAGAGCTTTTCTTCCTCAAAGAAAGAAGTTTCAACATAAAGGAGATTTTGGAAGTGTGCAGGTATTTGCTGGAAGCTTGGGTAAAATAGGAGCAACCTTCCTTTGCAGTAAAGCTGTGATGAGGGCAGGAGCAGGATTATTAACAATTCATACTCCCAGTTGCGGAGTAGATATTCTTCAGTCAAGCTTACCAGAAGCCATGCTCACTGTAGACTACTCTTCTGATCATATATCGTCCGGTGAAATTTTACATAAGACCAAAGTGGTATGCATTGGCCCAGGAGTAGGCCAGCACAAAGAAACCATTAGGAACTTTAAAGGTCTTTTAGAGTCGAAACCGGCAAAGCTAGTAGTCGATGCTGATGGGTTGAATATTTTAGCCAAAGAAGAGCAATTAATGGATTTACTACCAAAAGGAACTATTCTCACGCCTCATGTAGGGGAATTTCATAGATTGTTTGGTACTCACTCAGATGGTCTATCAAGAATCAATACAGCTCGACAAATTGCTACTCAACGAATGATAATTATCGTTCTTAAAGGAGCCCATACTGCAGTAATCTGCTCGGATGGTAATGTGTACTTCAATAATACGGGTAATGCCGGAATGGCCACGGCTGGTAGTGGAGATGTGCTTGCTGGAATAATTACTGGATTACTGGCACAAGGAATGTCATCAGAAAAAGCTGCGGTTTTGGGAGTTTATCTGCATGGTAGGGCTGGTGATAAAGCAGCAAAAAAGGTCGGGAAAGTTTCATTGCTGGCATCAGATTTGCTGGAATTCTTGCCGGAAGCCATAAGCAACGAATAGTTGATACTATTTATTGAAAAAAAACTTACATTTATATCAACCTTGCTCTCGTTAACTGGGTCTAAGTAAAAGATGAAATCCATCAGTCGTAAAATATCGAACATCAAATTCATTACAATACTCATTGTGATGCTTTCTTGCGGTTCAGCATTTGCTCAGTCTGAAGTTTTAGCGAGTTCGACAACTTCGGATAAGGTTAAGGTTGAAATTTTTCCAAACCCAACATCCGAATACCTTAATATAGACTTGAGTAAGCTTAATTTACAGAAGCCTCAAATTGAAATCAGAAGTATTATAGGTACTAAGATGCAAGTAAGTGTTGAAGGCAATGGAGTAAAAAAATACAAGGTTGACGTTCAGTCTTTTCCCCGAGGCTACTATCTAGTATTAGTTAGAGACGATCGATCGAAGTTCCAACAAACCGTAAGGTTTAGTAAGAAATAGAAAAGGGCTGAAATTCAGCCCTTATTTTTTTGATTAGAATTCTGCATTACCAGGAGTTCTTGGGAATGGAATTACATCCCTAATATTGCCCATGCCTGTAACAAAGATCATTAAACGTTCGAAGCCAAGACCAAATCCACTGTGCGGAACGGTGCCAAATCTTCGAGTGTCTAAGTACCAATCCATGTCAGAATGAGGAATTTCCATTTCGGTCATTCTAGTCATTAAAGCATCAAGCCTTTCTTCTCTTTGAGAGCCTCCAACAATTTCTCCAATACCAGGGAAAAGGATGTCCATGGCAGAAACAGTTTTGCCATCATCATCCATTCGCATGTAGAAGGCCTTAATGTCTTTAGGGTAGTTGGTTAAGATAACCGGCTTTTTAAAGTGTTTTTCCACCAAGTATCTTTCATGTTCTGACTGAAGATCAGTTCCCCAACCTTCAACAGGGTATTGAAATTTCTTCTTTTTATTAGGGTTGGAATTGCGAAGGATATCAATCGCTTCAGTATAGGTTACTCTTTCAAATTTGTTTTCTACCACGAAGCGTAATTTCTCAGTTAAGGTCATTTCACTTCTTTCATTCGTTGGCTTGTTTTTCTCCTCATCTAGAAGTCTGTTCTCAAGGAAAGCCAAATCATCAGCACAATGATCTAGGGCATATTTAGCTAAGTATTGTAGAAATTCTTCAGCCAAATCCATGTTGTCTTCAAGGTCATAGAAGGCCATTTCAGGTTCTATCATCCAGAATTCAGCCAAGTGGCGCGTGGTATTAGAATTCTCAGCTCTAAAAGTTGGTCCGAAAGTATAGACTTCACCAAGTGCCAGGGCACCCAACTCACCCTCTAACTGTCCTGAGACAGTAAGGTTAGTTTCTTTTCCGAAGAAGTCTTCTCTATAATCGATTGAACCATCTTCTTTTAAAGGAGGGTTTTTAGGGTCTAATGTGCTTACACGAAACATTTCCCCTGCACCTTCAGCATCACTACCTGTAATAATCGGAGTGTGCATGTAGTTAAAACCTTTGTCGTTGAAGAATTGATGAACCGCAAAAGACATAGCATGTCTCATTCTAAGTACTGCTCCGAAAGTATTGGTTCTCGGGCGCAAATGAGCAATCTCTCTTAAGAATTCAAAAGAGTGTTTTTTGGGTTGAAGAGGGTATTTTTCTGGGTCAGCAACACCAATGATTGAAATTGATTTAGCGTTTACTTCAACAGTTTGACCTGCGCCTTGTGATTCTACTAATTGTCCATCAACGGCAATGCTCGCACCGGTAGTCACTAACTTTAAAACATCTTCTGAGATGGTGTTTGGATCAGCAACAATTTGGATATTATTGATCGTAGAGCCGTCATTCAACGCTATAAAGTTCACATGCTTATTGCCACGCTTAGTTCTTACCCAACCCTTAACATGTACATCAGTACCAGTTTGGCTGCCTTTCAGTAGTTCAGAAATTTTTGTTCTTCTGGTCTTCATTTTTCCCGATACGGTTTAAAAAAGAAACGCAAAACAATCATTTTTTGAGGGGATTAACAACTTATTCAAGTCATAATAGTGTTAACCATGAGAAGTAATGGGGTGAATCAAATGAAGCTCCATTTCTTGCTTCAGAGTGAGCAGAGACCTGTTTTAAAAATTTGCATGATTTTTGTTAAAAAGTGTTGCAAGCTCCTCGATTCTCAAAGACTTTCCTTTAACTTTGAAATATAGGTCAGAAATAATTATCTAATGCAAAAACTCAGTTTAAGTCAGAACTTAAGCCAAAAGCTCTCGCCACAGCAAATACAGTTTATTAAACTATTGCAAGTGCCAACTGCAGAGTTAGAAACTCGTGTTGAGGAGGAATTGGAACTAAATCCAGCTTTGGAAGAAGGTAAAGAGGAACCTGAAACTGCTCAGGAGTCTGATGAGTTCGATGAATCTGCAGACGATAATTCTGACGAACTCAATATCGATGACTATCTAGCTGATGATGATTATTCCGGCTATAAAATGCAGGGTGATGGTAATTACAATGATGACGAGGACCGTGAAATGCCAATTGCAACGCAGGCTTCCCTCAACGATCAGTTAGATACCCAACTTGGTTTTTTAGGTCTTGACGAACGTCAAGAAAAAATTGGTCAGCAACTTTTAGGGAGTATTGAGTCAGATGGCTACATCCGTAGAGAGTTAGATGCCATTGTCAATGATTTAGCATTCTCACAAAATATTGAGACCGATGTTGATGAACTAGAAGAACTGCTTCTCGAAATTCAAAAATTCGATCCACCCGGTATTGGAGCCAGAAGCCTCAAGGAATGTCTTTTGATTCAACTAGAAAGAAAGAAGGAAGACAATGAAGAGGATGTGGAGATGTTCAAGATGCTCGAAGTGGCTTACAATATTATTTCTCTCTGTTTCGAGGAGTTCACCAAAAAGCATTACGATAAAATTGTTAAGAAGCTTAACCTCGAGGATGAAGATCTTTTTAAAGAAGCTATTTCTGCAATTACCAGGCTTAATCCAAAACCAGGAGCCATTTCAGGTGGATTGGTGAAAACACAATATTTGATTCCTGATTTCCTGCTGAGCAACAATAATGGTAAAATGGACTTAACCTTGAACTCTAGGAATGCGCCTGAGCTTAAAGTGAGCCGCTCATACACCGAAATGTTCAGTGCTTATGATAAGAGTGATAAAAAGGATAAGAAACTAAAAGAGACTGTTTCTTTTGTGAAGCAGAAATTAGATGCCGCCAAATGGTTTATCGATGCCATCAAGCAAAGACAAAACACCCTTTTGCGCACCATGGAATCCATAGTCAACTATCAGTATGAGTTCTTTTTGGAGGGGGATGAAACCAAACTCCGACCTATGATTCTCAAAGACATTGCGAATGATATTCACATGGATATCTCCACAGTTTCAAGAGTGGCGAATTCTAAATCGGTTCAGACTGATTTCGGAATTTTTCCTTTGAAATACTTCTTCAGTGAAGGAATTTCTACCGTTAGTGGAGAAGATGTAAGTAGCCGTGAAGTAAAAACGATACTTTCGGAATTGATCAGCGCGGAGAATAAAAGTAAGCCGCTTTCTGATGATAAACTTGAAAAAGCACTTAAAGCTAAGGGTTACAATATTGCCAGAAGAACTGTGGCTAAATACCGTGAACAGCTTAACATCCCTGTAGCAAGGCTAAGAAAAGAACTCTGATTTGAATTTAGCGGCAAAGCTCATTACTTATATAATTCAGCCACTACTGATGCCTACAGTGGTTTTTTCAACCATCCTCTTCAATTTAGAGGGGAGTTCCAATTTGACGGATAAAGGAAAGAGAACTGTTCTAGGGCTGGTGTTTATTACAACATTTCTGATCCCAGCGCTTACTGTGGTGATGTTTAAAATCACTAAAGTGATTAAGGATTTACACATGAAGAACCGAAAGGATAGGCTTATGCCCTTCATGTTCATATCCATTTTCTATCTGATAGTATCCTTTATGATTGAAGGGCAAGAGTGGATGACGCCTTTGTTAAATGTGGCTTTTTTAGCCATTACCACTGTTGTTCTCATCACGAATGGGATTACTTTCAAATGGAAGATTAGCGCTCATGCCGCAGGAGTATTCGGCTGGCTAGGATTTATATTGGCATTGCAAAAAGCATTTCCATCAACAAATAGCCTATTAGTGCCTCTTCTACTTTCAGTTGGATTTTGTGGTCTAGTCTGTTGGGCCAGGTTATACCTGAATGCCCACACACCCAAGGAGATTTTTGCAGGAGCGCTACTTGGGTTTTTAGTATGTTATGGTTCAATCTTCTTCTTTATTTAAGCTATGTACGAATTTTTGAAATATGAATTAACCGATGGTGTTGCAACAGTTACACTGAACAGACCAGACGTTTATAATGCCCTTAATAATGAGATTACTTTCGAGCTTCAGGCTGCGTTAAAAGAGTGCCGAAAGAATGATGAAGTAAGGGTGGTTGTGCTAACAGGTGAAGGAAAAGCCTTCTGTAGTGGACAAGATTTGAAGGCATCTTCCAAAGAGCCGAATAGATCATTTTCAGACTCTATTCATAAAAGGTATAACCCCATTGTTATGGCTATCCGCAATATGCCAAAGCCGGTAATCTGTCGGTTAAATGGTGTAGCCGCAGGCGCTGGATGCTCATTTGCGTTGGCTTGCGACCTTATTGTAGCAGCGGAGAGTTCAAAACTCATAGAGGTATTTGTGAATATAGGCTTAGTCTTAGATTCAGGCTCTTCCTATTTCCTTCCAAGGTTGGTGGGTTCGGCAAAAGCTTTTGAATTAGCTACCATGGGTACACGTGTTTCTGGAAAGGAAGCCGAGGCTATGGGATTGGTTAATAAGTGTGTGGCTGACGATAAGCTTGACGCTTCTGTTAAAGAGTATACTGATTATTATGCCAAAGCACCTACCAAGGCCATTGGCATGATGAAGAAAATGCTGAATAAGTCGCAGAATTCCAGCTTGAATGAGATGCTTGAGTATGAAGCTCAAATGCAAGACATAGCTGGCGCAACCCACGACTATACAGAAGGAGTTCAGGCCTTTCTGGAAAAGCGCAAAGCTAATTTTTTAGGGAAGTAATTAAAAGCCAGTAAGAGAAATACCGAAGGTGAGTGTCCTTGTATTCTCACCACCTACTGGAGCGATATCAAACTTGTCTGATAGCTCGTAGTAACCGAAGAGACTTATACCTCCGAAGCCAACTCGCCCTTGAACGCCATAGCGAATATTATTGATCCCATAGTCAGCACGGTTTTTAACCATGTGATTAACACCCACTTCGTCTTCATATTTGTATTTGGTGAAGGAAGAATAGAGTATGCCTACTCTTGCTCCAATAGCGGCTCTAAAGCCTCTAGAGTATTGGTTCTTTCTACTATAGAATCTAAGTTCTAGCGGAATGTCGACATAGTTCATTCCCATTTTAGATTTTCCAAACTCCAATACATTAGGGATATTATCACTCAAAAGGGTAGGAGCTACGATTAATTGATTTGCTGCATCCAAAGAACTGGTAAGAGAGTAGTTGTCTTTGAAAGAATATTTTTCAAGTCCGAGGCCAATGCCTGGAGTGAAAGTGAATTTGCTATCACCTATAGGTAAATCATAGAAATAGGTAATGTTTACAGTTTTGGATTCGAAGGTGTTCAACCTAAGGTTGTCTGGAGAACTACCCCAGTTGTTTGCGCCAATATCAACGATCAAAGCACCAGGTAAATCTGGTCTTTGAGCTTTGGCTATATTTCCCAACATTACAAGTGCAATAATGGCTAGTGCAAATTTCTTCATAAACTGTCTCGATTTGAGCGATGGCAAAGTTAGTATTTTTTAAAAGTTATAATAGCCCTCTTTTACAAAGAAAAAGAATTACCTACCTTTGCAGCCTATTTTAACGGACTTTAACTTTGAACGTTAAGAATGGCCTCGTAGCATAACTGAATAGTGCACTTGATTACGGCTCAAGAGGTTGCAGGTTTGAATCCTGCCGAGGTCACTTAAAGCAGCAAAGCCCCTGATTGATCAGGGGCTTTTTTCATTTTATTCAAACCAAGCTTGCTTGAGGTTTGAATAAAATGAAAAAAAGGTCAGCGCCTAGCGCGGGCTTTGAGGTTTTGAGAAACCATAAAATTGGAATAAAAGATCTTTGCTCATTTACTCGCGTCTTCTCGCGCTTTTCAGGTCGCATACTCTCTGCCTACAAGCATTACGCTCTTTCGGTTTATGCTATTTCAGCCAAAGCTAGAACATATCTCCAAGAGAGTGGTTTGTAACATATCCGACAATTAGGAGAATTCTGCTCGCACAGAAAGAATCATTTCGCTAAGGATTTGGTTCTCCGTCAGAATCTATTTCATTCCATTTGAACAAAGGGAATCCAAAGTGGGCATAAGCTTCGTAAATTGGTCGGAGATTGGAAACAATGTTTGTTGATTCCTAGATTGTAATTCACCAACCATAAACAACAATGTCTAAAACTTATTATAACCCGGAAGACCTAAAGAAATTTGGAGACATCACTGAATTTCAGAAGGAAATGGGTGACAAATTCTTCGATTGGTATGGCACTGTATTTAAGCCAGGAGCACTTTCTGCAAGAGAAAAGGCCTTGATTGCCTTGGCTGTATCTCATGCCATTCAGTGTCCTTATTGTATTGATGCTTATACGGATGCAAGCATGAAAAAAGGTGCTGATGAAGAACAAATGATGGAGGCTGTTCATGTGGCTGCTGCTATTAAAGGTGGTGCTGCACTCGTTCATGGCGTACAGATGATGAATAAAGTGAAAGAAAAATTAATGTAAATATGTCTTTAGCGACACTCAAAAGAGCTAAACACTGGCTTTCCTCCCCCGAGGAGCAGATTAAAATACTCAGCGACAATCAGTCGATCAATATTCCAACTTTCGAATCGAAGGTGAAGGATATGGGCATGAAAAGCCTAAGACCGATTGGAGTTGATGTTTTCCAAGTTAACGTGGGCAAAATGTGCAACCAAGTCTGCAAGCACTGCCATGTAGATGCTGGCCCAGATCGGAAAGAGATCATGACGCGTGAAACCATGCAACAGATTTTAGATGCACTGGTGGGTTCTGAGGTTAAAACAGTTGACTTAACAGGTGGGGCACCAGAAATGAATCCCGACTTTCGATGGTTTGTGGAGCACCTTTCAGCCATGGGGCTTCAGATCATTGTGCGTTGCAACCTTACCATTATTTTAGCTAACCCGAAATACAACGACCTGCCTGAATTCTTCAGGAAGCATAAAATCAATGTGGTTTCTTCTTTGCCATCGTTTACGGCCCGAAGAACCGATGCACAAAGAGGAGATGGCGTATTCAGCAAGTCTATAGATGCTTTAAAAATGCTGAATGGAGTTGGTTATGGAAAAGAGGGAACTGGCTTAAAGCTAGATCTCGTATACAATCCTTCAGGAGCATATCTACCGGATGATCAAGAAATATTGGAAGCAGAGTTTAAAACAAAGCTCAAAAACGATTTCGACATCGTGTTCAATGAGTTGTTTGCCATCACCAATTTACCAGTGAGTCGCTTTTTAGATTATCTCCTCAATACGGAGAATTACGAAGAGTACATGAATGAATTGGCTAATGCTTTCAACCCTACAGCTGCAGAAGGCGTAATGTGCCGCAATATGGTTTCTATCGGATGGGATGGTTATTTATATGACTGTGACTTTAACCAAATGCTAGACCT
>CAYGKL010000110.1:0-10444 GCA_964350505.1 uncultured Roseivirgaceae bacterium | reverse complement strand
GACTGAAAACAGGTTAAAATCTGTAGATAAACGACAGATTAAGACTAGATGAGTTCAAGTCAAAAGAGATTGTGTCTTGTAACTTTTCGGTAATCTCAACAGTACCTTGTCTCGATTCCCTTTCTGAATTTCTTAGACTTAATGCCGGTAATATTTCTCCACCTAAAATGAAGTTTTCTGCAACCATAAAGTTGAAACCAAAAACAAAGTTAAGGCCAGCCTCAGAAGTCCTCAAAGTAACTTCTTGATTTACAGTTTGGGTCAAACCATCTGTTCTTTCAACTTTCGTTTGATCATATAGGTAGCCTAAGTCGAATCCAGTTCTCAATTCGAATTTTTCTGAAATAGAACTTCTCCATTCGTTTCCCAAGCGTAAGCCGAAGCCAAAAGTTGATGTGGTCAATTCATCATCTTGAAGATCAGGTAAATTGTCTTGACTAATTGAAGTATTAAGAAGGTTGAATCTAAAGACTGACTTTTCATTACCTTTTCTGAAGGTTAAACCGAAGTTATCAAAGTTGGAGGTGGTTAGTCCTATTTCTCTGACTTTTACTTTGTCTTGAGCAAAAGAAAAGCTTGTTGAGAATAGGATGATTAATAAGGCGAATAAGGGTTTTTTCATGTGTTTGAATTTTGTTTGTAAGCTTGTGATGCCTCAAGAATAAAGCCAAAAAAAAGCCATCCCAAGAATTCGGAATGGCTTTTTATTAATTTTTAGACCAATTACTTTTTAATCGGATCTGAAAGATCCTTAAAGAAGTTCATGTTAGTGCTTTTGTAAGCTGATTCAAACTTAGGCCACTCGTTCACGAAGAATTCGTTCACAATCGCCATTGCTTCATTCATCATTTTATCAGCATTCTCCATCAGTTCTCTTTCGTTTGAACCTGGTGCTGTTAATCTGCTGCTTGCATATCTTCTTGCTTGGCCAATCCAATTGCCCGCATTGTCATAAGACTCACGAGGCGCATTTTGTCCTCTTGCTCTTGGAAGACCAATGGTTACTTTTCGTACTTCGTTGAATTTCTCTTTCATTCCATCCATCATTTCCTTCAAGTCTTTCACTGCATCTTTATCCGCATCTTTCATTTGAGCTTCAACTTTCTCAATGAGGTCGTTGGCTTCAGAAACTCTGCCAGTAACATTAGCCCAGCTTTGAGTCATTTTGAGCACTTGATCTTCGAAAGCTTGTTTCGCGTTAAGATCGCTCATGCTTACTTCAATTCTTGGGTCGTAATGTACAGTTACCATTTTTTCAATTTTCTGATCACCGAAATCTAGGTGAACTTTATATTGACCAGGTAATACCGAACCTGCAGTTTGCTCACGGTCTCTTCCGCCACCTTGGCCACCGCCAAAGCCACCACGACCGAATCCGCCACCAAAACCGCCTGTGCGTTCAACTGGATATGGGTTTCTTCTTCTTAAATCCCAGTTCATTGAATTTACTTGGCCTTTTTTAACTGTGCTTGAGCCTGTTCTTACAGTGTCTCCATCTAGCGTTAAAACAGTCATACTAATTCTAGTAGGAAGCTTTTTAGCTTTAGGTGCAGCTTCTGCTGTTTCCTGATTTCTACCTCGTCTACTTCTACCTTTAGTTTCTTCTGCTGGCTTTTCTTCCATTTCATTGCGAACATAAAATTTGATGGTCGCTGAACCGAAATACTTGTTATCTCCTTCGAATGGTCCACCACTAGCAGGGAAGCGCATACCAGCTGGCTGACGATAAGTCATTTGATAAGCATCTGCAACATCAAAAACAATGATATCTTGATTAACAGCATTGGCAGCCCCTTGTGCAGCAAACTCTCTTAATGGTCTAATGTCATCCAATACATAGAATGCTCTACCAAAAGTACCAATCGCTAAGTCATGCTCTCTTTCTTGAAGCGCTAAATCCATGGTTGACACTGAAGGATATCCATGTGTCCACTTGTTCCATGTCTGAGCTTTATCGAAACTCACGTATAAACCATTTTCAGTACCTAAGAAAACCAAGTTAGGCTCAATTGGGTCTTGAAGAAGCGATAAAGTGTATCCGAATACTTTGCTATCATCAACAATTCTTGTCCAAGTCTGTCCATAATCAGAAGTATGGTAAGCATAAGCCGACCAGTCGTTTCTTCTATAGTTGTTGGCAATTACCCAAGCTTCACCTGCATTGTAAGTAGATGCCGTAATTTGAGGAATCCAGCTTCCTGCAGGTAATCCTGGAAGTGCTGCCGCAACATTGGTCCAGTTCTGACCTCTATCTTGCGTAACCTGAACATTACCATCATCTGTACCAACCCAAATCACATTCTTGTTCACTGGGCTAGGGGCGATGGTTAAAGTGGTAGTATGATTTTCAGCTCCTGTAGCATCGATGGTTAAACCACCACTAGCATTTTGTTTTTGCTTTTCAGGGTCGTTGGTTGTCAAATCTGGAGATAAAACTTCCCAGTCATCACCTCTATTTGAGCTATAATGTAAATGCTGAGAACCGTAGTAAACTCCATTGTCATTATGTGGGTCTATCGCTACTGGAGCATTCCAGTTGAAACGAAGATCAATGGCAGTGTCAGGAGATGTCGGTCTAACCGTTTTAGTATAACCACTCACTTTATCGTAGCGAGTTACATTTCCTTGCTGTGACATGGTATAGCCATATCTCGAATCACTTTTGATTGGAGCAACATCGAATCCGTCTCCAAAACTTAATTCTTGCCAGTCATGGTTTCTTACACCTGCATAATTAAATACATATGAAGGGCCTACCCATGAGCCATTATCTTGCATGCCACCGTAAAGGTTGTAAGGGAATTCATTGTCAACATTGATGTGATAGAACTGGCCTACAGGGATCTTTTCTGTGAACCTCCAAGTGTCTCCCATGTCTCTAGTTATGTTCAATCCACCATCGTTTCCTTCAACCATAAAAGAAGGATCTTCAGGGTGAATCCACCAAGCATGGTGATCTGGGTGTACACCAGAGTAAGGAATAATTACTTCCCAGCTTTTTCCACCATCTTCTGAACGAGAAACTGATGAATAAAGGCTGTATACTCTGTTTTCGTTTTTCGTATCAACATAAATTGAAGAATAGTAGAAAGGTCTATTTCCCATGTTTGGCTCACGAGACGATTCAGCTCTTCTTTCCCAAGTTTTACCACCATCTGTTGAGCGCCATAGTCCATTTGCTTCATTCTCAATCAAAGCATAAACGTAATCAGGTCTGCCATAAGCAATAGCTAAACCAACTCTACCGTATGGTCCTTTAGGTAATCCACCTTCACCAGTAATGTTCTTCCAAGTGTCACCACCATCTAATGTCATGAAGATTCCAGAACCTTCTCCACCAGATTCGAAAGACCATGGGAATCTTTTATGATGCCACATGCTAACAAATATTTTATCAGGGTTAGTTGGGTCTTCAACCATATCTGAAACTCCAGAAAGATTATTGGTGAATAAAACTTGCTTCCAGGTTTTACCGCCATCGGTAGTTTTATAAACACCTCTTTCATCATGCTCACCCCAAGGTGATCCAATAGCTCCAACTAGCACTGTGTTAGGATCGTCTGGATGAATTATAATTCTGTGGATATTTCTAGTTTTTTCTAGTCCCATCAATTCCCAAGTGTCGCCACCGTCAACGGATTTGTAAACACCGTATCCGCTGCTTACTGAGTTTCTTGGGTTTCCCTCTCCTGTTCCTACCCAAATAACATCAGGGTTTTTTTGATAGATGTCTATCGCGCCAATACCTTGAATGGCTTCATCATCAAAAACAGGTTCCCAGTCAAGGCCACCACCAGTAGTTCTCCATACTCCACCTGATGCAGCACCGGCAAAGATTATTTCAGGATTGCTTTCGACAACATCAATGGCAGTAATTCTACCACTCATGGCAGCGGGTCCAATTGCCCTTGCTTTCATGTCTTTAAAAATGTCCATGTCTATCTTTTGGGCCCATCCTGTGGACACTAAAGTGAAGAGCATGAGACCTAATAATGAGATTCGTTTTAAAACGAATTCTTTCGGATTTCTAGTCGTCATCAGATTCTTAGTTGTTTGATTGAATAAAGTATCAAAATATACTAAGAATACCACTTCGAAAATTCAATTCTTAGGAGCGCGTAATTATTGGTTATAAGTGGCGATGAAACAGCCTTTATTAATCGATGTAGAATTTTAAGCCAATTCCAAGGCTGAAAGAATCGAACCTAGATTGTTTTATGTCGAGGATATAAGTCTCTGATCCTCGGTCATAGGTAACACTTTGAGGTGTAAGATACCGTGTTCTATTACTCGTTAATGACCTAAAGTTGATGTCTAATAAAATGTCATCATCTAAGGGGATTTCCATGCCTAAGCCAAGGCCATATGTGAAGGAGAAATCGTCCCAGTCAAAGAAAGAATCGAAAGCGTCACGAAGTGGTGAATCGCGCAAAATAGATCGGGTATATACATAGTTGAGTCCAGCTAAAAAGTCTACATAAGGGTAGAATCCAGCATCACAATCAGGCGAGACTCTAATGAATCCCAGAAACCTAGTCATCTCATTTTGTCGCCTATGTCGGATATCGCCTAAAGCTTGACCATGCCAACCATCGCGCACTTCGGAGCCATAACGCGTAAAATCAAGAGTACCTCCTAAGAAAATAGGGGATTGACGTAAGTTGAATGCACCGGTTATGGCAAAGCCACCACCCCAAATTTCAGGAGCATCATTTTTCAATTCGCCTGTAGGAAGAAATGATTGTAGATTAATCCCCATAGTGTTTTGGGCAAAAACTTGAGAGGAAATGAACAAACTGAGGCAGAGGATATAAAAGGCTTTCATTTGTTTGAGTTGGTGACGGCTATTTCCTAACCAATAATGTGCCAAAGTTTCACTAATATTTTTGACATTTAACTAAGATAATTAGTTAGATTGTAGGCAAATTGCCAGTAATGAGTAAAGTAGCCGAAAATATAAAACACCTGCGAAAACTAAACCAGTGGACTCAAGGTGAATTTGCCGAAAAGATTAATATTAAGAGATCGTTAGTTGGGGCCTATGAAGAGGGTAGAGCTGATCCGAGGCTCAACAACCTACTGAACATGGCCAAGGTTTTTGGTGTTTCTGTCGATTTATTGATCTCTAAAGAATTGGAAACCAAAACCATGGAACAGATTGAGGCCATGGATAAAAAGAATGGAGGGGCAATGAAAATCCTTTCCATTACAGTCAATGACGATGATAATGAATACATTGATCTGATTCCTCAAAAGGCTTCTGCGGGGTATTTGAATGGCTATGCAGATCCTCAATATTTAGAAGACTTACCAAAATTCCAGATTCCAAGTCTTTCGGGAACCGGTACATACAGAGCTTTTGAAATCACAGGGGATTCTATGCTGCCGATTAAGCCAGGAGCCATTGTGATTGGTCAGTACCTCGATTCACTTTCATACATAAAAAATGGTCGATGCTATGTGATTCTCTCAAAAGAAGAGGGAGTGGTTTACAAAAGGGTTTTTGATTATACTGACGAGCATGGACAGCTATTTTTGGTTTCGGATAATAAAGCTTATTCTCCCTATAAGATTGACAGTTCCGATGTGGTGGAAATTTGGGAAGCCAAGGCTTTCTTGAGTATGGAAATTCCTGACTACTCTGAAGACGATATGAGTTTCGATAAACTGAAGAACATTGTCTTGGAGCTTCAGCAGGAGGTAATTAAAATGAAGGCTTAATCCTTTGAACTGGCTTTTAACCAAGTTGATTTCCTATCTATTTTACCACTTTTTGTTTGTTCCCAACTCGGACAGAAATACCATTTTTTAGGAAAATGATAAGGTTTGAATAGTGTTTTATACGCTTCTGGATTGGTAATAAGATCGGAAAGAGTTTCCTGATTTCTGATAAGGCCAATTAATTTTTCCCCCAGCTTTTCATCCTCTTCTTTCCAGAGTAGTACATCAGTCTTTAATACCTCCGATAATTCTTCCTCTAAGGGTAGTATCTGAATTTTAATACCGCCACTATTAACAACTAAATCCGATCTTCCAAGCCATTGAAAAGTGCCACCCGAAATTTCTACCATGTCATTGGTGGTAATCCATTCATTTGAAGTAACAGTTCCTTTTACCATCAAGCATCCACTTTCATCTTGCTTGATTTGATTATCACCGATCATTTGATAATACTCCGACTTATTACTGCCATTCAACTTTTTTAAGGCAATGTGAGAAACGGTTTCGGTCATACCAAATGTTTGAAATACTTCAGTCTTCAATTCGCTGAGTTTTGCTTCAACTGTTGATGTTATGGGTGCTCCACCAATAATAAGTTTCTCAATCCTGTTCAATGATTCTTGTCCTTTTTTAGAATTCAATAGGTTGCCGACTTGCAAGGGGACCATGGCAGCAAAATGAATTGGTGCTTCAATAATTGGCTCGGAAGAAGGGGGCAATACAAATAAATTCCAGCCGCCAACAAGTGCTCTCACCATCATCATTCTTCCTCCAATAAAGTCTGGATTCATGCAGAGAAGTGCATTTACTCCTTTGTCTAAGTTTAAGAAGTCAATGGTAGCTTTTGCACTAGCCTCCATCTGCTCTCTAGAGAGAAGGATGTTTTTAGGCTTGCCGGTGGAGCCAGACGTTTGCATTTGGAAAACGCGGTCACCATTTATCCAGTTTTTAACAAACTCTTGAGATTTTTCAGCCCATTCTAAGTTTTTAGGTAAACCTATTGTCGCAAATTCAGTTAATAGATATGATTGATTATTGAAGTAAATTCTACCTTCCACACGCCAAGTTTAACTAATTCTTATGAGAAGCCAATTCACCATTTTACTAAGCTTATTTTTTATGAATATTGGTGCATTCGCGCAGCAGTATGTTATTTCAGGAACAGTGAAAGATGCCGACACTGGTGAGACTTTACCTTTTGCCAATGTGTTTTTTGCAGAGACAACTTTTGGGGTAAATACGGATAATAATGGGCAATTCGAGCTAAAGGTTTCTCAAAGTGGCACATATGATTTAATTGTGAGATTCGTGGGCTATCAGACTTATGGATTAAATATTCGTTTAGATGATCAATTCAAAATTCAGTTAGATGTATCACTGAAACCCGATGAAGTGAATTTGGGTAGTGTTACCGTAACAGCCAGAAATGAAAAAGATTGGCAACGGTATTTGAAAGAATTTAAAGAACTCTTTTTGGGATACTCAAGGAATGCAGCTCAATGTAAAATTCTAAATGAGCAAGATATTGATTTCTACTTCGATAAAGATGAGAATAAGTTGTATGGTTTTTCGAAACAAGCTATTCGTGTAGAAAACAAAGCGCTAGGCTATTATTTAGATTTTTATCTTGAAGACTTCAATATAGATTACAATAAAAACCTAAGTACCTATTATGGTTATACTGCCTTCAGAGAAATGGAGTCTAACTCTAAAAGGAAGCAAAGAATTTGGCAAGAGAATAGGCAAAAGGCCTATGAAGGGTCCTTACAGCATTTCTTTGCATCAGTTTTTGAAGGTAAGCTAAGCGAAGAAGGATACATTGTTCAAGCCGCTAAAGATATCAAGGGGTTTGGCAGGGTGCTGAATCCGCAAAACGTTAATGTTAAAGACTTTATAGAGCAGGGGCAGACTGACCTTTCCAAGCAATTGCCTTTTGAGAATTTCTTATATGTTACTTATACCAAGGAAAAGGAGACACCCGAATATGTGCAGAATTTTAAACCAGGAGGGCGAATGAATACAGTTTCAGCCTCTAAGTTAGGGGAGCAAGTTTCTTGGATAGCATTGGTTGAAGGAAAGGAGTCTATAGAGTTTGAAAGGACTGGTTATTTGTACGATCCTTTAGCTTTTTATTCTCAAGGATATTGGGGTTTTGAAAAGGTGGCCGATATGGTGCCTATTAACTACAAGCCCAAACAATAATTTTTGAACGCGGAGAAGATTTCCTCATTTTCTCTGGCGTTTGAGAAAACTTCTAAAACTTTGGCGGTTTTACTTTCCTCAAAGAAATGATTTAATGTATTTTCTAATTGAGATTCGTGATCAACTCTGTGATATTCAAATCCGAATTCCTTTGCAGTCAGCTCTGCCGTTAATTTTTGCTCCGTTTGAAATAGCTTTTCATAGCTTTTTTGTGACTTTGGCCCTTTGATCATTCCAAATATTCCACCGCCAGCATTGTTCAGCACAATGATTCTGAGGTTGCTCAGATCATAACTATGCCAGAATGCATTCCTATCGTAAAGAAAGGCCATGTCTCCAGAGAGCAAGGTGGTTAGTTTGCCATTAGTTAAGGCTGCTCCAACTGCTGTTCCGTTGCTGCCATCAATACCACTAGTGCCTCTATTACAAAATACCTCAATCGATGATTCTTGAAGCCCAATGAAGTTTGCATAACGAATAGACATGCTATTGGCGAGGTGTAACTGAGAATTTTTTGGAAGCTTGCTTAAGCAAACTGAAGCTGCCTTTAATTCGCCAAATGGGGCAATTGTGAGGTACTCGTTGCATTTAGATGATGTTCCTGCCTCAATTTTTTTCCATTGATTGGAATAGTCATTGGGGCTACTTGCTTCAACACGTTCGGCAAGTTCTGCAAGAAAATAGGATGGGTTTAATGCTATTGACTTGGTCAGGTGCTGAAGTGCATCGTTGACTTTGCTGCCCTGATGCACATGCCAATGCTCTTGAGGAGGATTCTTTCTAAGGAATACTTTTAGGTTCTTAGAGATCAGGGACTTTCCTATTGTAATGAGTAATTCAGGTGACTCAACTGCATCTGAATGTTGAAGAAATAGATCTTGTTTTGAAATAACACCTTCAAGCCCATGCTGGTTAGCCGTAATTTCATTCAAAACAGTAATAGAGGTTTTAGAACGAAGGGTTTGTAGAGCTTGGGTTAGATGTTTGTCAGGTTCTAACTGACCAAGCACCACTAACTTATTTTTTGCGTTGCTCCAGATTTCAATCAACTTATCCCATTCCACATCATTCAAAGTATGGTTGGTTTGAATAACCTCAATTCTTCTGGAGGGTAGAAAATCAAAGATATCTTCTGCTACTGGATAGAAAGGCTCTCGAATAGGCACATTCAAATGAACCGGTCCTTTAGGAAGGTGTTGAGTTTCAAGAATAGACTCATTAATCAACCTGTTGGAGTGCCAACGGGCATCGCGATGAGCCACATCAACAGGCAGGGAAAAGCTCTTTTTTACATGTTTTCCATAGATGCCTTCCTGCTGAATGGTTTGTCCATCATATTGATCTACCCATTCTGTAGGTCTATCAGCTGTAATGATTAGGAGTGGAATTTCTTGGTAATAGGCTTCGGCTACTGCTGGAGCATAATTATAAACTGCGGAGCCAGAAGTGCAAATAATTGCCACTGTACTTCTTGACTGCTGAGCTATTCCTAAGGCGATAAAAGCTGCAGAGCGTTCATCAGCAACAACTTTCACTTCAATATCTGGATGATTTTCAAATGCCAAAGAAATGGCTGCTGAACGAGAGCCTGGGGAAATCACTGCTTGTGTAATTCCGTGAGCAGCACAAAGACTCGCTATTTCGTTAATGTGAGGGAGTATCAAATGGATTGATTCAAAATATTCAACAAGGTATTGAATTTCATTTCTGTTTCATCGAACTCCTTTTCTGGAATTGAGTTAGCGGTAACACCAGCACCGGCATAGAGTCTTGCCTTGTTGCCAGACAATTCCATACATCTAAGGTTCACGAAAATATTTGTCTTGTCTTCAATATTAACTGGGCCTAAGAAGCCTGAATAAAAAGATCGGTCGAGATGCTCCTCTTTTTGTAAGAAGTCTAAGGCTTCCTCACGAGGCATACCTGCCACTGCTGAGGTTGGGTGCAACAGCTCCAACATTACGGTTGGTAATTCCGGGAAATTAGTAGCTGCTAAATCAACTTCAAAAGTAGTTTTCAAATGAAGCAAATTACCTGCTTTTACGGTTTCAGGTCCCCTTTCGCTGAACTCCCTTAATCGTATTTTTTTAAAGCAGTTGATAATGTATCTGCTCACTAGAGCCTGCTCTTCAATTTCTTTCTGATTCCAAGTTGTTTCACTCAAAGAATTGATTGGAATGTATTTCTGTGTAGCCGCTAAAGCTGTTGTTCTGAAGATATTAGAATTTCTCTCGATCAGTATTTCGGGGGTTGCTCCCAGCCATGAACCAACTTCTGGAATAGAAACAAAGGAGATAAACGCATTAGGATATGCTGTACATAGGCTATTAAATAGCTCAATCAGATCGAAATGCTCTGGTAGCGTTATCTCCTTAGACCTAGCAGGAACTATTTTTTCGAATTGTCCTTCTTTTATAGCATCAACACATTTAGCTACTAATTCCTTATAATCTGATTTGGCAGAAGCGTTTAGGTTGCCATTTTCGGTATGTAAAGTTGTTTTTTTTCGTTGATCTAATTT
>CAYGKL010000109.1:6487-11257 GCA_964350505.1 uncultured Roseivirgaceae bacterium | reverse complement strand
ACTATGGAACTAACATTAAAAGACATTAACAAAGTACTCATTCTTGGAGCAGGAACGCTCGGACTAAGAGTAGGACTACAATCAGCGATCAGTGGCTTTGAGACCACCATTTACGACATCAATGAAAAGGCTTTTGAGGCTGCTATAAAAACGCATGGGGTAATCCTTAAGTCATTAATTAAGCACGGTAAGCTCACAGATGCGGAAGCTGAAGAAGCCAAGGCTAGATTGACCTTTACCACGAATGCCGAACAAGCTGCTGAAGATGCAGACTTTCTCAATGAGTCGGTGACGGAAAACCTTGAATTGAAAAGAAAAGTCTGGGCTCAGTTTGGTGAACTATGCCCTGCGAAGACGCTATTTACCTCCAATACTTCCTATTTGCTCGGATCACAAATTGCTGATGCCTCTGGCCGACCTGAGCGTTTCTGCAATTTCCATTTTCACGATGTCTTTTATTCTAATGTGGTTGATGTAATGCCTCATGAGACTACCGCAGAATGGATCTCTCCGTTTTTGATGGAAATGGGTAAGGTGCTTTGGCAAACGCCTGTTTATGTGAAAAAGGAAAACCACGGTTACATCTTTAACTATATGCTGATGGCTTTGATCGGTGCAGCGGGTTCATTGAAAACCATGGATGTTGGATCCATAGAAGACATTGATCGCAGCTGGATGGGTAACTTCAAAATGGAAATGGGTCCTTTTGGAGTGCTAGATACCGTTGGTTTAGACACCGCTTGGCACATCACCTCCAGTCAGCCAGATAAGAAAAGTCAGGCTTTTGCTGCCCTCTTAAAAACGTATATCGATGCTGGTAAGCTAGGAGTGAAAACTGGAGAAGGCTTTTATTCCTACCCAAATCCAAAGTTTAAGCAAGAGGGTTTTATTGAGGGCATTTAACAAGCCTATTTTACTTGTCATTCGTTTTGGGTAATTTCCGTCAAGACTGAGTTTAAAATGAAAGTATTTTTTAGCATTGTCCTTCTGGCACTTACTTTCAATGGAGGCATGGTTCCAGCCCAATTTTCAAATGATCATTTAAAGTTTGATTATCCCGAAGATTGGATCGTTCGCCCTGTCTCCAACACTTTTAAAGAAAACCTGATACTCGAAAGGGAAGAACTGAGTATTTGGAGTCCCCTCAAACCAGATGAGGATAGGAAGACTTTGAGACTGACAGTTTCTAGTTCCATATATTACAAAAAGAACCTCTCTTTAAAGAAAATTGAAAAGGAACTTTGGAAAGCTGCAAAAGATGAATTTCAAGAGCTTGAGGAAATTTCTAATGAAGATGGAGAGAAGCAGGGCCTGGCCTATAGAAAAATAGTTTTTAGCCATCGCTTCGGTGTTGGTTTCGAGATCACCGAATTGTATCTTTTTTCTATTCAAGAAACCCCATATATCCTTTATATGACTTCGAGTAGGAAGGAATATAATCGTCAAAAAGTGATTTGGGGTGACATTTGGACCAATTTAGTTATTCAATAACCTTCGCATTGAACCTTTTGAACGATCTACCGACTCCTAATTGTAAAACATGAAACGGGAATCGGAGCAGATATTTGATGAACTATTGATTATTCGATGCAAAGAGAATGATGAGGAGGCTGTCAAGCTTCTTTGGAAAAGATGGCATCCCAGAATTCTCAAGTGGTCTTTCAATTTTTTGGGTGATACCGATATGGCCGATGAAATTGCTCAAGAAAGCTGGATTTCAATTTTCCGTGGTCTAAATCAGTTGAATGACCCGGCTTTATTTCGCTTTTGGGCTTATCGAATTGTACAGCGAAGGTCAATGGACCATTTCAGACAGCAAAAGAAAGAGAGGCTAATGACTGAAGAGCTGAAATTAGAAAACGTTACTGAAAGTGAGGATATTCAATCTCCAGACAAGTTAGAGTTCATGCTGAAAGCCATAATGGAATTACCCCGGATGCAGCAAGAAATTCTAAGACTCTTTTATCTGGAAAAGTATCCCGTTAAAATGATTGCTAAAATGATTGAGTTGCCTGAGGGCACTGTAAAGTCTAGGCTTTTCAATGCCAGGCAGCTGTTAAAGAAAAAATTAAAGGAGGTGAATTATGAATAAATCAGAAAAAGAATTTGATGCTCTCATTCAAGAGGCATTGACCAAAGAAGAAGCTCAATATTTTGAGCAGATGGGTGAGCAAAACCTGCCGCAAATGCTCGTTGGACTTTATAAAGGCAAAAACAGTTGGCTAAATGTGGTGATGGCTATCATGGTCGTTGGACTTTTAGCTGTGGGTATTTATACTTTTATTGAAATGCTAAATACCACAGATGCCAGCTTGAAAATGGAATGGATGTTTTACACCATTATCTGTTTCATCACCATTGCCATGATGAAAATTTATAGCTGGAATCAGTTAGATAAGAACGCTATGATGCGTGAGATGAAAAGGTTGGAGTATCAGATTTCACTACTTCAGAAAAAGAACTAATCTTCAAATGGTCTATGAAATAGGGTATGGCAAGAATTAGCCATACCTTTGTTTCATTCGCTTGACCATATCGATGAGTCAGGCATAGTATTTTAAGATTATTTATGTCATTTGAATCCCTCGGGTTGTCCAAATCCCTGCTACATGCAGTTAGCAAAAAAGGATACACTACTCCATCAGTTATACAAGAAAAGGCCATACCACATATTCTGAAAAGAAGAGATGTAATGGCGTCTGCCCAAACGGGTACTGGTAAAACAGCTGGATTTACTTTACCAATTCTTCAGATCCTTTCTGAGTCAAATCAGCCAAAAAGAAGGCCAATTAGAGCTTTGGTGTTGACACCAACAAGAGAATTAGCTGCTCAGGTGGAAGCTAATGTTAAGGAGTATGGCGAGTTTTTGCATTTAGAGTCGGCCGTGATATTCGGTGGAGTGAATCAAACGCCACAAGTAAGACAATTGCGCCATGGGGTAGATATTCTTATCGCCACTCCAGGTCGTTTACTCGATTTAGTTGGGCAAGGTCATTTGTCATTGGCGCATGTTGAGATTCTAGTTTTAGATGAAGCCGATAGAATGCTCGATATGGGCTTCTTGAGAGATATTAAAAGAATTTTACCCCTTCTTCCACCCAAGAGACAGAATTTATTGTTCTCTGCTACATTTTCTAAGGAGATTAAGGAATTGGCAGGTTCATTCCTTTATGATCCGATTTTGGTCGAAGCTACGCCTGAAAACACGGCTGTTGAAAAAATTGAGCAGAGAGTTTATCAAGTAGATAAAGCCAAGAAACCTTTAGTGGTCATAAAAATGATTGAAGAAGGTGACTGGCAGCAGGTATTGATTTTCATGCGAACAAAGCATGCCTGTAACCGATTAGCCGAGCGATTGACTAAAAGTGGCATTGTCTCTTCTGCCATTCATGGCAATAAGAGTCAAGGAGCTAGAACTAAAGCCCTCGATGGCTTTAAGAAAGGAACAGTGAGAGTACTAGTTGCTACAGATATTGCAGCTCGTGGCTTGGACATTCCTTTGCTCCCACATGTTATCAATTTTGAGTTACCTAAGGTGGCTGAAGATTATGTTCACCGTATCGGTAGAACCGGTAGGGCAGGAGCTAGTGGTGAAGCCATCTCTTTGGTAGATGCGGATGAAGTAACTTTGGTAAGGAGTATCGAGAAATTACTCGACCACCGATTGAAAATTGAAACCATTCCAGGTTTTGAGCCTTCAGGCAAAATCGCTGAGCCTTCTAAAAAAGATCCTAGAACATCATCTAAGCCATCGTACAAACCAAAAGCAAAATCTGACAAGCCTTACAGAAGTAAGCGCTTTAACTCAAAGAGAAGAGGGAGAGATTGATTTTTATCCATGAAAAAGGGCTTTTACTTATTGAAGTGGAAGCCTTTTTTGATTTTAGAGTATAGCTTTTGTGTTCTAAGATAATGTGCTTTTCAATAACGAAATATTGCTCAATTCAATGTGACTTTCCCAAAGCTTTTCGTCTAAGAAGCACAGTTGACTTGATTCAACAAGCTGCTGATTCAAAGAACTATGAGCAATCAATACCGAGTAGAAGTAGAGTTACTGAAAGAAATTCATGAATTACCTAATGCATGGACCAATGCGTCATTCAAGGCATTACTAGATTTACTTGAGTACGATGGTGTTGCTGACATTGCCGAGAACGAAATGAAGGATATGGCCATTTTGGCTCTATCTGAATTGGAACCAGAAGAAGCTTCTGAAAAAGTTTTGGAACTTAGGTTAGGCAAACTGCTAAACGAAGGGCAAAGACAAAATTTGGCAGAGGAGTTAAGGGGTGATAAACTTTGGGAGCAGTATGCTGTAATCAGTATGCATGAAGAAATTTTCAATGTAGCCTGCATGCTCCACTGGACATATCCGCGCAAATTTCATGAACCTGATATTGCGAAAGTTCAACTGAAAGTAACGGACATAAACAAGCAAGGTATAGCTCATTTGAAGAAACCTACCGCTGCTTTCATAGCTCGCATACTCAATGATGGAATGAATGAGCACAATACGATTTACCGATTGTTTAAAGCCGAGTTGGCATCGAAGAGCTTTGCAGAGGCCCAAGACATTATTTGGCAGTTTGATCAGTCAGGATTCAATTTAGAAGACTCTTCAAATACCTTTACTATCTATTCTTCTTGGAACTGGGTAGATGAATTGAAAGGCGTAGAGGAATATGAGTCTGCAGCCTATGGAGATGCTGTTTCATAATAGTCCTCAGTCGATAGTCTTCAGTCGATAGTCCATTCCCTAATCCACTAATT
>CAYGKL010000109.1:4095-6387 GCA_964350505.1 uncultured Roseivirgaceae bacterium | reverse complement strand
AATCCCTAAAGGGATGCCAAGCGAGAAAGTTTTAATAAGGTGCCTATCGACTAATTATCCAATTCCCTAGTTTACCAATTTACTAATTCCTCAATTTGAGATGCAGCAGAATGTAGGCTTTGATGAACTAACCATCGAGAATCGTCTATTGACCATCGACTAATTACCTATTTCCCCCATCGTTCTTCTCTCCAAGCTTTTTTCTGTTCAGCGTCAAAGAAGGTCCAAGTGAGGATTCTGCTCGATTTATTCCCTTGGCTCATGGCAATGACTCTAATTTCAGTGGCTTTATTATAATCGAGTGCATCTTCATAGGCCTTTAGGTTGCTCTGTTTAGAAACCAAAGTAGAGAACCAGAAAACCGAATCAGCAAACTTCTTACTCTCTCGGATAAGGTCACTGACAAAACGTCTTTCACCACCTTCGCACCAAAGCTCACCGCCCATACCACCAAAGTTGAGTACTGATTGCTCCACGGTTTTTTTCTGTAAATTACTTTGCTTCCGCAAAGAGCTTTCTTTCGCGGCTGCTCTAGAAGCGTGGAAAGGAGGGTTACAAACCATCAGGTCTATTTTTGAACTATGGTCAATGATACCATAGAGAATGTCTTTCATATTAGGCTGAAGTTTTACTTCTACTTTACCCTTCAGACGCTTGTTGTTATCTACAATTTCAATGGCACCTTTTTTAGCTCTTGTGTCACAATCGCTGGCGATAAAATTCCAGCCATAAGCATGTGTACCGATGATTGGGTAAATGCAGTTGGCACCCACGCCAATATCTAGACAAGTTACTTTCTTGCCCTCTGGTAGGTTTCCAAAGTTACTTCCCGCTAATACATCGGCCATGTAGTGAATATAATCTGCTCTTCCGGGTACTGGTGGACAAAGAAAACCCTCTGGGATCTCCCAATATTTGATGTCATAGTGGGTGAGGATTAGTGCTTTGTTGAGCAGCAATACCGCTTGAGGTTCTGCAAACATTACCGTTTTTTCGCCCCTCACATTCTGGGTTAGATATTCCGCCAATTCAGGAACAGCCGCTACCAGTTTATCCAAATCGTATGGGCCATTGTGTGGGTTTCGTGGATGCAATTTGGATTTAGCCGGTGGTTTAATGTGTTGCTTTTTTACAGGCTTTAGACCAGTTCTTTCAGCACCCGCTGGCTTTCTTGGAGGTCGCTCAGTGCTTTCTTTTCGAGTAAAAGTTCTTTCATTGCGAGCCGGCCTTGGTCTAGATTGCTCGGCATCAGTTCGTTGCGGACGAACTCTTCTATCACCATCATCCTTAGCTTCTGTTCTTGGCGGACGGACTTCCCTTTCAGGAGCCTGCTCAGCACCATCTTGCTCAGTACTCGCCTGTTGCTCCTTTTGCTTTTGAGCTTCCCAAGCTTTACCAAATGCTCCTCTGCTCTCTTTATCCTGATTCTCGTCCATTTTATGCTTTGGTTACTCTTAAATATAATTGCTCCACCTTATCTCTTGCCCAGGGGGTTTTTCTCAAGAATTTAAGACTTGAATTAATGGTAGGATTACTCTTGAAGCAATTGATATTCACTTCTTCCGCCATTTTTTTCCATCCCAATTCAGACACTAATCGTTTCATAATGTCTGCCAGCTTTACGCCATGTAAAGGGTTGTTGGCTTGGCTACCGATGTTTTCGTTTTTGGTGTACTCAATGGGCATTACTGTAAAGTTAGGGGAAATTAGGAATGTTGATGATAGCTGAACCTAGAATGTATGCTTGGCAAAGGTATAATGGAGAATTAATAATGAATGATAAGTATTCGATAGGAATTCAGAAGTAGGAAGAATGGACGAGTGCTAATGATTAATTTTGAATGTAGGTTTTGATGAACTAGCCATCGACTAATGACTATCGACCATCGACAAATTCCCCAATTCACTAATTCCGATGTGCACTGAGCACTGAGAACAACCACTAAGTTTAAAATACCCTCGGTCCCTAAAGGGATGCCAATGAATGTAGGTTTTGATGAACTCACCATCGACTATTGACTATAGACCATCGACTAATTACCTAATTCCCTAATTCCCCAGTCTCCTAATTCCCTGATATAAAAAACCCCAGCTGTTTCCAGCCAGGGCACGATTTGGATGTATCTATCCCGCTAGTGGGACATTGATAGGACGATTGAGATCTTTGAAAGTTTCCTATGGTTCCGGATTATTTTCAGTCGACTCCTTTAGATGATTCTTTTTTTCAGTGCATCGAAAGCTGCCAAAGATAACACCACTAAACTAAGTCCGAGGCTCAAATAAATAGGTTGC
>CAYGKL010000109.1:0-3995 GCA_964350505.1 uncultured Roseivirgaceae bacterium | reverse complement strand
ATCGGCTGCTTCATGAACTTTATCGAGTTCTATTTTTAACTCCATCAGTTCACCCTCTTTGTGCAGTCCTTCCAGCTTTCCCTGATAAAGGACTTGGCCGTTATCGATTATGGCAACATCGGTGGCCAGCTTTTCAATTTCGGTAAGAATATGACTAGAAAGGAAGATGGTTTTTCCGTGTTCTTTGTTGAGCCTGATAATGAGCTCGCGCATCTCAATAATACCACTGGGGTCAAGTCCATTGGTAGGTTCATCAAGAATTAGCAAATCAGGGTCTGTGAGTAGGGCTGCAGCTAATCCCAATCTCTGGCACATACCGAGCGAGTAGTTCTTTGCTTTCTTATCGGCATTGTCTACCAATCTCACAATCTTCAGCACCTCATCTATTCTAAACTTCGGCACATTGACCATGCGCCTAATGACTTCGAGGTTTTGCCTTCCAGTAAGATGTTTGTAGATGGAGGGGTTTTCAATAAGTGCGCCTACTTTTTTAAGGATTTCATTTCGCGATGCCTCGTAATTTTTACCGAAGAGCTTTACTGCACCTTGAGGTGCATGAAATAAGTCGAGCAAAATGCGAATGGTTGTTGTTTTACCAGCACCATTGGGGCCAAGAAAACCAAAAATACTTTGTTCGGGCACTCGCAGACTTACTTGGCTCAGGGCTTTAAAATCCTTGAAATAGAAATCTAGGTTGTGGGTTTCAATGATATAAGGTTCCATAAAAGTGATGATTCATCTTAATGACGAAGGGGTATGGATTTTTGATAACAGAAGGGTTGTGAGAAAAATATGATGAGCGATTATAAATACCTTAGTATTTAACCCAACCTTTTCTGCTAAACTGATGTTAAGCAAGCATGGAAGGAACAAAAGCCCCAAAAAAGACGACTAAGAAGTCACCCCAAGAAAAAATTAGGGAAGGTTATGTAGCCTATGTTTTAGAAAACGGTAGTGCGCCAGCTTCAATCTTCAAGTTTATCAAAGATTTGAAAATCAAGGAGGAGGAATTTTATGATCACTTCAACTCCTTCGAGAATATTGAAAAGGATATTTGGTTGAACCTTTTCAATAGTACTATAGAGACTATTAAGGCAGATGCTGTCTACGATGAATATTCAGTGCGAGAGAAAATGCTTGCCTTCTTCTACACTTATGTAGAGCAGCTAAAGGGCAATAGGAGTTTTATTCTCCAAACTGTTCCGAAGAAAATGAAGCCTGAACTCACGCCATACTACCTCATTGAGGTGAGAAAGAGTTTTAAGAGCTGGGTAGGAGAGTTGTTGATGGAAGGAGAGGAAACTGACGAGATTGAAAACAGACCTCTAATTGGTAAAAGATACGATGAAGCACTTTGGCTTCAGTTTCTTTTTGTGGTTGGTTTCTGGGTAAAAGATGATAGTAAAGGGTTTGAAAAAACCGATGCGGCCATTGAAAAATCTGTGAATCTGGCTTTCGATTTAATGGGTAGAGGTCCACTAGACGCGATGCTCGACTTTGGTAAATTTTTATTCCAAAACAGATAATACAGACTAATGAAGGAACAATCTAAAATACCGACTTCTAAGGTGCAAAGAGCGGCCAAGTTTGTAACAACTGGGGCCAGAGTGGGAGGGAATTACATGAAGCATTATGCTAAAAAAGCGGTAAATCCTTCATTAACTAAAGATGAATTACATGCTGATAATGCAAGAGATATCTACAATTCATTAAGTGAATTGAAAGGTAGTGCCCTTAAGGTGGCGCAAATGATGAGTATGGATAAAAACATGCTTCCAACGGCCTATCAGGATAAATTCAGTATGGCGCAATACAGTGCGCCTCCATTATCTTTCCCATTGGTAGTTAAAACTTTCCAGCAGTATTTACAGAAAAATCCTAGTGATATTTTCGAGACTTTCACCAAGTCAGCAGTCAATGCCGCTTCAATCGGGCAAGTGCATCAAGCCACTATTGGAGATCATAAATACGCGGTGAAGATTCAGTATCCTGGAGTAGCTAATTCGGTAAAATCTGACCTGAAATTGGTAAGGCCTTTTGCAGTAAGACTAATGAGTCTAAATGAGCGTGATTTAGATCACTACATGGAAGAAGTTGAGTCGAAGCTTTTAGAGGAAACCGATTATCAGTTAGAAGTTGCTCGTTCGGTTGAAATCTCAGAGGCTTGTGGCCACATTGAAAACCTAAAATTTCCGAAATACTACCCAGAGCTTTCTGGTGATAGAATTATTACCATGGATTGGATGGATGGAAAAGTCTTGAAAGAGTTTATCAAGACCAACCCAGACCAAGAAACTAGAAACAAGGTAGGGCAGGCCATGTGGGATTTTTACGATTACCAAATTCATTCCCTAAGACAAGTACATGCAGACCCGCATCCGGGTAATTTTATTATCGATGATGAAGGAAACCTTGGAGTGATTGACTTTGGTTGTGTAAAGGTGATACCGGAGCAATTCTATGAGCCGTATTTCAGCCTGATCAGAAAAGATATGCTCACAGCTGATAATGAGTTGATGAGGCGCTTTAAAGAACTTCAGTTTATCTATGATGATGATTCTGAAGAAGATAAAGCTTATTTCTCTGGTGTTATAAAAGACATGATGGGCCTATTGGGTAAGCCATTCCATCAGCATGAATTTGACTTTGGTGACGATACCTATTTCATGGAAATCTTTAAAATGGGAGAAATTATTTCCGAGTCTAAGAAATTCAGAAGCTCAGAGCGGGCTAGGGGAGCAAGAGATGGTTTGTACATTAACCGTACTTACTTTGGCCTATACAATATTCTTAATGAGCTCAAAGCAAAAGTAATTACTACTAAGCCAGAATGGGCTGCAAAAGTGGTTGCATAAAACACTCAAGTATTGGTCAGGCGAATTTTCCGCTTGACCAATACTTTATTTCCCAAAAACTTTCCTGATTTTAAGACTGGCAAGCAAACCTAATCAAGGCTAGTATTTAGCTTAATCTGTCCCAAGAGTGGCGCACTGCTCACAGACTTAATGCTAAATTTCTTTTTATTCATGGACTTCATGAGGGCATGGTCAAAGTCTAGTGGTTGCTTGAGGGTAGTAATCAGTTTACCCGCTTCGTCATACACCTCAAAGTAGATTAATCCTTTCTTGGTAATCTCCTTCATGTCATCAATAACTTCTTGTCTATCTTTTTTAATATTCCGCTTTACAACTCCCAAAAATCTATCGGATAGGTTGTCTGGAACGATCCTGTTGTTGAATACACATAAGAGAAAGAGCGTTCCCGCAAATAAGTAGGTGAAATACCGCTGCATAGTTACTTGTATTACCTCGACAGCAGGGAGAACCCTACTTCTTTTTAGGTATTTCTAATAAATAGGTGAATCGCTTAGAGAGTAGTGGAGGACAAGTCAAAATGAAGTACTTTGGTTAGTAATTAAATGACATCTTGAACTTAAGGTTTAGCTTTGGCTTCTTTCCTTAAATTGAAAGAGCGAAGTCCTCCTAATGCGAATACAATCACCAAGAAGAAACGCTCGAAAATCTTCCACGGCTTGCTCACTGAAATATTGAATATCAACTCATAAGACTCTAGTTGTTCGGTTGACCTAACTAGTTCAATGGCTTCAGCTAAGATCATGAACGAAAGCAGAAAGTAGGCTACTGTCACAAACCATGATCGTTGAAATCTTTTTAATCTATCCATATTTATGGGTCATGTAGTCGTAAGTTTTTTTAATAAGTTCTTCCAGAATTGATATGTCAATATCTTCTAATTTCTTTATATAAAGGCACGATTTGCCTGTTTTGTGCTTACCGAGCCGCTGCATAAGTTCTTCATACCTTTCAAAGCCCGGCATTATATAAAGAGTGAGACTTTGAGCTCTTGGGGAGAAACCCACTTTCAAGAAATCGCCTTCACGTCCACTGTCATATTTGTAATGATAGACACCAAAACCGACTATAGCCGTACCCCACATTTTAGCTGGTTGACCTGTCAGGCGCTCCATCATTGCC
>CAYGKL010000108.1:0-11426 GCA_964350505.1 uncultured Roseivirgaceae bacterium | reverse complement strand
ATGTTATCTACACCCAAAATAATTTCGAGAAAGGTGAGGGTCAAAAGGGCTATTATACCTTCAGAGGTTAATAATGCTTCCATAAAAATTAGTTATTTGCCTTACGGTTTTTGACATCCGAGGCATAATTCAAAATACATTTATTGGTAAACCTTCTAACTGGCTTTTCCAAATCTTTTTGTCTCTTATCGAGTGTGATCTGAAGTTTGAGCATCACCGCATCCTTCTTAATTTCAACCACCTTCAAACTAAATTTTTCGAGGCTTATGTTTTTAAACTCTACTTTAAGTGCATCGATCAAATAGTTTTCTAGATGATCTACACTCACTAAAGCTTCTGGCAACAGTTCAAAGTCAAAGCTCAACTTTTTAAAATTCTTCTTCGAACTATTCACCACAAAACTGGTGGCCATTAAAGAATTGGGGATGTAAACTATCTCATCATCATCGTTGAGTAACACAACATTGAGCAAAGTGATGTCGGTAATTCGACCGCTATATTCTCCCATCTTGATATAATCATTTAAAGAGAACTGATTAGAAAACATTAGAATGAAACCATTGATGATGTTGACCACATATTCACGAGATATAATGGCAATGGCAGCAGCCACAATACTTATGGAAGTGAAAAACTCTGCAACTTCTATGTTGAAATAATATAGAGCGGTAAGAATGAGGATGATTCCATATAAAATGGATGCTACCCTGTTAATACCGACAATGTAGTTATCCCGAAAATCGCTTTCCCTATTCTGCCTTTTGAGATAGAGATATACCAATGAAATCCGTCCAAAGGACACTATCAAAACACCGGTGAGATAGAAGAAAAATGTGTGCAAAATTGGTCCATTAAGCTTCAACTGGTTGTAGCTTTCTGGAAACCATAATTGCCAAACAAGTCCAACTAGAACCAACAAAAGCTTGAGCACGAAGAATATTCGCTTCTTACTCTCTTGTTTAGCTTGGTCTAACGGACGATTCACTTTAGTTGTCTTTTTCAAAACTTATTGATTAGGAGCACGAAATTAGTTGAAAAAGAAGTAATCAGACTACCAATTCTTTATTTGGATCCCAAAAAATCTGACCGAAGTTTTTGATTTTATCATTCACCACTATTACGCCTTCTGCTTCAAGCCGTTCTTGCATTAAGGTGGGCGTCTGAAAATGATGTTTCCCGGTTAATAACCCTGCTCGATTCACTACTCGGTGAGCAGGTACATCTTCTAACCCATGGGCGGCATTCATGGCCCAACCCACCATTCTGGCGCTGCCTTTCGTTCCTAAATAACCAGCAATGGCACCATAACTAGTCACTCTACCTTTGGGTATAAGCTTCACTACCTCATAAACATCATTGAAAAAATTGGTGTGGTCTTTTGCCATGCTAGTACAAACTTAAAAGATATTTACTTGTAAAATAAGTATTGAGTGGCTTGACATAAGACAGCTTGGCATTCTGCCAGAATAAGTTAATTTTCATTTTTATTAGAAGAATCGGTTCAAACAATAACTATATACTGAAGTAAGAATTGTATGGCAGAGAAAAAGGAAGAGTTTAGTAGTCGGTGGGGAATAATTCTTGCCGCACTCGGTATGGCGATAGGTGCTGGAAACCTTTGGAGGTTTCCAAGAATTGCCGGAGAACACGGAGGTACATTCATTATCCTTTGGATGTTCTTCTTAATTATTTGGTCCATTCCACTACTCATGGCAGAGCTAGCCATCGGTAAGTATTACAGAAAAGGAACTTTAGGCTCACTAGGAAGTCTTTCGGGTAAAAAATTCAACTGGATGGGTACGTTCGTTACCCTAGTTACCGTTGGAATTGCCTTTTACTATTCAGTGGTTACTGGTTGGTCATTGCGTTACTTCCTTCTCAATACTGAGAACTTAGTCAACTACATTTTTGGCTCAGGAGCCATGAATGAAAGTTTTTCAAATCCGGAGGTCAACTTTATGGAGAACTTCTGGGCGAGTTTGTCGAACTCAAGTTGGCAAGCAGTTGTCTGTTATATGCTGACCATTTCAATAGCCATTTGGGTCCTTGATAAAGGGATCAAAAAAGGGCTTGAAGCGACCAATAAGATATTGATACCAACCTTATTTACTTTGCTGGTGGTTGTAGCGATTTTTGCTATTCAGATGCCAGGTGGCGTTGAAGGCTTGGAATACCTCTTTACAATTGACGTTGAAAAATTCAAAGATCCTATTATTTGGATTGAAGCCATTACCGACTCTGCATGGAGTACTGGGGCAGGTTGGGGTTTAATGATTACTATCGGCTCCTTCTCTAGAAAGAAAGAAGATGTTACACTCAACACCTTCTTAGGTGCATTCGGTAACAACACTGCTGCCTTACTCGCAGCGATGGCTATTTTACCTGCCGTATTTGCCATGTCGGCAACATCAACCGAAGCCATAGACTTCTTGCATGGCGGAAATACTGCCTTGGTATTTACCATTTTACCTCAGCTTTTCGCACAGATGCCGGGTGGGCCCTTCCTTTCTTGGATATTCTTTGGCGCCTTCGCCATGGCAGCTTTCAGCTCCATTTTACCAATGATGCAGCTGATCATAAAAAACCTTACAGATTACGAAATACCTAAAAAGAAGGCGGCCATTATCGCGGGAGCTGCTTGCTTTATTGTTGGATTCCCTTCAGCTTGGTGGCTAGATTTCTTCGAAAATCAAGATTGGGTTTGGGGGGTTGGACTGCTAGTAAGTGGAATTTTCATCTCATTCCTTATTATTAAATATGGCCCTCTGAAGTTTAAAAGAGACTTCATTGATGAGAATTCTGACTTTAAGGTTTCTAAGTACTATTTCGCTGGTATGATCTACTTCAACTTTATTGCCGGGCTTTTCCTTGTATACTGGTGGATGGATCAAGGATACAGTGATTACCCTTGGTTCGATGCCGATGGCAATTGGAATGTAATCGATAAATTTAGTAATGCTACAATTGTCACTCAGTGGGCCATTGCCCTCACTATTGCGGTTGTATTTAATGGATGGTTCTACAAAAAATTCGTGAAAAAATGAGTCAAGAAGCAATTATAGGAATGATCATATGTTTAGCGATCACTTTTGGAGGCTTTTTGACCTTCTTAGTAATCGCGCTTAGAGCAGATAAGGCAGAGGCAAAGTCCCATGCTAAGAAATAAATTCTGTTAACCCTTAGCTATTTGTTGTGCAACAATAGCGATTCCTTCATCGAAAGAATGAGGCTCGTACCCAAGAACGGTACGGGCCTTTTCTATTAATAAACCAGTTTTTGGTGGACGCTTAGCTGTTTGAGTGAAATTACTCGCATCTGCCTTTTCCATGGTAGATGTGTCAAGCTGGAAGAAGCTAGCTGTTTTGATGGCCATTTCATAAGGATTGAGTAGATCCTTGCCGCTAATATTGAAAACGCCAGCGGCTTTCTTCTTGGCTATTAAATAGCAGCCCATGGCCAAATCTTCCGCTAAGGTTGGGCTTCTCAACTGATCATCAACCACTTTAATTGCCTTGCCCTGTTCTAGGCTATTCTTCACCCAAAGAATGATGTTGGTTCTGCTCATATCGTGAGCGATGCCATACACCAAAACGGTACGCGCAATGGCATAATTAATTGTGGAGCCCTCGAGCAATTTCTCAGCAGCCAATTTACTTTCTCCATAATAACTGATGGGGTTAGCTTTGGCTAATTCATCGTAAGGGCCATCTTCACCGTCAAAGATAAAGTCGGTAGAAAGGTGAAGTAAAAAGCAATTGTTATTGGCGCAAGCTTCGATTAAATACTTGACAGCATTGACATTCTGATCCCAGCAGGCTTCTTTTTCCAACTCACACTGATCTACGTTTGTCATGGCAGCAGTATGAATAATTACCTCTGGCTGATGCTTAGCAATTACTTCTAGCACCTGCTCCTTATTGGTAATATCCATCTGATCAAAAACATATGCTGCCTTGTCATAAGGCAATCTATTGCCCCCACGAGCGGTTGCAATCAGCTCATCTTCCGCTTTATCTAGCAGAAGCTTCACCAACTTTTGACCTAACAATCCATTTGAACCAGTGATCAGAATCTTCATTGCTCTATTTTTCAGGATATTTGATACCGTATTTTTTTGTGACTTCAGACTTAGGCATTTCAATCACACGCACCGTCATTCTGATATCTTGAAGCGGCTTGTCTCTTTGATTGGTTTCTACAGCCGCTACCTTATCTATCACATCCATTCCCTCCACTACTTGACCGAATACAGTATATTCTTCATCCAAATGTGGGGTTCCACCAACCGTTGCATATTTCTCTTTGGCCCAGTCTGAATAGCCAGGGTCTGTCTGATCGCCAAAAGCCTTTTCAATGGTTTCGAGTGAATTCAAAATCAGTTCTTGATAGGCTGCTCCAAAGTCGTATGTAGAGTCTTCTTCCTGCTTTAACCTGTGATATTCTACCTTTTCAGTCAACTCAGGAAAACGCTCAGACCTGAGCATACGGGTAAAAAGACCATTCAATTTAAGCTGCATTCTTCTTTCAGCACGAGACTTTAGACCTTCATCATCGTATGTTTCTCCTTGTACAATATAGAATTGAGAACCGCTAGATTTCTTTTCAGGGTTACCAGCATCACCAGTTCTGGCTGCTGCCAACGCCCCTTTCTGATGGATATACTTGTTAGGACGAAATTCCGCACCCAACCTGTAGTCGACTGACTCTTCAGCCACTCCTGTGGAGACATCACCAGTCTGAATCATGAAGTTTTCGATTACTCTATGAAACAGGACTGAATCGAACTGACCTGATTTAGTAAGTTTTAGAAAATTCGCTTTGTGAATTGGTGTGTCATCATACAATACGGCCGTCATATCTCCATAAGGAGTTGAGATCACAACCAGTTCATCTTTCTCGGTGTTACAAGAGAAAGCTGTTAAAACTATAAAGGCTCCAAATAGAGCCTTCATCGTTGATTTTTTATTGAATACTAAAATCATAGCTATACTTTTTAGCAATTTCCGCCTTAGGCATTTCCTCAATGGAAAAATACATTCTAATATCTTGCATAGGTCTATCACCGGGAGCGGTCTGTACTCCCGCAATGGCATCGATTACTTCAAGGCCTGAAATCACCTGCCCGAACACTGTATATTCATTATCTAAGAAAGGTGTACCACCAACAGTAGTGTAGGCTTCTATTTTTTCATCTGAGAGTGGTGGTGTTTGTAATTTTCTTCCCGTTGCTTCTTCCAACTCATCTAGTGAAGAGAGCACTGTATCGGTATAAGCCTGTTCTCCCCCTTGCTCATAAGCTTCTTGAAACTGCTTATTAAGTTCGTTATCAGGGTCTGCCTGTAGCAAATACTGACAAGCAGCGGAAATGGCTTGATAATTTGGACCGCCAAATTGGGCAAGATCAGCCTCACTCAGCACTTGTCCTTGAACAATATAGAACTGACTACCACTTGACGCTTTTTCAGGATTAACACTATCACCTTGTCTTGCAGCTGAGAGCGCTCCTTTTTTATGGAAAAATGAAGATAGAATTTCTGCTGGAACTGTATAACCTGGCCCTCCAGCACCTAATCGTGCCCCTGGCTCAGCAACTTTAGAATCTGGGTCCCCACCCTGAATCATAAAGCCACTAATTACGCGATGGAATATTAGACTGTCATAAAACCCTTCATTGATCAACTTAATGAAGTTTTCCTTATGCTGAGGTGTTTCATCGTAGAGAATGGCCTTCATTTCACCCAAGTCGGTTTTGATCGTTACCAAATAGTCATTCCCAGTAAGATCTACAGATTTATCCTCGGTAGATTCATTAGTAGAGCTTGAACTATCACAAGCCATTACAAATAATAGTGCGACTACTATGAAGCCAAAATGTCTTAACCTATTCATTATTAAGTGTTCTTTTAATCTCTTCTAAAATCTCTTTTCCACCCGAAGATAATACTTCATTGGCAAGTTCCGAACCTAGTTTTAAAGTGTCATTAACCGAAGCTGAAGCTTCTTTCAGTATTTTTCTTTTTCCATCTAGGCTGATGATTCCTCCAACCATATGAACAATATCATTTTTGAGTGTAGCAAGACCAAAAACAGGTATGCTACAACCGCCATCCATGGTTTTTAAAAATGCTCTTTCCGCCACAAGACAATTTTCCGTTTCAGTATGATTGAGCGCCTGCCTTACCTTATCTCTTTTCTCAGCATTCAATGAATGATGAATTTCTATCGCTACACTTCCTTGACCCACTGCAGGTATAAATTCGCTCAATGATAGCTTAGACTTGATTTTATCATCGTAGCCCATTCTATGTACTCCAGCATAAGCCAAGAGTAATGCATCGCAAGCACCTTCTTCCATTTTCCGAATTCTGGTTTGAAGATTACCTCTAACCGCAACTGTTTTCACATGTGGATAGAAGTGCTTAAGGGTTGCCACTCTTCTGGTGCTAGATGTTCCCAAAACCAAATCAGAATCGGCTAGAGAGATGTTTTCTTTGTGACTAATCATCACATCATTAACTTCTTCTCTCTCCATAAAGGCTATCAACTCGAAGCCTGAAGGCAATTTAGACTGCATGTCTTTGGCGCTGTGAACGGCTATATCTATGCTACCATTAGCCAACTGCTCTTCAATTTCTTCGGTAAAAACCCCTTTACTACCAATTTTAGCAATGGAGACATCAAGAATTTTATCTCCTTTAGTTTCAATGGTCACAATGTCCGAGGAAATACCAGCCGTTTTGAGCATATCTCTAACATGATCTGCCTGCCAAAGTGCTAATTGGCTTCCTCTCGTTCCAATTCTGATGTTCATTAGGCTTTCAGTTTGGAAATTTTACCTCTTTTCTTAGGCTGATTTCCCTCAATGTATTCTACAATCTTCCCTGCAATATCAACGCCTGTAGCCTTTTCGATTCCTTCAAGTCCTGGTGAAGAGTTCACTTCAAGAATCAATGGGCCTCTGCTCGATTGAAGGAGATCCACACCAGCCACAGAAAGACCTAATGTGGTAGCGGCTTTTATGGCAACCGACTTCTCCATGCGACTTAGTTTTATTACCTCTGCCTGTCCTCCTCGATGTAAGTTACTTCTGAATTCACCTTCAACACCAGTTCGCTTCATGGCTCCAACAACTTTGCCATCTACAATAAACACTCTTATGTCGGAGGCCTTGGCCTCTTTGATAAACTCCTGAACTATGATTCTGGCTTTTAAGCCATGAAATGCCTCAATAACAGATTGTGCAGCTTTTCTTGTCTCGGCCAATACCACCCCAAGCCCTTGTGTGCCTTCTAATAATTTGATAATTACAGGTGCTCCACCAACATGATCAATCAAACTTTTCTCCTCTTTGGAGTAATTAGTGAAGGCAGTCTTTGGCATTGGCAGGCCTGCACCACTGAGGAGTTGAAGACTTCTCAACTTATCTCTAGAGCGAACAATAGATTGAGAATAGGTGGTGCTGAAAACGCCCATCATTTCAAACTGGCGAACTACTGCAGTTCCATAAAATGTTACGGATGCTCCAATTCTAGGAATCACAGCATCAATATCTTCCAACGATTCGCCTTGATAATAAACTTTAGGGCCTGTTGACTCAATGGTAAGGTCACATTTTAGGTGATCAATTACCCTAGCCTCATGCCCACTATTTTTGATAGCTTCCACCAACCTACGTGTTGAATAGAGGTGGCTATTTCTTGAGAGTACGGCTATCTTCATTTTTATATTTTTTTTGAAATGACAAATTTTTCTTTCTTACATCTACGACCAGCCCATGTCTTAATAATTTTCTTCCCAGCAAAATGGGAAACTTCATTTTACTCCGGTCTGAAAGAGAAAATTCGGTTAATAATAAATGACCAAAAAGCTCGACATGAGTATTGACTACATACCTTTCTTCTATTACTCCATTGGAGCTTCTAATCTTCTTCTTTTTAAAATCTGAAGTGCTGAATTTTCTGGCTTTCTTCTCATGGAGCCTGTTACCTTGAATATTAAAGGTGAGCATCTTTACTCCGTTCACGGTTCTCACTCTCACTTTTGAGCAATTAATGGCAGAGGTATAAGCTCCGGTATCAATCTTAGCATCAATATCAAAGAGCTCAAAGTTTGGTAGATCGATTTTATCTACCCTGCCAATAGTGATGGATTTTTTAAACATTTACTGATTTTTGGCTCTCGCAATTTGGGCAATGGTGAGCGATAAATCAAGAAAGAGGATTTTTGGATTGGCATTACGCTCTACATGATACTGTGCCTCATCTAGCTTGGGTGAAACTATGGCTACTTTTTCTGGGGAGAAAACTGCTGAAAACTTTTCTATAAAGCCTTCTTCCTGCTCAGGAAGTCTTGAAATATTATTGGCAGCAACACCTTTAAGCATGGTTTCCCTCATGATATTGCTTGCCACACCCAAGAGATTCACTTGAAATTCCTTACCACGCTTCTGAAAATCATCGGCTTGTTTAATCAATGCCTCAAAATTATAGGTAAAACATTGGCGCATCCAGTCTTTAAAATAGTCTGAAGCCTCATTACCTGCACCGCCCACTTCCATGAGTGCCATTCTCATGTTGCCTTCCGCACGATAGGCCAGTTGAGCAATCTCGGCTTCTCCCAAATCTGTCTTAGTCTCAAGGACAGTTTTGATGTCTGAATCATCGAAAGCCGGCACCCTTAATTGCTGAGCTCTTGAGAGAATGGTTGTTAAGAGTTTATTGGAATCGTTGGAGACTAATAGAAAAATGGTGTTCTCTGGTGGTTCCTCCAATATCTTAAGTATTCCATTGGCAGCACTGGCATTCATTAACTCTGGCTGCCAAATGATCATAATTTTATGTTTCCCCTCAAAAGACTTGAGCGACAATGCGCGCACAATATTTCTACTTTCTTGGCGGGGAATCATTAAAAGCTTGTTTTCCCAACCGAAGTGATTGCTCCAGTCGGCCACATTACCATAAGGTGTTTGCAATAAGAAGCTTCTCCACTCTACTAGAAACTTTTCGCTGTTGGCATCTTCTCTTTTGAACTTTAGCGTAGCTGCCGAGGGAAATATAAAATTCACATCAGGATGAATGTATTTGGCGTTTTTTGTGCAGCTAGAACAAGTTCCGCAGGCGTCTTCTTCTCCCTGATTTTCACAGTTGAGATAAGTAGAGAAAGCTAAAGCTAAAGCGAGATTGGCAGAACCCTCTGCCCCAACAAAAAGCTGAGCATGGGCCACATGGTTGCTCTTTACCGCCTCAATGAGTTGATTTTTTGTATGATTTAGTCCGGGTATATCTTGAAACCTCATGATTTCTCCCAAATTCTATAGGCTGCCGAAGCATCAAATACCTGCTGAATGATATCCTGCTCTGTCTTGTCGTACTCCTTGTGTCTTCTATGCATTACTGCTTCGGCTACTTCTGCAAATTTTCTCAATTGAAATGTAACAAAACCTGTAGCGCCACCCCATGAAAAAGAAGGAATAAAATTTCTTGGATATCCAGCACCAAAAATATTGGCGCCTACCCCGACCACAGTTCCAGTGTTGAACATAGTATTGATACCACATTTTGAATGATCGCCCATCATTAAACCACAGAATTGCAAGCCGGTGTTTGCAAATCGGCCAGAAGCATAGTCCCAAAGCTTAACCATCGCATAATTATTCTTGAGGTTAGAAGTATTGGTATCTGCTCCCAGGTTACACCATTCACCTATGACAGAGTTACCCATATAACCTTCATGTCCTTTATTGGAGTAACCAAAAATCACTGAATTACCTATTTCACCACCGACCTTAGAATGTGGGCCAACAGTGGTGTCCCCTTTAATCTTTGCTCCCATGTTCACATGAGACCCCTCGCATAAGGCAAAGGCACCGCTAATTATTGAGCCTTCATGAACTTGAGCATTCTTTCCAATGTAAACAGGGCCGTTTTCGGCATTAATAATGGCAGCCCGTATTTTTGCCCCCTCCTCAACAAACAGGTTTTCTTTCCCATATACAATCGTATGTGGATCTGTTATCTCTTGGGAGTTCCTTCCAGCAGTGATTAAATCGTAGTCTGCAATGATTTGATTCCTGTTTTTGGAGAATATTTCCCAGGTATGCTGAATGAGGGTAAAATCACCTTCAAACTCAACTTGACTACCTCCATCGCCATGCTTGGCAAGGGAAATACCGTTTGAAACTAATTCTTCTCCTGAGGAAAGTACTTTAATCGCAGATACTAAATCATCGTTCGGACAAAGAGCTCCGTTCACTTTGAGTTCAGCCGAATTGGAAGGAAACTTGGTTTGTAGATAGTCCTGAGTTACGAAGCCACAACTAAAACCTCGCTTTTGCCACTTCTCAGTAATGGTGAGGATACCTACTCTTATCTCGGCTACTGGCCTAGTATAAGTAAACGGTAAGAGTTGAATTCTAATTTCTGGGGAATCGAATAGCGCAATGTCCATGCACAAAAATAAAAAAGTCTCCATCTGAAAAAATGGAGACTTGAAATAATACTGTATGTATTTTCAGATACTTACTTTTTGTAACGCTTGTTGAACTTCTCAACACGTCCGGCAGTATCCACAAATAATTTCTTACCAGTGTAGAAAGGGTGCGAAGCAGAAGAAACTTCCACTTTAATTAGTGGATAAGTATTTCCATCTTCCCACTCTACGCTTTCTTCAGAAGTCATTGTTGACTTCGTGATAAATTTGTGATCACTTGATGTATCGTGGAATACTACGGTATTATAGTTTGGATGAATTTCTTTTTTCATGGCTTCTAAATTATATCTCCCTTAAAAAAGGACTGCAAAGGTAGTGACTTATGGAATATTTCACAAACTTCTCGGTTTTATAATCAAATAAAAAACAACGAATTAACTTTTTTGTAAGTCCGAGCACAACTAACTGTTATCTTCACATCGATTTTTGAACATGAAAAAGCTACTCTTCGCCTTTCTTCTTGGGTTTTTAGCACAAAACCTTGCTGCTCAAAGCACATTCATTCCTTATAATCGAGACTATTATCATTTGATAGATAGGTTTCAGGTGAAGTATAATAGCAAAGACAATTTGCTTAAGACCACTCTAAAGCCCATTCGAAGAATTGAGCTAGCCAATTTCTTGAATGCTATAAGTAGCCAATATGACTCGATGTCAGCTCAAGATCAGTTCAATTATGAATTCTTGATGAACGATAGTTGGTATGCATCGAAATCAAAATTCAACGAAAACCCCAAAAACTGGTGGGATTTAGCATACAACAAGAAGTCAGACTTTTATGTGTATCAGACTAAAGATTTCTTTCTAAGAGTTAATCCTGCAATGACCTTTACTGTTGGCAAAGATGGGGACGAAGACCGAACGCTCTTCACCAACACTCGAGGCGCTGAGAGTCAAGGGGAAATAGATGGGAAAATTGGCTTTTATTCAATGCTTAG
>CAYGKL010000107.1:9874-11574 GCA_964350505.1 uncultured Roseivirgaceae bacterium | reverse complement strand
GGTATATGCTGACTATCGCTGGGGGCCAAATAATACTGCTAGGCCTACCTTCACTGTTCAGGAACTAAAGACGATTGTAGAAATTGCAGAGAGCAGTGGTAGATATGTAGTAGCTCATGCCTCTTCTGCAGAAGCGATGATGCGAGCTATAGAAGCTGGAGTAGAAACCATAGAACATGGCGATGGTGGTACGCTTGAAGTATTCCAGTTAATGGCGGAAAAAGGGATTGGCTTCTGCCCAACTATTGCTGCAGGTGATGCCATTACTCAATATAATGGATGGGAAAGAGGAGTTGACCCTGAGCCAGCTCGAATTCAGGATAAGAGAAAATCAGTTCAGTTGGCTTTACAAGCTGGAGTTAAAATGGTTTTTGGTGGTGATGTTGGCGTTTTTCCACATGGAGAAAATGTGAGAGAAATTGAGCTGATGGTTGAATATGGTGTCCCGGTGGAATTGGCCTTGATTGCTGCCACTTCTGGGAATGCAGATATGTTTCACTTAAGTAGCTTAGGTCAATTGAAGAGGGGATTTCTTGCAGATATGATTGCAGTGGAAGGCAACCCTATGGTAACCGTTGAAAGCTTGAGAAAAGTTGGTTTGGTGATGAAGGAGGGCAAGATCTATAAAAAGCCGTGATGAAGAACTTAGCCTTATTGGTAGTCCTTTTATTGATTTAGACTGCTACACGAAAAAATCAATATAATAAAACTTGTATAGACAACTAAAAACGTTCATTCAGAAGCCAAGTCTTACAACCCAGCACTTTATCTCGTTGAATACCTTTATGGTAAAAAGGCTGCTAATGGAGTAGCCGGAGGTTTAGTGATTGATTGGGATGTTAGTGAGATAAAGTCAATCATTCCTAAATAGTTAGGGTTTCATTCTTAAGTACCGTCTCTCCCCCTTTTTTGATAACCTGTCCCGACCTATCGGGAAGGTGGTTAGGGGGATTAGAACTACAATTTAATTGATATTTAACACCAATCCTCCCAACCTCCTTCTCCAAGGAGGAGTGTTTGTGTGAAACTCCGAAATTGATAGTAATTATTCCCCTAGTGCCGGGAAGTTACTCTTGCAAGGGGGAAATCTAAAAGGTTTAGTAAGCCGCGAAGTAGGCTTCCAGATCTGTAAGAGTAGAACTGCTTGTTCTAATGTCTTCTTTCACTTCACCTTTTTCGAGTAGTACAATCCTTTCGCAAACTTCGGTCACATGATTTAAATCGTGGCTTGAAATCAACATGGTTAATTGATATTTTTCTTTCCATTCTCTCAGAAGGTTCTTTAGTCTGATCTGAGTAGTGGGGTCAAGGTTGGCGAATGGTTCATCTAAAAGTATAATTTCTGGTTTTCCCATTAAAGCAGCCGCAATACCCACCTTCTTTTGATTTCCTTTAGAAAGGTCTCTAATGTATTTATTCTTACCAGTAATTTCTCCGTTGAAAAGCGCTTCAAACTGAGCTAGAAATTCTTTCAAGTCTCCCTCAGAATAATCATGCAGAGAGGCAATGAATTGAAAGTATTCATCTGGGGTAAGGTAATCTATCAAGAAAGACTCATCGAGAAAAGAGCCGGTGTAGTATTTCCAATCTTCAGACTTACTCACATTAACTTCTTTAGAAAGAACCTCTCCAGTTGTTGGTCGAATCAGGTCAAGAATCATTCTGAAAAAGGTTGTTTTACCGGCACCGTTGTTACCAAC
>CAYGKL010000107.1:0-9774 GCA_964350505.1 uncultured Roseivirgaceae bacterium | reverse complement strand
TCAGGTCAAGAATCATTCTGAAAAAGGTTGTTTTACCGGCACCGTTGTTACCAACCAAGCCAAAGCTTTCTCCTTTTCCGATAATCATTTCAGGAACGTTCACAACAGTGACTCCTTTATATTGTTTAGTAAGTTCTTTAACTGTAATCATGTTTTTGAATTTTATTGAGCCCTAAACCCTGCTGCTATTTTGTATCTATTTTTTATGAAAGAATTAGTAATGTAATCCAACCACTTATCTCTTAAGAGAAATCCTACAAGGCCAAAAACGCCTAGCAAAAGCAAACCGTAGTTTCCTATTCCTAAGGCGAGAAATGGCGCGTAAATAAGGTATGGAAGAAATAAAACAGGTATAGCAATTAGAAACTGTGCAGCCCCGACACCCTCATAATTAAATGCAGCTCGCTTGTTTAGGTCCATTTTTTTAGGATTGTATAAGGCAATGCGCATTACAAGAAATACATTGACTCCAATATTGAAAAGGAAGGCCGCTAGGTTAATGAATACAATGTTGATTCCGAAGTAGGCATAGCCTAAAGAAAGCACGAATGCGGCAGCCGAAACAGCCACGAACAGATAGTATTTAGACTCAAAATACTGCTTGAATCTTACTTTTCTGGTCAATACAAAATCGAAGTAACTCCCTTCCCAGCTGAGTAGAAACTGTCCATATTGGATGATGAAAAGGCCAGTGATGAAAATTCCTACGAATAGAAATATCCAATCCATTTTCTGGTAGGCCTCTTGCGGGTAGAAGATAAGTCCGTAAAAAAGTAAAAGACCAGCAAGCATCATTGCATTTCTGGGTCTCTTATGTCTCGTAATTAGCCTAAGTTCTAGCGCAATCAGTTCACCTACTCTTCCAAATCGTTTCAAGAAGGCAAAGTCTCCGCTAATATTGGATTGCTTCTTTTTGATAGAAATTTCTTCAGGGTAGGTATTGTTAACAAGGAAATTGAAATTGGCTCTGTAGGTTGCCAACCAAAGCACAAATGGAATTAAAGATAATCCAGGCTGATTGATTATAGCAACGAATAGATCTCCAGAAAGGGTGGAGAGCGATAGAAAGCCATAATAGTCAAGGATTCCGATAACTAAGAATAAGCCTGCAATTACAAATAATAGATTGGGGTGCTCGTTCAGTTTCTTTTTAAAGAATATGGTTAAGAAATGAATGGTGAATGTTAATCCAATGATCATGCCTATCCAACCCAAGGCTGATAACAGGCCAGCTTCTGGCATGATTGCTCTAAAGGCAAAAGGAGTGAAAATAAAAATGGCTAATAAGTTGAAAACACTGATCTGACTCTTCCGGAGCATGTAATGAATAATTCTCCGTTTGGGCATCGGCAAATGCAAATAAGGCTCAATAGCCAATACTGGCACGTTTTGTAAAAAGAACCGCATGAAGAACTCGGAGGCAAAGTAGTATATAATAAAACCGTTGATTAGTGGAATAGGGTCTGCATCAGGCTTTAAGGCATTTATGAGTTCCGGCATGAACACTCCCAAAGCAATGAGATAAACAGAAAGCATTAAAGCAGCGAACCCCAAAAAGATATTGGCAACTAGGTTTTTTGCCCAAACGGGAGACCTAGATTGCTGTTTAAATGAATGGCTGATTAAGGTTTTGATCATGTGTTTTGATTAATTCATTGAAGCATCTAGCGCCAATATTGCATCGAGTATAGCATGAGCTGCTTTGATATAAAACTCCTTATTTACATTTTCGAAGGTATCTGTTGGCTTATGATAATGAGCATGATCTTCCACTCCGAAATAGAGAAATGGAATTCCTTTCTTATGAAAAGGGCCATGATCAGAGGCGTTTGTCCAATCATCTTTACCTAAATCTTCAGTGTCATGTCCAAACTTAAGCTGTAAAGGCAGCACGTTTATTTGCTCAATGATGGGCTTCAACTGTGGGTAATGGCTAGTTCCTGCTACGTATAATTCATTCTTATCGTTCATACTGATCATGTCCATGTTAATGTTCAGCTTCAACATTTCTTGTGGAATACTCATATCATTGAGGAAAGCTTTAGCGCCTTGAAGCCCCATTTCTTCCGCATCTAGTGCTGCAAAAACTAAGGTATGTCGTGGTTTATGGCTTTTGAAATATTCTACCATGGCTAGCATGGCTGCAACGCCAGAGGCGTTATCATCCGCGCCATTAAAGATTAAGCTATCTCTAACACCAAGGTGGTCGTAATGTGCGGTAATCACGAAGGCAGCTTGCTCTTCACCTTTAATGTACGCCACAATATTTTCACCTTGAATGGTATCGCCTTTAGAAGTTGTGAAATTGAATGGGTGTCTGTAATCATCCTGCAGGCTTTTCGCCTTCATGTCTTCCAATTGTTTGATAATAAATCTTCTGGCGGCTTCTGCGCCATTCGTACCGGTTCTCCGGCCCTCGGCAGCATCATGGGAAAGCTTGCGTAAATCATCCAACATGAACTCTGAATCAAGTCTGTCTAATTGAGCAAATCCAGGCAAGTAAATCAGGCTGAACAGTAGAGAAATGAGAATGAAATTTGAATACCTTTGCATCGTTATGGGAGTTAGAGAAAGCTTTTGCTATCTGGTTGAACAGTTACTTGCTTAAACATAATCAATACATTAAGAAGTTTTGCGCTCATTTACTTACAAAATTATTTTCTTCCTTTCGTTTTTTTGCTTTTACGCTCATGTATCAGCCCAAAACAGTGTAGACCAATTCTTGGATAAACTCAACCTGAATCAGGCGCTTTATCCTTCAGAAGATATTTTAAAAACGAAGTCGGTAGTCCTATTTTCTGTGCCGATGGATGATTCACCCACCGAATGGCAGGAAATCCTTGATGAAATGCAATCCTTTTTTGCCGAAGTTGGAATCGATGCAGTTGCTTATATCAATGCCGATAGGTACGATGTGATACAAAATCAACCACAAGCATACCCTGATTTTCTATTGAAAAGAGGAGTTCAAAACCTGATTTTATTTTCCTCTAAATCCGTTGAAGGGCCTTACTTTTTTGCAATAACACAATTCAATAATCAGGAGACCCTATATAATAATGGAGTGCCAGCATTTGCCAGATTAACAAATAATTTGACTGGCATTTGGGATGAGTTGAGTACTTCTTTTAAGACAACTATGTTTCAAAGAACCAACTTAATGGTCAATGAAAACCCTGAGTTTTTCTATCCAAAAGTGGAACTTGGAAATGTCGCACGTTCTGTGCCTCCTCAAGTGGCTGAATTTAAAATTGCCATGAGGCCCATCGATTTGAACAAAATTGAAAACCACCCGATATACCGAGCAGAGTCTGCCAATTTGTTTTCTTCAGATTCCTTGAGGAGTGTGATGAGAAACCAGAACCAAGCATTGCAAGCCATTTCTTCCGATTCTACAAACACTTTGGAGTTGGTAGATTTAGAAGCAGATGAGGCTGTATTACGCAGAGCAGGGTTCATCTATGAACTTCAAATGGTAAAAGGAAGAGAAGATCTGGTGTATGAATGGATTGCTTTTCCGGATAGGCCTAAGGCTGGAAATAAAACAGTTTACAAATTCTATTTGAACGACCTCAGAACCAATACCATCTATATTGGGAAGAACTGGGATGCTTCAACCAACTGGTTCGAGGCGCTCAATGCTTTTATGGCTCAAATTCGGGAAGCTGCAACGGCAAAAGGCGATTAACAAATAAAATTCTCCATACATCCAAAAAATTGGGTTTAGAAGAATTGGTCTTTTTATATTTAGAAAAAACCAATTTCAAAAATGAGGACTATCAAAATATTTTTTGTGTGCATGATCCTTTGCACCTACTCCGCATTTGGGTTTCAAAACACTCAAATAGACTACAATTCACTTTACAAAATTAAAGATCAAGGGCTGAACAGTAGCCAGGTGATGGATATTGCTTGGAACCTAACTGACAGAATCGGACCAAGACTAACTGGGTCAGAAGGATTAAATAAGGCCTATGAATGGACTTCTTCTCAAATGAAGGAGTGGGGTTTAACCAATGTGAAAGTTGACCCTTGGGGTGAATTTGGAAAAGGTTGGGACATTGAGAAGTCTTATCTCGCAATGACTGTTCCCTATTATCAAGCATTAATTGGAATTCCTAAAGCATGGACTCCTGGTACAAACGGACTACTAAGTGCCGATGTCGTTTACGTTGAGATCAACTCTGAAGCTGATTTGACAAAATATCAAGGTCAACTTAAAGGTAAAGTAGTTTTGATGCCTACAACCGTTGAAGCTGAAAATGGCTTTGAAGCAGATGCTGCTCGAATGACTGATGAGCAATTAGCCGCAATGACCATGGAAAGCGTAAGCGGTGGTGGTGGAGGCGGCTGGAGCGCTAGCAGAATTGCAGAATTCAGAAAGGCTGCTCAATTAAGAAATGCCGCTAATCAACTTTTCAAAGATGAAGGTGTTGCTATGATTTTAGCGACTCGTAGAGGAGGCCAAGGTACATTCTTTACTTCTAATGGTTCGAGAAATGAGGAAGATGCACTACCTGAAATGGAAATTGCTCCTGAGCATTATAACAGAATGATTCGACTTATTTCAAAAGGCGAACCAGTAAGAATTGAAGCAGAAACCAAGACTGTTTTCAGAGATAAGGACTTAATGGGCTACAACGTTTTCGCAGATATTGCTGGTTCAGACCCAAAATTGAAAGATGAAATAGTAATGATTGGTGCCCACTTAGATTCTTGGTTTGCAGGAACTGGCGCTACTGACAATGCTGCTGGTTCTGCAGTAATGATGGAAGTAATGAGAATCCTTAAGGAGTCTGGTGTGCCATTAAAGAGAACTGTGAGAATAGGTCTTTGGAGTGGTGAAGAGCAAGGAATTTACGGCTCTAGAAACTATGTTCAGAATGAGTTCATGAAAGATGGCCTTCCGAACAAGAAGCACGAGCAATTCTCGGCTTATTATAATATGGATAATGGCACTGGAGCGATTAGAGGAATCTACTTGCAAGGTAACGAGGCAGTTCGTCCACATTTCACTGAGTGGTTCAAATCATTCGAGAGCATGGGTGCAAACACCGTTACTATTAGAAATACGGGTGGTACTGATCACTTGGCTTTTGATGGTATTGGATTACCAGGCTTCCAGTTCATCCAAGACCCTATCGCTTATAGCACTCGTACTCACCATTCTAACATGGACGTTTATGAGAGCTTGGAAGCTGCTGATTTAAAGAAAAATGCGGTAATCATTGCCACTATGGTAATGCAAACGGCTAATATGGATCAGAAATTACCTCGTAAGCCGAAGGTTTTCGAAAACTTGAACAGAAGCAGATAATTTAGCGGCTCATTTCAAGCCCGATTTTAAAGAAGCCATCTCTTAGAGGTGGCTTTTCTTATTCATAATGTGCAGAATTTATAAAAGGAATCAGGGCTAGTATTACTGCAGGCTCATAATATGCTGCTCTGCCGATCAGATCTTTGGTCAGAATTCCTACTGCCCCATTGCTTTGTTTGGAATTGGAACGTTCGAATATCATATCGTCTGCAACTCCTAGTTCAACACCCTCATGGATCAATGCTTTTATTTTTGGAGGCAAATCAAAACTGGCTGTTCGGGATTTTCCGGTTTGCTCTTTTCCGATAATGTAAATCCAAGCAAAGGCTTCCATTTCGCCATAAGGCTCATCTATTCCACCCTCTATGCCAATCCAATAATCTGAATCTGGATGGGATGCTCTCGCATTATTGGCTCTGTTTTGGGCACCAAGTAGGGTTTCCTTGTTTGTCATTGGCTGATCCGCCACACCAGAAGGAACGGAAATACCTTCAATCGTAATCAGCTGATCTGGGAATACCTTGCTGAATCCTTCAAAAGCGCACTTTATTTTGACAGGGTTTTGCGAAGCGACTATAACCTTAATTTCCTTCATTCAACTGTGCAAGCTTTTCCGTCATTTCTAGACGTTCATAATAGACCTTAAGCGCTTTCATTACATTTTCATCATTCGGCTGAATCTGTTTAGCTTTCTCCATATAGGGAAGTGCTCTTCGGGTCCAGTCATGACCAATTTGTTCTGTTTCTTTACCTCTAATTTCGTACTCTTCCTTGCTCATTAAATTCACTCTTACGTACACCCTGTTTGCTTGCTCATTGATCATTACAGAGTAGTTGTAGTTGGCAGTGAAATCATTTGGGAAACTGGCTAAATAGCGCTCATAACTCCTAGAAGCAAGTTCGAAGTAACGTTCCGATCTTTCGGGTTCACCATTGAGATATGCCTCTTTGAAAATACGGTCGTATAAATCAGCTTGTCGTAGCACTAACTGAGCATTGTTTGGGTTTCTTTGTATGGAAGTATTGAGTACCGATTCTGCAGCATCGAAGCGCTTGAGCCGCACTAATATTCGGATCTCCTGAATAAGGTAAGGTAAGTGATTAGGGTATTCAAAGAGGGCTTCTTCAACAATATCTAGTTGCTGAGCATCTGGTAGAGCAAGGGCCTGCTGGCAAACGATTAATCCGTTATAGGCATTCTTGCTGAGGCGTGTTAGGTCACGTAAGGCCAAATAATTGTCAATCGCTTTTTGGTATTGCCCCCCGTTTTGAGAGCTAAGTGCTGCATAGAGGTAACCCGAAGAGTCTGCGGGTTTCACAATTTGAGCTGCCTCAAAAAGACCCGAAGCCACTAGAAATTCGCTACTTTGAAATTTGGTAATACCAGCGTTGATGTAATCGGCCCAGAGAATTTCTACCTGATTATTTGCTAAAATATAGAGGTTGTTTGAAGGCTCAGTGAAAGCCTTAGTTTTTCCATATGCTTCGATAACTAAGCTTAAAAAAGCTTTTTCATCTCTTTTAAGGCTGTCTAGATTAGAATCGGTAGATTTCAAAACTTCATGGTAGACTCGTGCTTTGGTATACCAGGCCCTAGGGTTTTCCTTTGCCCCGTCCGATTCAAAAGCCTCGTCTATTGCTGCTTTGGCTTCAGTATAGTTTTTGTCATTTAAAAAAGTGTTGGCAACAGAAATTAAGTCTTGGGCATGAGAATGCCCAGTTAACAAAGTAACTAATATGATTACGACATATTTCAATGATCCAGCGTTGTCGCTTGTGTCAAATTTAAAAGTTTTGAGAGACTCTAATACTTGGTTGAGGAAAGAATGAAAATTAAATATACATCAGAAATAGTGACTCTTGCATACAGTAAAGTGTATTTGGTGCTATTTCCTGTTGAACAGGCACATTTTGTGATTGGTATTATTCAATTAGCTGATACTGAAGCTGATATTTTCCGAGGGAAATAAAAAAGAAAAAGGCCTCAATTCGTTGAATCAAGGCCTTGAATTAACATCTAATTAACAATTATTTCTTCCAATTAGGTAATGCACCCGGTAAGAGTGGCGCCCCCATAGAACCTAATTTTCGATCCATTGCGTCAAACTTAGGTTGCAATGATTTTACGGATGAAAGTACAGGTGCGAATTCATCTGCTGCAATGTCATAGTTACGGATTGAAGTTTTGGTCACATTTGAAAGTGATCCGAATACATCGAAAGCGGCACTTTGAGCTCTTTGTCTCATGCTATAACTACCATCCATGTCTAATCTACCAACATCAGGATCTCCATTCATGGCAATATTCACGGCTTCTACTTCTTTTTCCAATGCTTCAATTTCATTTAATAGTTGAAGAGATTGCTGAATAGGTAGAGCTTTAACCGCTGCTTTATAGTTAGTGATTTTGGTACTCATTTCGGAAAGAACACCTCTAGTTGTATTTATAGCAGAACTCAACTCAGCAGCTTTTTTCTTGAAGCTTGCCATGGCAGCCCAATCAGTGGCTGGTATAGTTCTGTTGTCTAAATCAGAGACTTGGAAGCTGACACTAGAAACTAGTTCAGTTAACTCGCCTTTAATTACTTGGCTCATAGTGACAGTATAAGTTCCCGGAACTACAAAGATTCTAGATGAACTTAAGCTGGAAGTAGGTGATGCTTGTCTCGCATTGACACTCGAGAAGTTCATGTATGTCATGTCCCAAGTAATTTGATTAACCCCTTTTCTCACGGGGCTTCTCAACTCACTAACCAAATCACCAGTTTGATCCTTAATGCTGAAAACTAGGTAAGAGGCAGGCTCATTCTGTTCAGCTTTATATTCTTCCAAAGTTGGGTAAGGAATAGCTTCTCCTTTTTTAAACGCTTCTGCATCTCTTTTTTGTCTTTCAGATTTTAGGCTAGAAACGCCATCTTTCAAGTAATACTTGATCACTAAATCGGTTTCTGGGTTAGGTGCAGCATAGTGCATGCCTCCTTGAAAACCGTGCTCTCGCGACCCTAAAGACCCAAGAGGAGTCCAAGTGTTGAACATTTTAGCTTCGGAAATATTGAAAATATGAGCTTGTTTTTCTGGTAAGTCTGAAGTAAACTCTCTTAGCATACTATAATCGTCTAGTACATAGAAACCTCTTCCGAATGTGCCTAATACTAGGTCGTTTTCTCTTTCCTGAATGGCCATGTCTCTAACATTGATAGTTGGTAAACCAGACTTCAATGGCTTCCAGCTTTCTCCTCCATTAAGTGAAACATGAACCCCAAATTCGGTACCTACAAACAAGATATTAGCATTTACATGGTCTTGCTCAATGGCATAAACGGCACCTTCAGGAAGGTTATTACTGATGCTTTTCCAGCTTCTGCCCTTGTCGTTACTCACATAAATGTAAGGTTTGAAATCTCCACTTTTATGATTGTTGAATGCGGCATAAACTGTATTCACGTCATGCTTAGAAGCAATAAGGTCATATACATAAGTGTATTGTGGCACTCCTGGGAAGTTGCTGATTTTAAACCAGTTCTGACCTCCATCTTCTGTTACGCTAATTTGCCCATCATCGCTACCAACATAGACCAAACCAGCTTGAAGCCTCGATTCATCTAAAGAAACTCCTGCACCATAGCGAGAGGTGGAGCCATTTTTGGCAACAGCATCCATCGGCCAAACTTTGCCCATAACTGGCCAAAGGTTTCTGTCAATATCCAGATCGAGTTCTCCACTAATTACTTCCCATGAATCACCTCTATCCGTACTTTTGAAAAGCTTATTGGCTGCATAATAAAGCGTTTTATGGTCGTGTGGACTTACCATTAATGGGGCATCCCAGTTGAAATTGTATTCCTTCTCACCTTTTTCCGGTCTTGGAACAATTGTTACACCTTCTCCACTTTGTCTATCGAAACGGATAAGACCACCGTTTTGAGATTGTGCATAAACGATATTATCATCTACTGGATCTGGCACAGATTCGAATCCATCACCGCCTTGCGTCACAATCCAGTCTGAACTTATGATACCGTGAGCACTTACTGTTTGTGAAGGGCCATGCAAGCTATAGTTGTCTTGCGTTCCTCCCATTATGTTGTAGAAAGGTTCAGCGTTATCGACAGAGACTTTATAGAATTGAGTTACAGGAAGGTTTGTGAAATACTTCCATGTTTTACCCTGATCGAAAGATTCGTAAGCGCCACCATCGCAACCTTGAAGTAAATGCATATTGTTATTGGGGTCAATCCACATGGCATGGTTATCCCAGTGCTTGCTTTCTTCACCTAGGTTATTGAAGGTTTTTCCTCCATCGTTAGTTACCATGGTAAATGTATTAAGAGAGTAAACTCTATCGACATCCACAGGGTCAGCAACTATTTCCTGATAGTAGTTTCCACTAGTGGAATGGCTACTCATTTTTTGCCAAGAAGCTCCTCTATTGGTACTTCGGTAAAAACCACCTTGGT
>CAYGKL010000106.1:0-11665 GCA_964350505.1 uncultured Roseivirgaceae bacterium | reverse complement strand
AGAGGATAATAAGTAGCCTGATAGATCTTATAGCGGGTATAGTTTTTGCCATTCAATGTCACTCGCTCACCGTAAATATTCTCAATGTTGAAATTCTCTTCCCAGCAATTCTCAGGTCTCAAATCCTTAAGAATAGTTGAAAGCTGCTTGCCCGCCTCATTGAATTGAAGTGGTGCACGGTTAGCATCCGCCACATAAAAAGCAAATGTTGTGGTAAAACCTTCTCCAACATACACTTCATTCTTATCTGTTGTCAAAGCTAAAAAGGCATCTTCTTCTACCTCCTCAAATTGTGGTTCACTTCGATTCCTTCCAAAAAGATCATCAAAAGGATCATTTCTTCTTCTTGAGTTCGTTCTCCTTTCTACGGGTGGAACTACCCTCACCGATTTCCCTTGAGAGCTAATTTCAATACCGTTAACCTCTAATGTAAAAGGCTCCAGGGTATACCTTCCTTCTTCTAAAGGAAGGTATCTCTGAGTAATGCTTTGAGATGAGCTAATCTGACCGTTGACAATATTAGTTTTGCTGGAAGACGAAGTCCCTCTCTTGGCAAATCCATCAATGTCGGGGAAGTCTGTATAGCTTTTTATTGACCCGTTGGTAATCGTTACAGTAATCGTAAACAACTCGTTCATGCCAACCTCATCCGCTCCAAGTTGCACCGAAGTTTCTTGTGCTTTTGCTACTTGACAAAGCATCATAATCATACCCAGAGTGGTTAAAAATATCCGAGAATTCCTCATAAGTTTTTGTTATATTCGTTAGCCTTTTAGGAAATGGTAATTCAAAGATAAACGCATTTTTGAAAGCTGATAACCTGAATTACATAACCTACGTATTCTAGGTACGACCTAAACGAAAAGTAGATTCATAACCCTAAACGTTCTTAGTATGTTGGAATATTTTAAGACCATTCTTGCAAAGGTGAGCTTTGATAAACGCCTTTTTGAAAAAGAGTTAAGAAAAGCCATTAAATCACTCATCAAAGATGAGTTACAAGAACTGAAAAACTGGTGTTATACCAAATTTGGCCACATTTACGGACCAATAATCGAAAAACAGTTCGTTTTAACGCAACATTAAAGTAACCCCAGCCCATCCTAACCCGGTGGGCTTAATCGTTTTTTAGGAATTTTAAATTTCGTCTCAGCCCCTCAAACTTAGTTCTTTTCAGTGCCGACTTCTTGAAAACCTGACCGAAAACCTCTTCCGTTAAATCTTTCCAATTATTGTTAAAAAGCTCTAAAAGTTCTGTGGACGGCTGAAAAGCATCTTCCTTATGAGGTTTCGAAAAGCGATTCCAAGGGCATACATCCTGACAGATATCGCAGCCGAAAGCCCAACCTTCCATCTTACCTTTAAACTCATCTGGAATTTCATCTTTAAGCTCAATTGTGAGGTAAGAAATACATTTACTTGCATCGAGATGATAAGATGAAATAGCATCTGTAGGGCAAGCATCGATACAGCGAGTACAGGTGCCGCAATAGTCCTTGATGGGCCCATCAGGTTCTAAGTGCAAATCGATGATAAGCTCAGCTAAAAAGAAAAAACTTCCTGATTCTTTATTGATGAGCAATGTGTTTTTGCCAATCCAACCTAAGCCAGATTTTTCAGCCCATTGCCTTTCCATCACTGGGGCAGAATCCACGAAAACTCTCCCTTCAATCTGCCCAATTTCACTTCTTATCTCGTCTAAAAAAGATTTAAGCTTGTCCTTAATTACAAAGTGATAATCTTCGCCATAGGCGTATTTAGCCAATTTGTGATGTTCAGGGCAATCATTTGAAAGATCCTTTTCTGGATAGTAATTGTAGAGTAGAGAAACCACGGATTGAGCACCAGGCACTAATTTGGTTGGATCTAGTCTTTTATCGAAATGATTGGCCATGTAGCTCATCTTTCCATGAGCGCCATTTTTAAGCCAATTCTCTAATCTGAGGGCCTCTTCCTTTAGAAACTCAGCCTTTGAAATACCACAATAGTCAAATCCATATGCTGCAGCTAGCTGTTTTATGATTTGAGTATTACGGGCTACTTGCTGATTCATCTATGGACTTTTCAGCCTGCAATTACCAAAAATTCAAGGGGACGAAAAAGACCTATGATTTGATCTGAGGCTTAGCAAGAATATTGTTGACGATCATTTCTGAATGAACTCGAGTATTTTCTATGAAGAGTTTGCTGGTTTGAAGTCCAGAATTAATGACACCAGCAATATAAACACCTGGTAATGGTGTCTCCAACGTTTCAGGGTTATGAAGTGGTACTTTATCGGCATCATCAGAAATTGGCAACCCCAAGGACTCAAAAAGCGGATAATTAGGCATATAACCAGTCATAGCCAAGACAAAGTCATTTTCAATAGTTAATTCTCCCTCAGGTGTGACTAGCACGACTTCATTAGGACGTATCTCTTTAACAGATGAATTGAAATAAGCTTTGATGCTACCTTCTTTGATCCGGTTCTCAATATTCGGACGAATCCAGTACTTTACTTTCGGGTAAATTTCTGATTCGCGAATAGCCATAGTCACCTCAGCTCCTTTGTAATAAGTTTCTAAAGCCACATCGCAAGCTGAATTAGCTGCCCCAATGACTAAAACTTTCTGATCTACATATGGATGCGGATCGTCATAAAAATGCTTCACCTTTTTGAGTTCCTCTCCCGGAATGTTCAAGAGCCTTGGGGTATCGTAGAAACCAGTTGCTATTATGACATTCGAAGCCTCATATGTTCCTTTGGTGGTCAATAACTGATAACCATTATCAGATTTGCTCATCGATTTCACCTCAGTATATAGCTTAATGTTCAGATCCCAACTATCCTGCACTCTTCTGAAATACTCCAGTGCTTCGCTTCTAGTTGGTTTATCATTATGAGCAATAAACGGCACTCCACCAATCTCCAGTAGATTTGAAGTTGAAAAGAATGTCATGTTAGTCGGAAAATTATAAATAGAATTGACGAGCACCCCTTTCTCTAGCACTACATAAGAAAGACCAGCTTTTTTAGCTTCAATAGCGCAATTCAGCCCAATGGGCCCACCTCCAATGATAACAATGTCGTAATCCAAAACTTTATGATTGTCCACTCTAACTTAAATCAATTGAGCCAATAAAAGTTCTGAAAGGAGGCATTAATTATGAATTCGATTGTTCTTGTGATTGAACAAAAGCACAAAGGCTGCACTAATAATTACGATGTTCTTCACAATATACTGCCCTTCAATGGTCAACTGAAATGGAAAGTTCTTGAAAGTAACCTCAGGCAAAATAAACATTGGCATAATGGTGCAAGCCATATGAAATAGTAGTAACCAAAAGGTCAATTTGAACTCTCTTGTAAAGACTAACAAAACTCCCAAGGCAAATTCAAGGATAGCAAGACTCGGAATAATTACAACATCGGGCAAAAGATGGAATGTCAGAATATCAACGGTCCGAGAAGCAAGAGATTCCGCTGGGCTCATGCCCGGAAAAAACTTTAAGCCACCGAACCATAAGAATAAAACTCCAATACAAAGTCTAAGAATCTTGAACTGATTTCTCTCTAAAAAAATTGATACTCCCCGTGCCATATTTCAAAAATTGACACGCAATATATCATTTCGGTATTCAGCGAAAACTGACGAAAGTCATTCTAAAACACTTAGTGTCGTTTCAACTACGGCTTGAAGTTCTTTTGCATTTACCTTTCCCATACTTAATACCTTAAGCCCATGATTACAGCTAAATAAAAATCTAGCAAGAGCATTTGGTGCGCTTGAAGTACTAATCGAACCAACTTGTTGACCTTCTTTAATAAGCTCTGCCAAAACCTTTTCAACGGCCAATCTATTTTCCTCTACTATCATATTCACCTCAGCATCAAGGTTGGCCAATTCGGTAGTTGCATTGACAATGAAGCATCCTTTTGTTTCATTATCTCCAAGTGCTTGAGCAAGGGTGGTATTGAAAAAATCGGCAATCACTTCTTTCGCTGGCTTTTCTGAGCGAACTTCTCCTAATAGCCACGATAACTGTTTTTGACGATAAAGTCTTAGAGAAGCTATGTAGAGCTTATGCTTGTTGCCCCAAGTATTATAAATACTGGCACGATTAAGGCCGAGTTCAATAACCAAATCTTCAATAGATGTTGCAGCATACCCATTTCTCCAAAAAAGAAACATCGCCCTTTCAAGGGTATCAATTTCATTAAAGCTCTTATTACGAGGCATTTATTTTTAACTTTTCATTCTAATATAATGAATTAATTGGGATTTGTGTAAGCTATCAATCCAAGTGAATTGACTTGTAAGTTCTTTTCAAACTTATGATTAAGCCTAAAGCGTAAAGGAAAACCAGATCTAATTAGAATGCTTGTTCTAAAATAAAATATTTTTCTTCTCAATGACGATAAGCTCTGAATAGGCCTTTTGAGAATTGATCTAGCAAGCTATCTCAGAAACATCACATTGGAAAAGATGTGCATACTGCTTCTGAAAAAATAAGGTTCGCGCTCGATAGATAGGTTTTACCAAGCGATAATTATTCTGAAAAAAGAATGGTGTACTCTCAACTCTTTTGAATTGAAAATACACCAACCTAAAAACTATTTATTGGATTAAGCTTTACCTAAAACTTAACTTTCACAGATTTGAGCTCTTCGCCTCTTTTGTATTCCACGTTAGCTTCATCACCAACTTCAAATCCACTTAGCGCTCTCATATAGCCCATCATATCTACAATGGTAGAATCACCCATTTTCACTACAACATCTCCTTTTTCTAAACCTGCTGCTGCAGCGGGCTTACCATCGGTAACTCCGTCAATCCTCATACCTTGTCCATCAAATAAGTAATCTGGTACTACTCCCAATGAAACAGTAAACCTTGGCGAGTTACCAGAATCATCTTGGGTTTTGGTAAAAGCTAATTTTTCACGCTCATCAAGCGCATCTGTTAGACGCTCTATGTAACGAATCACTTTCACCATTCCCATGTAATTAATCTTATCTGCATCGTCAGAAGGCTTGTGGTAGTCGGGGTGCTGGCCTGTGAAGAAATGTAGAACAGGCACATCTTGTAGATAAAAAGAAGTATGGTCTGATGGCCCAACACCCGATTCTGATGTGATGAGCTTCAGAGAATCAGAATTTACCTTGTCAATAACCTCTTTCCAAACCGGACTAGTGCCAACACCATTAATGGCTAATGAATTCTCTTCATTCAACCTTCCCACCATATCCATGTTGATCATATAATTGATGCTATCAACAGATACAGTAGCGTTTTTAGAATAGTAGTTTGATCCCCAAAGACCATTCTCTTCACCAGAAAACGCAATAAACAAGTAGTTGTAATTAGATTTTCTAGCCTTAATAATTTTGGCTAATTCAATAAGTGCCGCTGTTCCACTGGCATTATCGTCAGCACCATTATGAATTTCGGGCTCTCCTCTATGCAAAGAGCCTTCTGCTCCATATCCTAAGTGATCGTAATGTGCCCCAAGGGCTATGGTGTAGGTGCCTCCGTTATCGATATATCCTATGACGTTTCTTCCAGTTATCCCTTCGCCAGATGTTCCAATCACTGCTTCTTCATGAGGGTTGGTCGGTTTGTTCACTTTAAATGTCTGGAAGTATTTATCCGTGCCTTTCGGCTCAAGCCCTATTTCGATGAACTTATTGGCGATATATCTTGCGGCTAGAACTTCGCCATCGGTTCCAATGGCTCGACCCTCTAACTCATCACTTGCTAAATAACCAATATCTTCTTTCAGTCCTGTAATCAACTCTTTATCAGTTGTAAAATCTGTGCAGGCAAGGGTGAATATTGATAATAATAGTATGGCTAATGTTTTCTTCATGATTTCAACTTTAGCCCAAAGATAATAATCATTATCTTCGCGCCATTATTGAAATGAGCTAATGATGAAGCAATATTTATTCCTCCTAATTACGTTGTTATTTCTTTCTTGCGGAACAAAGCCTCAGCAAGAGGCTGTATCAGAGGAAAGATCTCAATCCGACTCGTTACTTCTTCATCCAGAAGAAATGAAATATTTGAAAAACATTAAGCAAATAACCTTTGGTGGAAACAATGCTGAAGCCTATTGGAGCTTTGATGATAAGCATCTTGTTTTCCAATCTGACTATTCTGAATGGGGTGTTAGCTGCGATCAGATCTTTGTAACAGATTGGAGAAATGATGACCTAAAAAATAACGCTCCAAAAATGGTGAGTACAAGCATGGGAAGAACTACTTGTTCTTATTTCTTACCTGGGAACCAGACTATCGTTTATGGATCAACTCACCTTGGAGATGAGGCTTGTCCCCCAGTACCTGAAAGAAGAACAGATGGTAAATACGTATGGCCTATCTACCCAAGCTTCGACATTTTTACAGCGGATATGGATGGTAACATCATCAATCAATTGACCGATGACCCCGGTTATGATGCCGAGGCAACGGTTTCTCCTAAAGGAGATAAAATAGTTTTCACCTCTATGAGAACAGGTGATCTTGAGCTTTTTACCATGAACATAGATGGAACTGATGTGAAGCAAATCACCAATGAATTAGGTTATGACGGAGGTGCTTTCTTTTCTCCTGACGGAAGTAAACTCATCTTCCGCTCTTCTAGACCTAAGACGGAGGCCGACATCAAGGAATATCAAGACCTTTTGAAGGAAGGCTTAGTGATGCCAACCGATATGGAATTGTACATCTGTAATGCTGATGGTAGTGACCTGAAAAAACTGACAGACTTAGGCCAGGCCAATTGGGCGCCTTTCTTTCATCCTTCGGGAGAGAAAATCATTTTTGCCAGTAATCATACTGCCGAGCGCGGTTTTCCATTTAACCTTTACATGATCAATATTGATGGCACTGGCTTAACCCGAATTACTCGTGACGAGACGTTCGATGCGTTCCCGGTATTCTCAAATGATGGAAAGCATATTGTATTCTCATCCAACAGAAATAATGGTGGCACAAGAGATACTAACCTGTTTGTTGCTGAGTGGATCGGGGGTTGATCCGAAATTTTGACGTAATATTTAAGGAGAAAAGAGCCGATGAATCATTATAAAAAGGCTTTAATTATTCTAATAGCTTTGATTCAGGCTTCTTCGCTCATTTTAATATCTACCGATTCTGCATTTTTACAGAAATCCATAATTGGTGGTTATCAACTCAATTGGCAAAGTCTGCTTGCTTGGCTTCTTTTTACTCTCTTTCCACTCAACTTTTTGCTGATCAGAAGGCAAGGTACAATTCCTAAATTCCCCAGATTAGTATATAGATCATTGGTAACTACAGGAGCATTATTCGGCCTTTTGTGGCTTTTCGTATCCTATTTATTAGCAGGTAATTGGAGTTTTCAGTTTGAAGATAATATCCAATATGAAATATGGCAGGCCTATACTTATGTAACTCCATTATTACCGTTTACAGGTTATTTCTTGATGCGAATAATTCTCATTTTCCACCCAAACAAACGAATGCAGTAAAAAACATGATTAGAATGAATGAATAAATAAAAAATTCTTTTTCCTTTGACCCTACAAATGCCACAAACAGCAAACATATTGACCCCACCAGGTTCAACTCTTATCTCAAGAGGAGTTGTGGCTGTTTATACTTTTAGGCAAAATAGGCGCTAGTCGCCTCATAACTTCAGGTCACCTACGCAGTGACTTATAATCCTATTTATATTTCTTAGCTTTTAACTTTCAAATTCAACACAGCATAGACTTTGTTTAGTCTATGAATCCTTAAAATGGACGTAAAATTTACCATAAGACCAGCAACATCTTCAGATATACACTATGCACAAACCATAGTCGATGAAATTGCCGAATCTGCTCTGAAGAGAGGTACAGGAATAGCTAGACGTACCGCAGAATATGTTTCGAAAAAAATGGATGAGGGCAAAGCGGTAATTGCCTATAGCCAAGATGGCACCTGGGCAGGCTTCTGCTATATTGAGGTTTGGAGCCACGGTCAGTTTGTGGCCAACTCTGGATTAATTGTGAACCCAATTTTTAGGGGCCATGGCTTAGCCAAAAGCATTAAGGCAGAGGTTTTTAAACTTTCGAGAAAGAAATTTCCCGAGGCTAAAATCTTTGGACTTACTACAGGTGCGGCTGTTTTGAAAATCAACTCGGAACTTGGATATAAGCCTGTGATTTACGAAGAATTGACTCAAGACGATGACTTCTGGGCCGGATGCAAGACCTGCGTGAATTATGACATTCTCACAGCCAAAAACAGGAAAAACTGTATCTGTACAGCAATGCTTTACAACCCGGCATGGGAACAGAATGCCAAACCAAAAAGAACCGTTTGGACCGAAAGAGAATTAGCAAAAGATCTGAAGCTTTTTGAAAGATGGATCAAATTCAAAAAGAGCATTATGTTGAAGAAAGACGATCGAAAAAAAGATAAAGATAATGGACAATAAGAAAGTAGTATTAGCATTCAGCGGAGGCTTAGACACTTCCTATTGTGTAAAATATTTGTCTGAAGATAAAGGGCTCGAAATACACTCGGTTGTAGTTAACACTGGCGGGTTTGATGCAGCAGAGATCAAAAAGATTGAAGAAAGAGCCATGAGTCTTGGGGTAAAATCTCACAAGACAATTGATGAAACGGATAACTACTACCACAAAGTAGTCCGATTTCTTATCTATGGAAACATACTGAAAAATGGATCTTATCCACTATCAGTTAGTGCAGAGAGAATTTCTCAGGCTGTAGCCATCGCCAAATATGCCAAAGAAGTTGGTGCCAAATACATTGCGCACGGCAGTACAGGAGCAGGCAACGATCAGGTCAGGTTCGATATGATTTTCCAAACTTTTATGCCGGAAGCTGAAATCATTACCCCAATCCGTGACATGCGCCTTTCGCGGGATGAAGAGATTGAGTACCTCAAAGCCAAGGGCGTTGATATGGATTTTGCAAAATCAGCCTATTCCATCAATAAAGGCCTTTGGGGAACTTCTGTTGGTGGAAAAGAAACCTTAAAATCAAACTGTTATTTACCAGAAGAGGCTTTTCCCACACAAGTAACTAAAACGGCTGCTGAAGAATTGAAATTGACCTTTGATAAAGGGGAAATCAAGGCCATCAATGATACTATTTATAAAAAGCCAGCCGAAGCCATTCTTGCGCTAGAGAAAATTGCCGGACCTTTTGGCATTGGAAGAGATATTCATGTAGGTGATACTATTATCGGCATCAAAGGCCGGGTAGGTTTCGAAGCGGCAGCAAGCGTTTTACTGATTAAGTCGCACCAAGCGTTGGAGAAACATGTACTCAGCAAATGGCAGATTTACTGGAAAGATCAGATTTCTGCCTTCTATGGCAACTGGTTGCACGAGGGGCAATTCCTTGACCCAGCCATGAGAGACATGGAAGCTATGATGCAAAGCACCCAGCGCAATGTTTCTGGAGAAGTTTTCCTCACCCTTTTCCCTTACCGTTACCAAATCAATGGTATCGAATCGCCACATGATCTTATGTCTGCTAAGTTTGGTCATTATGGGGAAATGAATAAGTCGTGGACAGGTGATGACGTAAGAGGTTTTGCTAAAATATTCGGCAACCAAAACGCTATTTACCACCAAGTAAATCAGGAAGAGATATGATCAAAGCGGGAATCATAGGTGGTGCGGGCTACACTGGTGGAGAATTGATTCGCCTCTTGGTCAATCACCCGAAAGTTGAAATCAGCTTTGTTCAAAGTCGGAGCCAAGCGGGTAAAAAACTCTATGCTTCGCATAACGACTTGTTTGGTGAAACCGAATTGGAGTTCGTACCAGAATGGCACAGCAATGTTGACGTTTTATTCCTTTGTATGGGCCATGGCGACTCTAAGAAGTTTTTTGATAGCAATGAAGTTTCTGCCAATGTGAAAGTAATTGACCTAAGCCAAGACTTTAGATTAGATGACAATAAGGTCTATGGCCTGCCGGAATTAAACAGAGAGGCGATCAAATCGGCCAATTTTGTGGCCAACCCAGGCTGTTTTGCTACTGCTATTGAATTGGCTTTACTTCCGCTGGCTCATAATGGAATGTTAAAGGAAGTTCATATTTCTGGAACAACTGGCTCTACTGGAGCTGGTGTTCAACCCACTGATTCAACCCATTTCAGCTGGAGGGAAGGAAACATTTCCACTTATAAAGAATTCCAGCACCAGCATTTGGCTGAGGTTAGAAAGTCATTGATGCAATATCAGCCTTGGTATGAAAACAACATCAACTTTGTGCCTTACCGTGGTAACTTCACTCGCGGCATTCTGATATCGGCCTACCAATATTGTGAATGGCCTTTAGAAGAAGCTATTCGGGTTTACAAAGAATATTATGAAGAACATCCTTTTACATGGATAACCGATAAGCCTTTAGATGTAAAGCAAGTAGTGAACAGCAATAAATGCTTCATTCACCTGCAAATGCACAACGGTTATCTGTTGGTTCAGTCAGCTATCGACAACTTGCTTAAAGGCGCTTCTGGACAAGCAGTTCAAAATATGAACCTCATGTTCGGACTGGAAGAAACTATGGGTTTAAAATTGAAGGGAAGTGCTTTTTAGTGTCACGGGCTTCACAAAAAATACTATAACACGTCATTCCCCGGAAAAGGGGAATCCCCTAACTGACTTTCGAGTCATAAGTGGAAATTACTCCTGTTAATTATCAGGACGGACTTGACAGTAAAGAATTGAAAATGAAATTATTTGATGTATATCCTCTTTACGACATTGAGCCAGTCAAAGGCTTAGGTTCGAAGCTGTGGGACAGTGAAGGAAAGGAATATTTAGACCTCTACGGTGGTCATGCCGTTATTTCCATAGGCCATTCTCATCCGCATTATGTAAAACGCATTGCAGATCAGTTGAGTGAACTTGGTTTCTATTCAAATGCAGTTCAAAACTCGCTACAACAGGAATTGGCAAATAAACTTGGCGAAATTTCAGGCTGCGATGATTATCAACTTTTTCTATGCAGTACAGGCGCTGAGGCTAATGAAAATGCTTTGAAAGTAGCCTCTTTCCATACTGGAAGAAAGAAAGTGATCGCCATGAAACATGCCTTCCATGGCAGAACTTCAGGAGCAGTAGCAACCACAGATAATCCAAAAATTGTAGCTCCATTCAATGCAGATCATCAGGTAGTATTTGTACCGATGAATGACATTGAGGCTCTGAAGGCTGAACTTGACGATGAAACAGCTGCAGTAATTATTGAAGGCATGCAGGGCGTTGCGGGAGTTTTTGTTCCTGAGATTGAATATCTCCAAGCAGCATCAAAACTTTGTAAGGAAGTTGGCGCACTTCTTATTATGGATGAGGTTCAATCTGGCACTGGTCGTTCTGGAAAATTCTTTGCTTTCCAGCATAGTGGCATACAGCCAGATGTAATTCCATTGGCCAAGGGTATCGGTAACGGTTTCCCAGTGGCCATGGTATTAATAGCTCCACACATTCAGCCATGGCACGGCATGCTGGGCACCACCTTCGGAGGAAATCATCTCGCGTGTGCGGCTTCACTTGCCGTATTGGAAGTAATAGAGCAAGAAAATCTAATGATCAATGCCGTTCAGCTTGGTGATTGGTTAATAGAAGAATTAAGAGCAATCCATCAGATCAAAGAGGTTCGCGGCATGGG
>CAYGKL010000105.1:0-11968 GCA_964350505.1 uncultured Roseivirgaceae bacterium | reverse complement strand
GAAAGTCGAGGTAGCTTGGAATAAAGGGCAAAATCCTTGCCTTTGACGAACTTCTCCATTTTCAGGTACAGAGTTCATAGCTACATCATTAGCCTACTTAGATAGTTCGTCAAAGTTTGGGTTGTCATGCTTGAGGAACTTTGACAAACTGATTACCTGAGCTTTGTCTTTTATTGTTGGCTTAGTGCTTATACCCACCGAAAGTTTGTCAAAGGCATAGTAATGCAGAGTTGTTGGCCTTTGACGAACTTCTGCATTTTCAGGTACAGAGTTCATAGCTACATCATTAGCCTGCTTAGATAGTTCGTCAAAGTTTGGACTGTAGGAGCTTGAGAACTTTGACAAACTGATATTTCATACTTTTTCCTTTAACTAAGGTTTATTGCTTGTACCTACCTAAGGTTTGTCAAAGGCATAGTAATGCTGGATTACCTTTGACGAACTTCTGTACGTTCAGGTCTTGAGCGTATAGTTACTTCATTAGCCTAATTGTACAGTTCGTCAAAGTTTGGGTTGTTAGGCTTGAAGAACTTTGACAAACTGAGACTACCTGTGATTCTTCTTAAAATCAAGGGTGAGTTGTTTTCCTTACTGAAAGTTTGTCAAAGGTACCTAAAAGCATTTGCTGGATTAGGTTTAACTTTACACCCCAATGGAAGACCAAGACGAGTTATTTGAGCACCACCGATTAGTATGTGACCCAGGGCAAGAGCCATATAGAATAGACAAATTTCTGATGGATCGCTTGCCTAATGTAACGCGTAATAAAGTTCAGCAAGGGATAAAAGATGGTTTTGTTAAGGTCAATGGACTTGAAGTGAAGCCCAACTATAAAGTACATCCGGGTGATGAAATCATTGTGGAGTTGCCTGAGCCACCAAGAGAGACTGACCTGGTTCCTGAGAATATTCCGCTGAATATTGTTTATGAAGATGACCATATTTTGGTTGTGAATAAAGAAGCTGGAATGGTGGTGCACCCTGCTTACAATAACTGGTCGGGTACTTTGGTGAATGCGCTCACCTATCATTTTCAGCAATTGCCTACTATGAAAAATAATGAAGGGAGGCCTGGGCTCGTTCACCGAATTGATAAAGATACTTCCGGTCTATTAGTAATTGCCAAAACAGAAAAAGCAATGACCAGCCTCGCCAAGCAATTTTTTGACCATAGTATTGAAAGAACTTATTATGGCTTGGTTTGGGGAGTGCCAGAGCAGGAGATGGGTACAATAGATGTTAATTTGGGGCGAAGTGAAAAAGACCGAAGGGTTACCGTGGCTATTGAAGATGCCTCTAGAGGTAGAAATGCCATTACTCACTATAAAGTATTAAAAGACCTTAGGTATGTGTCATTAGTGCAATGTAATTTGGAAACAGGACGTACTCATCAGATCAGAGCCCATATGAAACATCTTGGCCATCCGCTCTTCAATGATGCTACTTATGGTGGAGATAGAGTTTTGAAAGGAACCCAGTTTTCTAAATACAAATCATTCGTAGATAATGCATTTAAAATATTACCAAGACAGGCATTGCATGCCAAATCGTTAGGCTTTATTCACCCTGAAACGAAGCTGTTTGTGCAGTTCAATTCAGAATTACCAGAAGACTTTCAGGCAGTAATGGATAAGTGGGAAAACTATGTTCAGCTGGATTAACCAACCACAAATTTTAGGATAGCATACATGTGAAAACCCGTGCCACCAAGTACAAAGAGATGCCAAATGCCATGATGGTATTTCAGCGTTCTCATCAAGTAGAAAACTACTCCAATAGTATATGATGCACCACCATAGAGCATAAAATCAACTGTTTTGGGATCAATTACTTTCCCTAATTCATCGAAGATTAAGAAGCCCAACCAACCCATACCTAAGTAGGAAGCTAGAGATAGAAATTCTAGTTTTCCGGTATAGAATACTTTGAAAATAATTCCTGCTAACGCAATTCCCCAAACTGCGAAGAGTAGATTCATTCCTAAAGTTGTATTACCTAAAACGCCCCAGCAGAAGGGGGTAAATGTTCCTGCAATAAGCAAGTAGATAGAAATGTGATCTAGTTTTTTAAAAAGGAGTTTCTGCTTTTTTGCCTTTACCGAATGATAAAGGGTAGAAGATGTATAAAGCACTATCATACTCAGAAAGAAGATGAAAGAGCTCCAAAGAATGGCCTCATTCAAGTCTTTTCTAGTGAATAAATAAACCAAACCTCCAAAACCAGCTACAATCCCAATGGCGTGGGTAATGGCATTCACTAATTCCTCTTCCGTGGAATAAGCATCAAGTTTAACTTCTTTCTTCAAATGGGTAATTTTTCTCCACAAAACTTACAATAAAGGGCGTCCGTTTCATGCCCTTTAGATTTACATTTGGTGCAAGCTTTCTCCTCTTGTCTTTTCTTGTCTTTTTGTAGCTCTACAGTGACTATGCCAGTAGGAACAGCAATGATGGCATAACCTAAAATCATCACAAAAGAGGCAATAGTTTGGCCAAGAACAGTATGAGGAGCAATATCTCCATAACCTACAGTAGTAAGCGTTACTATGGCCCAATAGATACTCAACGGAATGCTTGTGAAGCCATTGTCTCTGCCTTCTACCAAATACATAATGGTACCGAGTAGAATTACCAGCATCATTACTGTACCCATAAAAACGGTAATTTTATGGCGACTAGACTTCAGCGCACGGCCTAATTGTTCTGCTTCGCCCACGAACCTTCCGAGTTTTAGGATTCTGAAAACCCGCAAAAGCCTCAAAGCTCTGATGATGAGCAAATATTGAGTACCTACAAAAATTAAACTTAAGTAGGTGGGTAATAATGAAAGTAAATCAATTAGGCCATAGAAACTGAAAATGTACTTTTTCCGAGACTCTGTCACATAAATTCTAGTGATGTACTCAATGCTGAAAATGGCGGTAAGGATCCACTCCAAGTACTTAAAGAGTAAACCATAGTTATCGTTCAAGCTTGGAACACTCTCAAGCATTACGGCCAAGACACTGATTATAATCGCGATGAGAAGCGCTACATCAAAAGCCTTTCCTGCTGGGGTGTCAGTCCCGAAAATGACAATAAAAAGTCTCTTTCTTAAACTCATTCTTTGTCTTTAACTCTAAACCATGGTGCCTGATAATCTTCAGGCAGATGCTTTTGTGGAATGGTAGAATGATTACCATCTCTATGTGCACCGTAATGAGGAGACATAATTTCTATACCCGCTTCGTTAAATTTATCTTGAATGTTTTCGTGTAGTTCTGAATAGATCAATGCCATTTTGGAGACCTCTCGGGTACGAGCATTAATTTGATAGCTTACATAAAAATCATCTAGACTCGTTTGTAACACAAATGGATGAGGTAGCTTTTTAACATACTCTGTGGCCAAGGCTGCTTCTACTAAGAGCTTGTGTACATCTCGCCAGGGCACGTCATAACCAATAGTAACCGTAGAGTAGAGGAAGAGTCCCTCTTCCTCGTTGGCCGTGGTATAATTAATGGTGTGGCTATTCAGCATCTGTGAATTGGGTATAGTGATGATCTCGTTTTTAATCGTTTTGATCTTGGTATTGAGGAGCGCTTTTTCTTTCACATCTCCCATCACTTCACCAATTTTTACTCTATCGCCAATCTTGAAAGAACGCATATAAGTAATCACTAATCCAGCGATAATATTCGAAAACGCTCCCGCTCCGCCCAATGCCAGCATTAAACCAAAAAAGGTTGAAACACCCTTAAAAATATCTGAATCAGACATCGGTAAAAGAGGCCATATCCCAACGAAGCCAAGCGCAATAAATACACCTTTAAGAATATTATAAGTAGGTCTAGACCATTCTGGATAGAAACCATTAATGACTAAGCGGCCGGTGGACACTTCGTTCCTAAAGAAACTTAATAGTCTAAGGAAGTAGCGAATCACCACTACGATGACCGCGATGTATATTAGGTTTGGTATAAAAGCTACTAACTTTTTCCATAGGGTTACCAGAGGATCAACTATATAACCTATAAGTTGCGAAGCAATGTCTTGAGTCCAAGGAAAGAGGCTAAAGAGGGCAGGTAGTAAGAGATAAATAATAAATAGGAGCAAGGCATACTTAATGCCGGTGAGCAAATACCCTGCAATTAGAAGCTCTTTTTCTTGAGTAAGTAACTCATAGTTTTTAACACTGAAGCCTTTGAAAAGCTTACCTTTTTGGCCTTGTAGTTTAAGCCTTAATAGCCTGAAAACTCTGTTATAGTATTTTAGGCCAAATATAAACCCAACTATAATGAGAATGGCTACTCCAATGTTTATGAAAAGTACATTGCTGAAACCAGCCTCTTTTTGAGTTAGTTTGGCCTCAATAATTTCTAAATAGTATTCAACGGCCCCTCTTCTACTTAACCCAAGAGAAGCAGCGTCCTTGTCATTGATACTAAGTACCGTTAGTTCACCACAGGTAATATCAGTGGCTTCTTCATGAAACTCAATTTGCAAAGGGGTTAACTCTAAGCTCACATCTTTCAGCGTGGCTAATCTTTCCTTTAACCTTAAAACACGCTGTTCTTTAGAATATGGCCCGATGCCATTAAATAAAAATAGCGTAGAATCTGCATCTACTGGTATGCCACCCATTTCAATCATTGGGTGCACTTGTTTAATTGGAACAGTATCAGTTTTTACGGGAGCTTGGGCCGTTTGCCAGAAAAGACTAAGTATAAGCAGAAGGGTTTTCATTGAGCGTCAATATAAGGGTTTTGAAAAATTAAAGTCGTTTAACCTCAGCCTATCTTTTTGCCGGATTAACTCATTTTAGACGAAAGGGGCTATAAAAGTCACAGGAAACGGAGAAGGAAATCGCTTTCAAAATAACAACCTTTGAGCCAGCTAGGTGATAAGGCATAAAAAAACCCCAGCACTTCTTGCCGGGGTTCAATAAACACACACAATATCCCTGCGGGTGCAGGGCATTTCTTTATAGACTCATCATTTCTTTAAATCGAGCGGCCTGTCTTCGGCTTACCTCAACTTTGTCGCCACCTCTCAAAACTACCATTAATCCACCATTAAACCAAGATTCAATGCTTTCTACCCAAGTAAGGTTAATGATATGCTTGCGGCTTGCTCTGAAGAAAGATCTATCGTCTAGTTTTTCATCCAAAGCGTTCAGCGACTTGTGAATCATTGGCTTAAAGTTATCAAAATAAATTTTAATATAATTACCATCAGACTCAAAAAGTCTAATGTTTTCTAGCTTCACAAACCAACATTTATCTCCATCCTTTACAAACACTCTGTCACTTGGGCCGAGCTTCTGGGCAACACCTTCTGTAGCCACTTCTGGCTTGCTATTGCGAGCAATAAGTTTGGTCACCGTTTCTTTCAATCTGTCTGGCTCAATAGGCTTTAACAAATAATCCATAGCATTGTAGTCGAAGGCTTTCAATGCGTATTCATCGTAGGCTGTGGTAAAAACCACATCTGGTACGGAGTCAAGCGATTCCAGTAACTCAAAGCCTGTTTTTCCGGGCATTTGAATATCTAAAAACAGCAGGTCTGGTTTTAGGCTGTTGATTTTCTCTTCAGCATCCTCAGCATTTACCGCTTCGCCTACAATTTCGATCTCCTGAAACTCTTGCAAAAGATTGGTTAGCTCTTTACGAGCCAGTCTTTCATCGTCTACTATTAGTGCTCTCATAGGATTGTTATTTAGATGCGCTGAGGTATTTTCACTTCAGTCACAACAAACTTATCATTTTCATTATAAATATTAAACGTGGCGGTGTCGCCATAGATTAATTTTAGTCTTTCTTTTGTATTTACTAGGCCAACGCCACCTCTGGCACCTGGTTTTTTCTTAGTCGGACCAAGATGACCACTATTTCTGATCTTAATGGTAAGCAATGAATTTTGAACATTCGACTGAATTTCGATCAGCCCTCCTTCCATCAGATTGGAGACCCCATGTTTAATGGCATTTTCTACAAGTGTCTGGAGCATCATTGGTGGAACATCAAAATGATCAGAACTTGGGTCTATTCGGTAATTAATTTTTAAACGTTCCTCAAACCGAATACTCTCTAAAGCTAAATAGTCTTTTACAGTATTCAACTCATTTCTGAAATTCACTACCCTCTTTTTATCTGTGATGAGTGAATTGCGCAGAATATTTGAAAGTTGGGTAATGGCAATTTTTGCCTTTGCAGGCTCTTCATCTACTAAAGCGCGCATACTATTGAGTGCGTTGAAGATAAAATGTGGATTGAGTTGTGCCTTGAGTTGATTAAGGTGCATTTCGTTCATGGCTGCCTCATATTTGAGCGAACGATTGTTACTTTCTAAATAGTGATAGAGGAAGTAGATGGTGGTCCATACAATGTACAATACCGTAAATGCCAAATTGGAGATAAGGAACTCTGGTATTCTAGAGCCCTCAGAAAACCCACTTTGCGCTAGCCAATAGAGTAAGAATGAAATTGTTGCTGCAATAACCCCTGCTACAAGGATAATACCCAGCAAACGAGGTACTACTCTAGTAATGTTTATCTGTAACCAATTTCTTCTAATGGTTACTTCTCGAATAAAAAAGTGCGAAATAAGGAAGAGGATTGGTGTGTGAATAATGAGCTCAATTTTTTGAGTAAGCACATACTCTTCAGCCAGGTCTTGCGGATTGAAAGATATTGTGATATAGTTGGCTACAAAATATAGCCCCCAGCCCAATAGTTGAAGAATCCAATAAAGGCGTTTTTTTCTCATTTTCCAGCTTGAAAAATACACAAACTTGTGCTAACCCGGCCAATCAATAATACGAGAGGCAAAGAGCTAATATAGCTGGAAATCAGAGGGTATCTCCTGGTTTATATTTCTTGTCTCTTAGAAAGGTTCTAATGATTAAACGCGTACCTCTATCGTAGGTCATGTAGTTCCATATCCAGTTGGCAAGAATAACCAGCCTATTTCTAAATCCAACAATAGACATGAGGTGAACAAACATCCAAACCATCCAAGCGAAAAGGCCACCAAAATGAAATTTAGGTAAATCAACCACTGCTTTATTTCTACCAATAGTAGCCATAGAGCCCCTGTCGTTATAGTGAAATGGTTTCATTTCTTTTCCTTTAGCTTCCCTGAGAAGATTTTTGGCTAAATTCTTTCCTTGTTGAATGGCTACTTGGGCAACCATGGGGTATCCTTTAGGCGTTTCTTCCGTGTACATTCCTGCAATGTCTCCAATGGCATAAATGCCCTCAACACCCTCAACCTGGTTAAATTTATTGACCACTATTCGGCCTCCTTTTATGCTGTCTTTTGGAAGCCCATCCATAATATTACCCGTAACTCCAGCAGCCCAAATTACTGTTCTGGCAGGCAGAACGGAGCCATCCGTGAGAGTAACATCTCGGCCGTCATAAGATTCAAGTCTGGTGTTTAGTCTTACGTCTACATCGAAGGCTTTTAAATATTTTTGAGCTCGTTCACTCGATTTTTCAGACATCCCTGCTAAAAGCCTTTGCCCTGCATCCACTAGATGTAATTTCATAATATCGAAATTGATATCTGGATAGTCTTTTGGAAGCACATGCTTTTTGAGTTCACCCAAAGCTCCCGCCACCTCAACACCAGTTGGGCCACCACCTACAATTACGAAATTCGTGAGTCTATCTTTCTCTTCATCTTCTCTCGAAAGCACCGTCTGCTCAAAATTCTGAAGCATATGGCTTCTTAAATCAAGGGCCTGAGGAATCTGCTTCATGGGAAAGGTTCGATTGTACATTTCCTGATCACCGAAATAATTGGTTTTAGAACCATTGGCAATCACTAGCAGATCGTATTCCAATTCGCCTATTAGCGTCTTGATCATTTTGCGTTCAGGATCGATCCCTGTGACACGGGCCATCCTAAAGTAAAAATCTTTATGTTTTTCGAAAAGCTGCCTTAAAGCACCAGCGATTGAATCTGGTTCTAAACCGGCCGTTGCTACTTGGTAAAGCAGTGGTTGAAAAGTATGGTAATTGTGTCTGTCTAGAAGTACAATTTGAAAGTTCGATTTGCGGAGATTTTTGATAAGTTGAATGCCAGCAAAGCCCCCTCCAATAATGACTATTCTTTGTTTTTCGGACTTAGGAACCTCCAAATGGAGGTGATCAAAGTTTGTCATAGAAATGGTTTTCTAGGTTTACGTAGCTATCATTTTAGAGTTCTAAAAAGACCCATTTTTTGAGGAACAATGAGAGGTAAAAAAGTGTTGAAACACTGAATATTAATCATGAAATTATAATAGGTATCAGATGATGCCGTTATAGACTCAGAAAAAGGCAATTAGAATCGATGATTGAAGTCAGGCAAACGAGCCTGGCGATGTGGTGTTAGATAAGTGTTGATTTTAATGTTTTGGTTGAAGAAGGTGCTGTCCGCGAATGCGGCAGCACTATTTTTTTGTGCTTACTGGTTCAAGACTTCACCTAAAGTGTGTCTTTGATAAACTTTTTCTATAGAGGTCAGCCAAAGCTCCTTTAACTAACTATTTGGTGATATAGGTTTGTCAAAGCTTAACCTGTTTAAGTATGTTTTGTTGGTATGTCTTGGTAGAGACACCAAGCCTGGCGAACTCTGAAATTAGTTTGTGCCCTTGGCGTTCTTTGCGGTTGATTACGCTTCTAGTTCTTCCTTCAAAAACTTAGCTGTATAGCTTTTGGTACTTTTTGCAACTTGCTCTGGAGTTCCTTCAGCAATGATCTGCCCACCTTTATCACCACCTTCAGGCCCAAGGTCAATGATATGGTCAGCCACTTTAATAACGTCTAGGTTGTGTTCAATAATGAGTACAGAGTTGCCTTTGTCAACTAATCTGTTCAATACATCTAGTAAATGCTGGATATCCTGAAAGTGAAGTCCCGTGGTCGGCTCGTCTAGGATATAAAGGGTTTGACCAGTGTCTTTCTTAGAAAGTTCAGTCGCCAGCTTTACCCTTTGGGCTTCGCCACCAGAAAGCGTTGTGGCGTGTTGACCTAGAGAAATGTAGCCCAACCCAACATCGTTTAGGGTCTGAATTCTTCTCAAAATTTTAGGCTGATGATCGAAGAAATCTACGGCTTGTTCAACCGTCATATCGAGCACATCGGATATTGATTTTCCTTTGAATCGAACCTCTAATGTTTCCCGGTTGTAGCGTTTGCCCTTGCAAGTTTCGCAAGGCACGTGGACGTTAGGGAGAAAGTCCATTTCAATCAACTTCATACCGGCACCTTCGCAGGTTTCGCAGCGACCACCTTTCACGTTGAAGGAGAAGCGCCCAGCTTTATAGCCACGAATTTTGGCTTCTGGCAATTCAGTGAATAAAGTTCTTATGTCCGAGAATACTCCCGTATAGGTTGCAGGGTTTGAGCGAGGTGTGCGACCAATTGGAGATTGATCTACCTCAATGACCTTATCAATTTCTTTTAATCCTTTTATTTCATCATAGGCCAAAGGCGACTTTCTCGATCTGAAGAAATGGTGATTCAGAATAGGGAATAGGGTGTCGTGAATTAGTGTAGATTTTCCACTTCCTGAAACGCCAGTAATGCAGACCATTTTACCCAATGGTATTTTCAAGTCCACATTTTTGAGGTTGTTACCTGAAGCTCCCTTCAGCATAAGCATTTTACCTGTGCCTTTTCGTCTCTGTTTCGGAATCTCAATTGCTTTTTCTCCTTTGAGGTACTGCGCTGTTGTTCCACCTTCTTTCAGAAAAGTAGCGGGTTCACTTGCACCAACAATGTGGCCACCATGTCTTCCAGCACCCGGACCAATATCAACAATAAAGTCAGAGGCTAGCATCATGTCCTTGTCATGCTCTACCACGATGATTGTGTTGCCAATATCTCTCAAGTTCTTTAGCGCATTGATGAGCTTCACGTTGTCACGCTGATGCAAGCCAATGCTTGGCTCGTCCATAATGTATAGCACTCCTACCAGCTGAGTTCCGATTTGCGTGGCCAATCGAATTCTTTGTGCCTCACCACCCGATAGGGTTCTGAGTGGGCGGTTGAGCGTGAGATAGTCTAAGCCTACATCTAACAGGAATCCAATGCGCTTGCGAATTTCTTTTAACACCTCTGGGGCAATCAGGTTTTGCTTTTCTGTAAGTCGATCTTCAAGCCCAACAAACCATTCTCCGAGAGATTCAATGTCCATTTCAGCTAATTCTGAAATGTTTTTATCTGCCATTTTAAAATGGAGCGAATCTTTTTTCAGGCGAGCTCCATCACAAGTTGGACAAGTCTTCACGGTCATGAAATCGGAAATCCACTTTCTGGTTTTCTCCGTTCCTTCTTCCATTTGTTTCTCCAGAAACTTGATAATCCCTTCGAACTTGGTGTTCCATTGCGTACCTGGATATTTCTTTGAACTCACAGCAACTGCTACATCGTCACCATTGAGGATAATGTCTAAAACACCTTCAGGTAGATCTTTGATTGGAGTAGTCAGGTTGGCTTTATGCTTCTTAAGAATAGCATCGAGTTTCTTAAAAATCCAGATGTCTCGGTAATCCCCTAAAGGAGCCAAACCACCTCGGCTTATGCTGAGGTTAGGATCTGGAATCACACTTTCTTTGCTTATTTCTTCAATCTTACCCAAACCATTACAAGTTTGGCAGGCACCATAAGGTGAATTGAAGGAGAAGTTATTCGGTGCAGGTTCATCGTAAGACAACCCTGTTTCTGGGTCCATTAAAAATTTAGAGAAATGATGGATTTGGTTGTCTTCATCGCGAACCATCATTACCCCATTGCCATGGCTCAAGGCTGTTTTAACACTCTGAGCAATGCGGAAACGATCATTGGCATCAGTGACAATTCGGTCAATGACAATTTCAATGTCGTGGGTTTTGTAACGGTCTACCTGCATTTTAGGTACCATATCCATGACAACGCCATCTACACGAACTTTGGTGAAGCCCATTTTTCGGATTTGAACAAACAGCTCTCGGTAATGGCCTTTTCTACCTTTTACTACTGGTGCCAGAATAATCAGTTTTTTGCCCTCAAAATTTTTGATGAGGTGGTCGATGATCTGATCCTCCGACTGGCGAATCATCGGTTTACCAGTGAGGTATGAGTATGCGATTCCAGCACGGGCATAGAGGAGCCTCAAGAAATCGTAGATTTCAGTAAGCGTACCGACTGTTGATCGTGGGTTTCGAGAAGTAGTTTTCTGCTCGATGGAAATTACCGGGCTGAGGCCATTGATTTTATCAACATCTGGCCTTTCCATATCTCCAATGAAAGAGCGTGCATAGGCGGAGAAGCTTTCCATGTACCTGCGTTGCCCTTCAGCGTAAATGGTATCGAAGGCTAAAGAAGACTTTCCAGATCCGGAAATACCGGTGATAACGATGAGTTTATTGCGAGGAATAGTAACATCAATGTTCTTGAGGTTATGCTCTCTGGCTCCGAAGACTTCAATATTTTCGTGTCCAGAAATATCGACAGGAGCCTGTTCTATGTTCGCATTTTCTTTGAATTTTTCCATTTCAGGGAGCGGCCAGCGCAGAATCCACAAAGGTCAGGATTTCACAACGCAATTACAACTGACGTGGAATGATTAAAGTTTTGTGAAAAAGTGTTTGGTAGGTTTGTGGATTAGGAAATTGGTCAACTTGTTTCTAGTCCTTCAACGGGCTTGTGCTTATAAATGGGGTGCTAGCACTAATGTCCTCCTCTTGGAGAAGGTGTCCGTGGGACGGAAGAGGATTGATCAAAATATTGATAAATCACTGCTTACTTACAACTTTGAACACCAAACCTGAATCTCTTTTCTAAAATAAAAACCTCCCCATAATAGCCTTATGATCAGAGGTAATTCTCACAGCATCTAGTGAGTCACAGCCAATGCCTTTGGAATGCAAGATGTAGTCTATTGGAATTTGGGCGACAAATGGGTTCCAAGTAGGATAGGTTGGGGTTAATTTCTTTCGACTATCTGATAGTTGAGTTG
>CAYGKL010000104.1:0-12209 GCA_964350505.1 uncultured Roseivirgaceae bacterium | reverse complement strand
AATTTTACCTTTAGTGGTTACAGCTTCAAAGTCCTGTGCTGTATCTCCAATTCTTGGCATCTGAAAGAGGCCGTTTTCTATAGTTGTTTCCATGATTAATTCTTTAAATCAGAGCGCAAGTAGCACCGAAAAAATTTGCTCTGTAGTAACTTTTGTTACTTAGAAAATAGAGTTCCATCTGATTCGTTATCTTCACAGCATGCAAAAAAGGTTTTTGTGTATATGGCTTTTATTGATTCTATCCTCCTGTGCTGGGATTGATAAAATTTTAGCTCCTGCCAAAGAGGAAAGAGACCCTTCGAAACCAGACATAACACTTGAAGAAGATGAAAAGCCAGAGGAAAGCGACACCATTCCTGATGCTGAATTGAAGGTGAAGAAAAACTTCTATTACGGTGAAAAAACAAAGAAAGCCTTTACGGCATTCAAAGATAGAAACACTCAAGATTTCAGGCTTTTCAATGTTTTGCCAGAACCTACAGAAGTTGATAAATACGTGAGACAAATATTCTATCACGATGTGGAAAACGATGCTGTCCGGGCAGTCGAAGGCAAAGGCCAAACACTCAACCGTGTTTTACATGGGCCATATGAAAGAACGGTAAATGATATAGTGGTAGAAAAAGGCAACTTCTACTACGGAACAAAGCATGAGACATGGCTCTATCAAAGGATGGACTCTACCCTGTACGAAAAGGAGCATTATGTAAAAGGCTGGCTGCGCGATTCGAAAATCACTTATTACGATGAGGACTCAAAAACCAAGGTGAAAGAGATTATTCCTTATCAGTATGGCAAGAAGGAAGGTTTCTACTATAGGTTTTTTGAAAGTGGTGGCGTAGCAGTTTTTGGAGAATATGTTTTTGATCATAAAGTTGGGGTTTGGATAGAATACCACGAAATACCTGGAGTTGTAGTTCAGAAAAGGCAAATTCAGTACCCCGCCAATTTTTATGATTGGACCTTTGAACCTTTCATCAGAAGAGAATGGAACAGAAACTCACAAACCATATATGTTTCCCCTAAGGTAAGTCAATAAAAAGCATCTTTCAGGTGTTCAATTTCTGACCTCCCCCCTTCAATAATAATGGCTACTATATCAAATCGAATATCTCCCTTCCAACCTTTTTCTTCTATATAGTTTTCCGCAGCTCGAATTATCGCTTTTTTTTGAGATACTGAAACAAACTCTTCTGGGTAACCAAATGACTTTGAACTTCTCGTTTTTACTTCAATAAAAACTAGTAGGTCGCTTTTCTTGGTGATTATATCTATCTCAGATTTTTTAAACCTGTAGTTGGTGCTTAGAATTTCATAACCCCTCTCAGAAAGAAATTCCTGAGCTAAAACCTCTCCTTTTTTACCAAACGTTTGCATGGATATGATTAACGATGAATTTAATTTAGGCAATTATTTGGAGTAACTTCAACCTCTACAATTGAACAGATTATGCTGAAAAATATAAATCCGACTAAAACAATCGCCTGGGAAAAACTTTCTGAACATGCCAGACAGATGAAATCAGCTCACATGAAGCAGCTTTTTCAAAACGACCACAACCGATTTGAAAAATTCTCTAGACGATTGAACGACATACATGTAGACTTCTCGAAGAACATTATTTCTGATGAAACCATGACTCATCTCGTCAATCTTGCTGAAGAATGTGGTATCAATGAGGCAATAAAAGCCATGTTCAATGGTAGCGAGATTAATGAAACCGAAGGTAGGTCTGTATTGCATATTGCGCTAAGAAACAGAGGCAATTCTCCTGTTCTGGTAGATGGAAAAGACATCATGCCTGATGTTAATGCAGCCTTGAGTAAAATGAAAACTTTTGCCGATAAAGTGACCACTGGCCAATGGAAAGGTTATTCGGGCAAACCTATAAAGAACATTGTGAACATTGGCATTGGCGGCTCTGACTTAGGACCAGTAATGGTTACTGAAGCCTTAAAACCTTACGCTACTCATGGCATTAAGCCTTACTTTGTTTCGAATGTAGATGGTACTCATATTACAGAAATATTGAAGGAAGTAAATGCTGAGGAAACGCTCTTCATGATTGCTTCAAAGACATTTACCACACAAGAAACTATGACCAACGCCAACTCTGCTAAAGATTGGTTTTTGGCCAATGGAGGAAGTCAGGCAGAAGTTGCAAAACACTTTGTAGCACTCTCTACCAACGCCAAGTCGGTTGCCGATTTTGGAATTGACACAGCCAATATGTTTGAGTTTTGGGATTGGGTTGGCGGAAGATATTCTCTTTGGTCATCAATTGGCCTTTCCATTGCCTGTACCATTGGATATGCCAATTTCGAAGAACTTTTGACTGGAGCATATGAAATGGATCAGCACTTTCTGAATACGCCTGCAGAAGACAATATCCCAATCATTCTGGCTTTAATTGGCCTATGGTATGGAAACTTTTTCGATAGTGACTCTGAGGCAATTTTACCTTATGATCAATATATGCACCGGTTTGCGGCCTACTTTCAACAAGGCAACATGGAAAGTAATGGCAAATCAGTAGATCGTGGTGGAAACAAAGTAAGTTATCAAACAGGACCAATCGTTTGGGGTGAGCCTGGCACCAATGGTCAGCATGCTTTTTATCAATTGATCCATCAAGGCACTAAGCTTATTCCATGCGATTTCATGGCACCAGCCATAAGCCAGAACCCAATAGGAGATCATCACACCAAATTGCTTTCTAACTTTTTCGCCCAGACGGAGGCCTTAATGAATGGCAAAACAAAAGAAGAAGTTGAAGAAGAACTCAGCGCACAAGGGTTAAGCAAGGAAGACGTTGAAAAGCTCGCTCCGTTCAAAGTCTTTGAAGGCAATCGTCCAACGAACAGCATCCTTTTCAAAAAGCTTACTCCTAAAGTTTTGGGCAGCTTGGTAGCCATGTACGAACATAAAATTTTCACCCAGGGTGTGATCTGGAATATCTTCAGTTTCGACCAATGGGGAGTTGAATTGGGCAAAGTGTTAGCCAAGAAAATCTTGCCTGAATTATCAGGAAATGAGCACATATCCAACCACGATGCTTCAACCAATGGGCTAATCAATGTATATAAAGAAATGAGGAAGGCATGACAAAGAGATATCTATATCCATTAAAATTCAATACCATATTCAAAGAAAAAATATGGGGAGGTTCAAAAATTAAAGATGTACTCGGCAAAGATTTTAGTCCTTTAAAAAACTGTGGAGAGACTTGGGAAATCTCAGGAGTACCTGGAAATCTTTCTGAAGTTGCTGATGGCGTATTAAAAGGTAGCACTCTTCCCGAACTAATAGAAGAGTTTAAAGGCGAGCTGGTAGGAAAAAAAGTTTACGAGGCTTTTGGAAATGAATTTCCACTTTTGGTGAAGTTTATTGACGCTGCTCAAGATCTTTCCATCCAGGTTCATCCCGATGATAAATTGGCTAAGGCTAGACACAATTCACTTGGTAAGTCAGAGATGTGGTACGTTTTTCAAGCCGACAAAGGTGCTAAACTAATCAGCGGATTCAATCGAGATACCAACCGTGAAGAATATCTCCAATACTTAAATAGCGGAAAGCTTACCGAAATTTTAAACGAAGAAGAAGTTAATGCTGGAGACTGCTTCTATTTACCTGCCGGAAGAGTGCACACCATCGGGAAGGGGCTATTGTTGGCAGAAATTCAGCAGTCATCTGATGTTACCTATCGCATTTACGATTTCGATAGAACCGATGATGAGGGGAATAAAAGAGAGTTACATACCGAGCAAGCGCTTGATGCTCTTGACTTCAATTCCTATTCAGAATACAAAACACCTTATACCAGACGCGTTAATGATGTGGTTCCTTTGGTGAAATCTCAGTACTTCCAAACCAATCTTTTAGAGTATACCACTGGCATCATCAGAGAACATTACGAACTAGACTCGTTTGTGATTTATACTTGTTTTGAAGGTGAAGCAACCATTCAAACCGAAGGCCTTACCACTAGCATTTCTATGGGAGAGGCAGTTTTATTGCCACGAAAGTTCAAAGAAGTTCATATAAAAGCCAAATCGGGTTTTAAAATGTTGGAAACTTTCATGCCATAGTCTACTTTTACAACATGGCTGGTAAAAAGAATATGAAAATGTTCTCGGCCGCGTTCCTCAATACGAAAGATGAAAGCGTGGTCAAGAAGGAGTTTCTTGCGCGAAATCAAACTTCTGCTCTCCGCAAGGCCAACAGACTAGTAACGAAGTATGTTCGTGTATTAACTGTTGAACAAGTTGGAGACGGGCAGAATGCGGCCTAATTTAGCGTACATATGTGGCCGATGACGCGTAAAACATGAGTATTCTTCAGAATAAGAGAGTTGAGGTAATCTATCTTGGAGAGGATGATTACCAAAAAGTATGGGATTATCAAGAATCGATCTTCAAACAAACTGTAGATCTGAAAATTGCTAATCGAAAATTAGTAGATGATTCTTTAATAGAATCAACTAACAACTATCTCATATTCTGTGAGCATCCTCATGTTTATACTCTAGGGAAAAGTGGTTCAATAGACAATCTACTTCTCAACGAAGAAGGTTTAAGGACAAATCATGCCCAATTTTATAAGATTAACAGAGGTGGTGACATCACATATCACGGCCCAGGCCAGCTCGTTGCCTATCCAATTCTGGATTTGGAGAACTTCTTTACTGACATTCACAAATACTTACGCTATCTCGAAGAGGCCATAATTCTCACCATGGCCGACTATGGTATTAGCGCAGGTAGAATTTCTGGTCTCACCGGAGTATGGGTAGACTTTGAAGAAGGAGCGAAAGACCCCAGAAAAATTTGTGCTATGGGCGTGAAGTCAAGTCGATGGGTTACCATGCATGGACTTGCGCTGAACGTTAATACCGATTTATCGTACTTTAACCATATTGTGCCTTGTGGTATTGATGATAAGGCGGTAACCTCCATGCAAAAAGAACTTGGCAAAGAAATAAACATGGAAGCCGTACAGCAGTCTTTACTCAAGCACATTGCAGAAGTATTTGAAATGGAGCTCAGCCAATGAAAACCAAAAGACTTTCAGTCGTTATTTTTCCTATCATCTTGATAATGACGGTCTATCTGGTTTTTCATAATTCAAAAATAGAATCTGGCATCAGCATTATTGCTAAAGAAAAACACAGAGGAGTTTGTTGGGTAGCTAGCCACTATGAAATTGACTCTACCAGTATTCTTGATTTGGTTCAAAAAAATGTCAATTGGATCTCCCAAACCCCATTTGGTTGGCAGCGTGAACACAACTCACCAGACATAGGCAACCAAATTGGCCGCGAAGGAGGCATGTGGGGAGAAAGTGATCATGGCCTTCGAATGACTACCAGACTCGCCAAAGCATACGGCATCAAAACAATTCTTAAACCTCACATCTGGCTTCGCGACAGCCAGGGTAAATGGCGTGGCGAAATTCAGATGAATAGCGAAGAAGATTGGCAAAAATGGTTTTCTAATTATGAAACTTTCATTCTTCATTATGCTAAAATTGCCGAGGAGGAAAATATGGAAATGCTTTGCATTGGCACCGAACTACACAGGACCTGTGTGGAAAGAGAAGCAGATTGGAGATCGCTAATCGCTAAAATAAGAGCCGTTTACTCTGGTGAGCTTACCTATGCCGCCAATTTTGCTGATGAGTATGAAGATGTAGCCTTTTGGGATGCGCTCGATTACATAGGGGTGCAAGGTTATTTTCCAGTAGCTAAAAATGAAAACCCTTCACTTGCCGAAGTAAAGGCAGGCTGGCTACCACATATTAAAGCATTAGAAAAAGCCTCAAAGCAATATGAAAAGCCCATTCTCTTTACAGAAATAGGTTATAAAAGCACCAAAGACGCAGGTATTGAACCTTGGCAATGGCCAGAAAGAGCGGCCAGTAGAGACTTACGAGCATCTATTTCCTCACAAGAAGCCCAGGCTACGCTTTATCAAGGCATGTTTGAGGCCTTAAGCAATGAACCCTTCATTGCCGGTTTCCACCTATGGAAGTGGTATCCAAAAGTGCCCGAATCTGCCCTCGAAGGGAGGAGGTCTAGATGGGGTAATGATGATGGTGCTTTCAATATTGACTTCACTCCACAAGGCAAGGCGGCAGAACAAGTAATGACAGATTATTATAGCCGAATCGCCAAGGAAGATTAATTTTGTCAAATGATCAAAGACATTGATATGCCTGAAGTAACAGGTGTAAAAATTTGTATCGGCAAATCGATCAATCAACTAGGGGAAAGCGAATGGAACGTTTATCTCATCAACAAAAACCTAATAGAATTGACCAATGTGATGATCGTCTCAAAGGGCTATGAAGATAAAACTTCAGAAGGAAGAAAAACCTCCTCTCTGAGACATATGATCGAAAAAGTAGAGCAACAATCTTTTGCTAAGGTTGAAGCCGTAACCCCAGAAGTATTCAGTTTTTACAACGAGTTTTGGGTGAGCTATTACATTGTAAATGAGCTTTTCGATAAGAAATTTATCATTAAACCTTTCCAAGAATTCAGCCTTGAAAAAATTACGGAACTAGAAATTGAAGGCAAATACGCTACTTAACTTTACGGTTTTATTCATAAATTAATGCCTGTTATGGATAAACACACACTCAAAAACATCCTTTTTCTCGATATAGAAACAGTAGCAGAATGTAAATCCTTTGAAGACTTGCCTGCTCGTAAACAAGCTCTTTGGAAAAAGAAAGCTTCCTTTTTTCGCGAGGCGGAAGAAAAAACAGCCGAAGAACTTTATCAACGAGCCGGAATTTATTCCGAGTTCGGAAAAATCATTGTCATATCGGTAGGCTTCTTCTCTGAGGTTGAACCAGAGCTCAAGTTAAGAATTACGGCATTTGACGGTCACGATGAAAAGCAGCTGCTCAAGGAGTTTTCCGATTTGCTTCTCAACCATTTCAATAGTAAAGAAACTAGGCTTTGTGCTCATAATGGCAAGGAATTCGACTTTCCATACATTGCCAGAAGAATGATCATCAACGATCTGCCAGTTCCACCTGCACTTCAGATGTCGGGGAAAAAACCTTGGGAAATTCCACACTTAGATACCCTCGAACTCTGGAAGTTTGGAGACTATAAACACTTTACCTCGCTCGACTTGCTTGCCACCATATTCGATATTGAAACAAGTAAAGATGATATTGATGGAAGTCAGGTGAACAAAGTTTATTACGAAGAACAGGATTTGGAGCGCATAACAGTCTATTGTAAGAAAGATGTATCCGTGCTGGCACAGGTTTTTCTGCGGCTCAATCAGCTTCCTTCCATTGCAAATGGAAATATCATAGTGGTTTAAATGGCTATTCAATCATAAATCCTTTTATTATGGCTAATTTTAAATCTCTCGATTAAAACATTTTATGGGTCGAAAAAGAAAAGGAATTCCACCACAAAAATCTTCCATCACTAAAGGACAAATCAAGCAAATTGAACCTCTAGTGATCGAATTCTTAACAAGAACACCGGGAAGAGGGTATCAAATCAAGCAGATTTTAAACTCCTTGGGTATCAGAGATGCCATTTCTAAAGGAATTGTCACTGAGGTGATTTTTAAGCTAGAAGCCAAAGGCGTTCTTAAAAAGTTAAGAAATGGTTCATTTGCTGTTGAAGGCGAATTGAAAACCATCACAGGTGTGGTTGACAATGTGAACGCCAGATTTGCCTACGTTGTGCCAGATGGCACCGAAGAACAAGACGACATCTGGGTCTCAAAAGAGGACCTACTCGGTGCTCTAGATGACGACCATGTGAAATTAACACTCAAGGCTTCTAAGCATGGCAAAAGCCGTGAAGGAAAAGTCGTTGAGATTCTCGAGAGAAATCGGGATGAATTTGTAGGCCGAATTGAAATGTCTACTCGCTACGCCTTTGTGGTGCCAGACTTCAAAAAGATGTTTCACGACATCTATGTGCACTACAACGACCTGAATGGAGCAACGCACAACGACAAGGTGATTGTAAAAATCACGCAGTGGCCCGAAAGAGACAAAAAGCCTGAGGGTATAGTTACCCGCGTCCTCGGAAAAGCTGGAGAACACAATGCAGAAATTCATTCCATCATTGCTGAGTTTGGCTTACCACTAGAATTCCCTCAAAACGTAGAGGATGATGCAGAAGCCATTTCTGCTGAAATCACCGACAAGGAAATTAAAAGGCGGAAGGATTTTCGTGGCATCACCACCTTTACCATAGACCCTGAAGATGCTAAGGATTTTGATGATGCCCTTTCTCTGAGAACTTTAGATAATGGGAATATTGAAGTAGGAATCCACATCGCGGATGTAACCCATTATGTGAATCGCAAATCTGATCTTGAAAAAGAAGCAGTAGAACGAGCTACTTCGGTTTACTTGGTTGACAGAACTATTCCTATGCTCCCTGAGCGACTTTCGAACGGACTTTGTTCATTGCGTCCAAAAGAAGAGAAGCTAACCTTCAGCGCGGTGTTTGAGCTAGATGCTGAAGCCAACTTAAAAAAGGAATGGTTCGGCAGAACCATAATCTATTCGGACCGAAGGTTTACTTATGAGGAAGCACAGGAAAGAATAGAGAATAATGAAGGCGATTTTCATGAAGAAATCAATCAGCTCAATGCACTAGCCAGATTACTTCGAAAAAAGAGATTCCAAAATGGAGCTGTCAACTTCGAGACTGTTGAAGTCAAGTTCAAACTCGATGATAGAGGCACTCCTTTAGGTATTATTCCTAAACATCGAAAGGAAGCACACATGCTCATTGAAGAGTTCATGTTACTTGCTAATAAGAAAGTAGCCGAATTCGTTTATAATAAGCACAAAGGAACTAACCCACTAACCTTCGTTTATAGAACACACGACAATCCAGACCCTGAAAGATTAGATACGTTCGCAAAATTTGCACAACGCTTTGGTCACAAAATGGACTTTGAAAGAGGTGGGGTTTCTAAAACGCTCAACGTGCTGATGGATGACATTATCGGTAAACCAGAACAGAACGTTTTAGAGCAGCTGGCTATTCGTAGCATGGCCAAAGCCAAATACACAACCAACGAAAAAGGTCACTTCGGACTGGCCTTTCCACACTATACCCACTTTACCTCACCCATCAGAAGATACCCTGATATGATGGTGCATCGCTTACTCCAGCATTATTTGGATGGCGGTAAACCAGCCAATAAGGAAGAATATGAAGAGCTATGCCTTCATTCATCTGAAAAGGAAAAAGTAGCCGCTAATGCCGAAAGAGCTTCGATTAAATATAAGCAGGTTCAATACATGTCTATTGTGGAGAAAAAGGATTTCCCTGGCATTGTAAGTGGAGTAACCGAGTGGGGAGTTTTTGTAGAAATCACCGAAACGAAATGTGAAGGTATGGTTCGAATCTCTGATTTAACTGATGATTTTTACGAGTTCGATGAACAAAACTACCGCATCGTGGGTAGAAGAAACAAACGCATGATAAGTCTGGGAGATAAAGTAACTGTTCAGGTGAAAGCCACAGATATTGATCGCAGAACTATTGACCTAACATTTGTTGACAATGACTAATGATTTGAAGGCTCTCATTGGCCTGATCAATAATAGGCTAGATGAACTCACTTACGGAGAACAGCCTCAAGAACTTTACGAACCCATTCGCTACATCATGTCTTTAGGCGGAAAGCGATTGCGTCCTGTGCTAGTTTTACTTTCCTATCAACTTTTCAAGGAAGACCCTGAAACTATTTTAGATCAGGCCATTGCTGTTGAAGTGTTTCACAACTTTACACTGATGCATGACGACATTATGGATGATGCTCCCTTGCGCAGAGGCAAAGCAACCGTTCATGAAAAGTGGAACAGCAGTACAGCCATACTCTCTGGCGATGTAATGCTAGTGAAAGCTTATGACATGTTGCTCGAGGCTCCTGGCGACTTAAAAAACATCATCAAAGCATTCAATGAATGTGCCGCTGGTGTTTGCGAGGGCCAGCAATTCGATATGAATTTTGAGAATGAAGATGTGGTTCCAGAAGAGACCTACATTAACATGATCAGACTTAAAACAGCTGTTCTGCTTGGGTTCAGCTTGGAACTAGGCGCTATGTTAGCTGGTGTAGATGAGGCATCAACCAAAGCACTTTATGATTTTGGCGTTGACATTGGCATTGGTTTTCAACTAAAAGACGATCTGCTAGATGTTTATGCTGACCAAGACAAATTTGGCAAGCAGGTGGGAGGCGATATCATTTCTAATAAAAAAACCTTCTTGTTACTTAAAGCGCTAGAATTGGCCAATGCTGAACAGAAAAAAACGCTAGACTTATGGATCAGTAAAACTGATTTCGATCCCAAAGAAAAGGTGGCGGCAGTAACAGAGGTTTATAACCAGATAGGCATCAAAGAACTCACTTTGGCTAAAATGAGTGAATATTTTGCAGATGGCTTCAAAGCACTTGATCAAATTTCAGCTCCAGAAACAAAAAAAGCAGCTTTGAGAACTTTTGCTCAATACTTAATTGATAGAGATAAATAATGGAGTTCACCTATGGTTTGATGGCAGTAATAGGCTTGGTCACTTATGTGGCTTGGAAGAAACCTGAACTTCATGCCAAACTGATGCTCAACCCTTATCAAACCATCGAGCAAAACCAGTATTGGAGACTGCTTACCTCAGGGTTTGTTCATAACAGTCCGATGCACTTGTTCCTTAATTTATTTACACTCTACTTTTTTGGGACAGCCATTGAAAGAATATTCACGGTTTATTTCGGTGAAACAGGATTGATACTCTATTTACTCCTTTTCTTAACAGCGGTAGTCGTTGCCAATATTCCCACCATGATTAAGCATAAGCATAATCCGGGCTATAATTCATTAGGCGCCTCGGGAGGAGTCTCTGCTTTAGTATTGGCATTCATTCTCTTCGATCCTGTAAGAGACCTCTGCCTTTATGTTATTGTTTGTCTGCCTGGCTATATCTTAGGAGCAATTTTCATTCTCTATTCTATTGTGATGGGGCGAAGAGGAAAAGACAATATTAATCACGATGCCCATCTTTGGGGAGCCATCTATGGGCTAATTTTTATAATAATTTTAAAGCCATCTACTATTGAATCTTTCCTGAATGCCATAATTTAGTCGACAGACTTTTAGTTAGAAAAAGGATTTCCAGACTTTTGATAATCTGTGGTTGATCGCGCTTGAGAGATTGAAACTTACAGGAGTATTGAAATAAACTTAACATCAATGAGGATAAAACACACATTCATTTTAGCATTAACCTTTCTATCTATCAAATCATTTGCACAGCTCGATAAAACAAACGGATCTGAATTAGACAGTTTGAAAGAAAAGAGTATTTCAATTCTTGACTCACTTTATCTAACAGGTGCTAAAGGCTATAATGAAGACATTATTCAAAACACTTCATTTCCGAGATCATCGGTACTGGATGGCATAGAAGGTTTACTAATCATTGAGATAAGTGTGAATGAAAATGCTGAGGTATCAGCCAGATTCATGACCAATTTAGACGATGCCATACAAGAAAAAGCGACCGAATACTTAATCAAAACATCAAATAAGTGGATGTATAAAGGAACTCCCTATAAATTATACATACCCATTTCATTTGGACAAGGATCATATTCCATCGAACAAATAGCTGGTGAGGTACAGGGTTTTCCTAAAAAATTCGAGCCTCCACTTTTGAAAGCAACCGCTTGGAATATCGTGCGTGCGAGTAGTGTAAGAATAAGGCAAGAGATTGACCCAAATGACCCTCGAAGCTCTAAGGAAATGGCAGAAGAAAGAGTTAAAGAGATGCAGCGCGAAGGGAAATTAAGAACCCCTCCAACTAAATTAACTTCTGATGGAGCAGCTTTGAAAGCCTATTTAAATGAGAAAGAAAGACTTGATAAGCACCTTAGTAAAGAAAATTTCAAAAAAGCATATAAAAGCGTTATCCAACTCATCCGCTTCAATCCATTCGATATCTCTTTACTTCAGCAAAGAGTAAGGCTCGAAAAAGAACTAGGTAGAGATGATTACCGAAAATATGATGTGCCTTGGATTTCAGTTTTGATGAGTTTCGATAAGCAGCTTTAACAACAACACAAAAAACCCTGACTTCTTACGAAATCAGGGTTTAAAAAATTTATCTATCAACCTAATCTTATGCTTCTGCAGCTTGTCCTTCAAAAGGA
>CAYGKL010000103.1:8974-12467 GCA_964350505.1 uncultured Roseivirgaceae bacterium | reverse complement strand
CAAATCACTGGTATAGAGATGTGTATTGGCGTGAAGTTTCTTTAGGTTGAATTGACTGGCAACTGATTTAAAGGCTCCAGCTTTCATGATACTTGCATTCGGCTCATACAAATAGTCGCCTACTTGAGAATACTCAAGAGCAATGGCCTCCTCCTCTGAAAAACAAAATTCAATACCATCTTGATCTGAATGAAGGTTTATTGCCTTCACCATTGGATCAACGCTTCCCTTCTTACTTAAAAGAAAAAGCAATTCTTTTACTTCGTTCTGAATGGATAAGACATGAACTTCTTCAACATATTTGAGGTCTGCAATGGCCTTTTTTATGTCGAGCATTGGGGATGCTTTGATCAATATCATTTTCCCTTTTACCATTAATTGAGGCATTAAGTCAATGACATTAGGGCTATAATCTTCTAAAAAAACCACCTTCCTAGATTGCTCATCTCTTCTGGCCGGATCGATATAGATCAGGTCTACTTGAGCCATTGTTTGAAGATAATTCTCTGCACTACTGCAAACCGTTTCAATGCTGGCCTCTAGTTCGGAAAAGTTATGCCTCACAAGTGAAGACAACTTTTCATTCATTTCAATATGAATTGCCTCTACAAATTTTTGAGCCAAATAGAAAGTATCTACTCCAAAGCCTCCCGTTAAATCAACCATAGATAGACCAGTGACCAAAGAGGCTTTGTAATCAGCAGCTTTTTGCGATGAACATTGCTCCATAGAGAGCACTGGTGGATAAATTAAATTATCGCAGGCAAACCATGCTGGAAGCTTAGTTTTAGCCTTCTTCTTGGCCGAAATTTGCTCTACAATCAAGAGCATTGGCCAATCGGGAAACTGACTGGCCTTGAGCATTAGCTCGGCTGGTTGATCATTCAAATGATCATTGATAAACTTTTGGATTTCCGGTTGTAGCAGCTGCTTTATCAAGCGCTTGTCATTTGTTTTTGCAGGTACTCCACAATCTGAATAGCATTTGTGGCAGCTCCTTTTCTTAGATTATCAGCCACAATCCACATGTTCAAAGTGTTTGGTTGGCTTTCGTCTCGTCTAAGTCTACCTACAAAAACCTCATCTTTTTTATGCGCTGTAAGTGGCATCGGATAAAGATTGTTCTTCGGATCATCTTGTACAATAACCCCCTCTGTCTCTGTCAAAAGTTTTCGAACTTCATCGAGGTCAAACTCTTCTTTAAACTCAACATTCACAGATTCTGAATGACCGCCTATGGTAGGTATACGAACCGTGGTAGCTGTTACTGCAATGGTGTAATCGTTGAAAATTTTCTTGGTTTCATTCACCATTTTCATCTCCTCTTTGGTGTATCCATTATCCATGAATACATCAATATGAGGAAGAACATTAAGGTCAATTTTGTGAGCGTAACACATGGGTCCGTCTTGGCCAGCACGCTCATTCATTAGCTGATCAACCGCTGCCTTCCCGGAGCCAGTAACAGACTGATAAGTAGAAACCACAATTCTTTTAATGCCGTATCGCTTTCTCAAAGGCTCCAAGGCTGCCACCATTTGAATGGTTGAGCAGTTAGGGTTTGCAATAATTTTGTCCTCAGAAGTTAACTCTCCAGCGTTGATTTCAGGAACAATCAGTTTATGGTCGGCACTCATTCTCCAGGCAGATGAATTGTCTACTACAACAGTGCCTACCGCAGCAAATTTAGGTGCCCATTCTAATGAGGTGCTTCCACCTGCAGAAAAAATAGCAAAATCTGGCGCCTGATCAACAGCCTCCTCCATGCTTAGAACAGTGTACTCCTTACCCTTAAATGCCTTCTTTGTACCTGCTGATCTGGCAGATGCTACCAACAGCAACTCATCAAATTGAACATTTCTTTCTTCAAGGACTTCAAGAATCTCCCCTCCTACAAGCCCGGTAGCTCCAACTACTGCAATCTTCATGTTATCAGTTATTTATGGATTCGATTATATGTCGAAAACGCGGCAAAATTACTACTTTAGTGTACCTGAACACAAAAAATGAGAAATAGTTTTATTCTCTTATTACTGCTATGCACACAATATCTCGTTGGGCAAGTGAACACATACCCTTACAATCAGGGGTTTGAAGATGCTTTTACAACCGGTACAAATGTAGAGTTCATAGCCAACTGGACAGGAAATGAAGTGTCTGGCTCAACTCGTATTTTCCAAAGTACGGATTCGAGAAGTGGTGCTTCGTCATTGAATATCATTCCAATATCTTCTTTTTCAGGTGAAGTTTTAATCTCGCTGGATCTAACAGGAATCAACAACCCGAAAATCACTTTCTATGCCTATTCTAAGCAAAATGGCACAATAGCATCAACCAGACCTGTTTTACTGAATTTTTCCACATCGATTGATGGAGGTAATAATTACCTAGATGATGTAGCTATTGGAGATGCCACAACCTTTCCTAATGACAACACAACCAGTTACACCGCTTACGAGTATGAATTGCCGGTATCTGCTAGTGGTGAAGCCAATGTGATTGTCAGATTTAATGCCCAAAGAGGTGATGGAAGTGGCTCTGCCGCAGAATTGGTGATGGATGACTTTACTATTGAGGAACAAGTTTTGCCTCTTACCATTAGCAGTGTTTCTGCAACAGGTGCTAATTCGGTTGTGGTCACTTTTAATCAGGATGTTACTCAAGCATCAGCAGAAACTGCTACCAATTACTCTATCAACAATGGAGCAACCATCAATTCTGCAAGTCTCACAGCAAGCAATGAGGTAACCTTAGTCACATCGGCACTTCCTAACAACAACTATCAGCTTACAATCAATAATGTGGTTAATAGTGGTAACAGCAGCACTGCGAATAACCTACAAGCCAACTTCAGTTATGTAGCTCCTTTGACTGTTGAAAGTGTAACTGTACAAGATAAAAATACGCTTCTGGTTGACTTCAACCTGAACCTCAATGAGGCTTCGGCAGAGGTAGTAACCAACTATTCAGTAGACAACGCCATTGGAAACCCAAGCTCGGCCACTTTGAATTTAACTTCTCCCGATCAAGTAACACTAGTATTTGCCTCAGACTTCACAGACAACAATTACGTACTCACGACCAACGGAGTAACGGATGAATCTACCTTAGCTGCTGCGACAAATCTCATGGGTAATTTCAACTATCTCCCTTTGGCCATTGAGAATGTTACTGTCCTTTCTGCCACGACAATTGAACTGGATTTCAACCAAAACCTAGAAACAACTTCGGCCGAAACGGCCGCAAATTATTCTATCAACTTTGGCAGGGGCAACCCATCTAGCCTGAGTCAAAGTCTAGCAGATCCCTCAATCGTAACCCTAACTATCGGAGAAGCTTTAGTAAACAACACCTATTCAGTAACTATAAATAATATTACCAATGCGAATGGAAATGCCATAGCCAACAACCTTATAGCTAATGCGCAGTATGTGGTGGCTACTTCATTCAGACAAATTGTGATTAATGAGATTTTTGCTGATCCTTCAGGAGC
>CAYGKL010000103.1:4154-8874 GCA_964350505.1 uncultured Roseivirgaceae bacterium | reverse complement strand
CCAATGGTGGCGAACAACTCATTCTGAGAGATAATCTGGGAAATCAGGTCGATAGTCTTACTTATGATTTATCATGGTATCAGGATGCTGATAAGGCCGATGGCGGCTGGACGCTGGAACAGATCAACCCTGAATTGGTTTGTAGTGATGATAACAATTGGAGTGCCTCCAGAAGCATTCAAGGCGGAACACCGGGCACAGTAAACTCCATTTTTGATAATTCTCCGGATGTTGTTGGCCCGAGTATTACAGGAATCACAATCAATTCTGATCAAGAGTTAGTGGTGATTTTTGATGAGATAATCGATCAGGGAAGTTTAGCCGGAGCGAATTTTACCCTGAATAATGGAGTAAGTATTACTACCTCAAACTTGAACCTTCCTTATGGAAGAAGCATCACACTTGGTTTGAATCCAGCCATGACCTCGGGTACTGTCTACTCGATGTCCATCACCGGGTTGACAGATTGTGCCGGCAATGCCATAACAGGAAATACCCAAAACTTTCTTTTTGATGATGAGGCTCCAGTATTAGAAAGATTGATTTACAAAACAGCTGACCAAATTGACTTAATCTTTGATGAAGAGGTGGCCGAAGCACTGGCAGAAACAGAAGGTAATTTCAGCATAAATAATGGCCTTGGAAATCCGGATAGAGCGACCTTGAATGAAATAACCCGCAACCGTATTTCTTTGGAGCTTAGTACTTCATTAACAGAGGGCGATACTTACACGCTCACCTATCAAAATCTAACCGACACTTTAGGCAACACTATCGCCTTGAGCAATGAGACATTCGGTTTTGTGAATCAGATTGACACAGTAATCGTGATCTCAAGCCAGATGATCAATATCTACTTCGGTGAAGATCTGAATGAAACCAGTGCCGAACTAGTAACGAATTATGTAGCGGATGATGGATTAGACAGTCCAATCAGTGCCGCGGTTGACAACTCTAATCCAAGACTTGTCCATCTTATATTTGCTGGCTCTTTCCCTGAAAACACAACCACTGAACTACAGTTCGAAAATATTCAAGATGCCTCACTCAACTATCTTCAATTGCTAAATACCAACTTCACTTATGACACAGACGATCCAGATGTAGACTCTGTAGTGGTAGTTGACCAAAATACCCTGAGGGTGTATTTCGATGAAGTTTTGGATGAGACTAGTGCCGAAATTATCAATAACTATTCTGCCAATAATTCGATCGGCATTCCCGCAGAAGCCATTCTCCAAAGTGACAGAACTTCTGTTATTCTCAATTTCGCTGTTGACTTTGAGCAAGAAGTTCAAAATCGACTCACTTTAACGGCCATCGAAGATCCTTCAGGAAATACTATTTCCACCAATAGAAATTATGATTTTACTTATGATAGGTTGCCTCCACGCTTAGTTGGTATAGACCTACTTTCCCCAGTCGTTATAGCTGTTGAATTCTCTGAGGAAGTAGTGAAAGCAGTAGCAGAAAACATCAACAACTATTCTGTCAATAATGGCATCGGCAATCCTGTTCAGGCCGTTCGAACGGACAAGAATACTAGTATTGTTGAACTGACCTTTTCCGATTTGGGCAACAATGCAACAAATACCCTTACAATTTCGAACATCTTGGACCTCTTCGATAATGACCTATCAATTAACCTAACCGCAACCTTTTCAAGTCTATTCCCTGAATTCGGAGATTTCACCGTGTTAAGTGACACCAGCATTCAAATTCAATTCACCAAAGAACTGACCGAGGCCAGTGCAGAAAACATAGCTAATTATGGGTTTGATAGAGGAGTTGGGCCCTTTCAACTAGTTCAAAACGCAGCAGATGCCTCAATCATTACTTTAGTACTCACTACGCAGCTTGAAGAAAATGTCAACTATCGATTAGTGATTAACAATTTGGAAGATCTTGATGGAAATGTAGTTCCTCCTACATCATTCGATTTTACTTACGATGACCTCATCACTCAAATCAGCCTAATTAATGCCAATACTTTGCAAATTCAATTTTCAGAGGAGTTGAATGAAACACTGGCCGAAACCACGAATAACTACTCACTGGATGGCAGCTTGGGAAATCCTCTCACAGCTGTATTGAATAATTCTGATGCCACACAGGTCACCTTGTTCTTTGATCAAGCATTGACAGAATCGGAGAGCTATGAACTCAAGGTTCAAAACCTCACTGACATTTACGCAGATGTTATACCAGCGAGCCGAAACACAATACTTTACGATGTAACTGCACCAAGTATTACTGCTATTAATTCGACTTATAACGATGAAATTGATGTGCTTTTCAATGAGCCAATTGATAGAGTTACTGGGACCAGTCTAAATCATTATTCATTGAACAATGGCATCGGACAACCTACCAGTATCTCACTTTCTACAGATGCCATGACAGCCACATTGAAGTTTTCGAGCAGTCTAGTGGATGGATTGAATTACACCCTTACAGTCGATCGTGTGGAAGATTTACAGGGCAAAGCCATTAATGCCGCAACTTTTGATTTCACTTTTGAATCCCCTATTTCACCTGCATTCAGAGACATAGTCATCAACGAAATTTACTTTGACACCGAGCTCAACTCTGGATTACCTAATTATGAATTTGTGGAGGTCTTCAACCGAAGCGCAGAAGCAATAGAGCTGAGAGACTTTGCCATAACGGACAAAAGAGATACTGCTTACCTCACAAGTTTTGTGCTTCAACCCAATGCCCACTTAACTATTTCAACACAAGCTGGAAGGTTGAATTTTCAAAATTTCGGGGGTGCTGTAAGTGTGAATAATTTTCCGTCCCTTTCCAATACTGGTGAGACCATCGTATTTCTTGATAGGAATTTAAATATCATTGATTCGCTTCAATACAATCGGGCATTTTATAATGACGAGACCAAAGATGATGGTGGATTTACTGTTGAGTTAATTAACCCCGAAAAGGCTTGCTTTGATGTGAGTAACTATGCCGCCTCCACTAATGCAGCAGGCGGAACGCCTGGAATCCAAAACTCTGTCTATGATATAACACCCGATGTAACCGCTCCGACCATTAGCTCTTTAGACGTTGTTTCCATTACACAATTAAAAATCACTTTTAGTGAGGCGATGGATGTAGGGACTTTAATTCCTAATAATTTCTCACTAGAAGATGGCATCACAGTTAGTAATGTCATTTTAAATAACACTTTCGGGACTGAAATTATGCTGACCTTGAGTGGGGCCTTTCAAACAGGTTTTAGCAAAACTATTGACTTTACTAATATTCAAGATTGCAGTGGCAATACACTAACCACTCAAGCCTCTTTTATTCTGGGGTCTACTCCTACAAGTTCAGAACTTTTAGTAACAGAAATTATGGCCTCTCCTTCGCCAAGCAATGGCCTTCCAGAAAGGGAGTATTTCGAAATTTATAACAATTCGAATGAGGTCATGAATTTGGGTAATGTCATTTTCAAAGATGATAATGGTACCAACTCACTGAATAAATTTAACCTTCAACCTAGAGACTATATAATTATCACAAGTAATGCTGGAGCAATAGATTTAGCAGCTTATGGTAATGTAATGGGCATTAATTCGTTCCCTACACTTACAGTAGAAGATAGGATTAGGTTGGAAAATACTGATGGCGAATTAATTTTCGAAGTAAACTATGACAAGAGTTTTTATCAAAATGATGCCAAAGATGATGGAGGTTTCAGCCTTGAGATGATCAATCTTAATCCCTCATGTTTCGATGATGCCAATTGGATTGTGACATCTTCTGCAGTGGGAGGAACACCTGGTTCTCAGAACTCCGTATTTGATAATTCAACAGACAACGAAGCACCTGCAGTACTGAATTTTACCGTTGTTTCCAGTACCACTTTCGATGTGGAGTTCAGCGAATCAATGAATGTTGCAAGTCTCATTGCGGCAAACTTTAGCTTCTCAGGTGGACTTACGATTAACGCTATTAATGAGGTAGCCAATTTTGGGAAGAAGATTAGAATAGTGTTGAATTCGGCATTTACAAATGGAACATCATATTCACTTAACATCAACAATGTAAGTGACTGTGCCGGCAACGCGCTTACTTCACAAACTTTTGATTTCTCACGAGGAGCAACCCCTACTCCAGGAGACTTAATAATCACTGAAATAATGGCAACTCCTTCTCCACCTCAAGGTTTGCCTGAAGTTGAGTATCTAGAAATCTTAAATGTGTCTAATCAGATTTTATCTCTTGCTGGAGTCATTCTAGCGGATGCTACCAATTCGACAGTTTTGGGTGATATGAATTTAGAACCCGGAGAGTTTGCACTTTTGGCCCCGAGTTCAGCCGCGAATCTACTAGCGAGCTACGGGAAGGTTTTAGCGGTAAACAGTTGGCCAAACCTCAATAATAGTGGAGACAGACCCACATTATACACTCCAAATGCAGAAGAAATTCATCAGGTCAATTACAATAGTAGTTGGTATGGAAATACAAATAAAGCCAATGGAGGATACTCTATTGAAATGATTGACACTGATTATCCATGTTTAGAGGCTTCGAATTGGACTGCCTCAGACCATATTAATGGAGGTACTCCTGGTACGATTAACTCCGTAGATGGAGATAATCCTGACCTTATGGGACCGACTCTAGTTCAAGCCCTAGCCGTAACAAATGGAATTGTACAACTTACCTTTAGTGAAAAGTTAGAAGCCTCAAGTGTGGACCTAATGAATATCTC
>CAYGKL010000103.1:0-4054 GCA_964350505.1 uncultured Roseivirgaceae bacterium | reverse complement strand
TTCTACAACAACTCGAATAAATATATCAATTTAAAAGGTTGGAAAATTGCTGGCCTAACCAATACCAGAGTGATTACCGAGGAAGACTTATTCATACACCCAGCCAGCTACTTTGTGGTTACTTCTGATGGGATGAACATAAAAAGCCAATATCCTAATGCTCAAGAATCAACCTTTATAGAAATAAGCTCAATGCCTAGCCTGCCTTCAGACGAAGGAACAGTGTTTATATATAATTTAGGCAATACTGAAATTGATAAGTTTGAATATAATGAAGAGTACCATTCCCTACTTTTAGAAGACCCTAATGGCGTTTCTCTGGAAAGAATCCTTTTCTCAGGAGGCTCAAACGACCCTAATAACTGGTTCTCAGCATCTTCAAGTGAAAACAATGCAACTCCTGGTTATGAGAATTCACAGTCAAGAGCACCTCAAAATCAAGTGGGAGCTGTTATGGTTGATCCGCCAACATTTGCACCTGATATACCAGGAGCTAGTAATTTCACCACACTGAATTACTCCTTCGACAATCCTGGCAATACGTTAAATATCCGTGTGGTTGATGCAGATGGAAGAGTAATAAAGGATATCACACAGAATGCAGTAGTAGGGACAGATGGGTTCTTTACATGGGATGGTTCAACCAATAACGGAGGCAAAGCTCGAGTTGGCTATTACATGATTATTATAGAAGTGATCTCTTCTGAAGGGAGAATCAGTTACATAAGAGACAAAGTAGCCATCGGTTCTAGGCTTTAAATACTCTCTTAAGCTACTAACAAATGTTAGGCATTGCTATGGATATTAAGGCAATGTTAACTATCTTACTTCTATTCAATTATTGACAACCATCTAAGACCCGACTGAATGAACTGTTTAATCAATCAGACCATTGATCGCTATTTGCGAAATGGTCGCAAACTTGAGGTGATATCCCGGTATATACGGCTCAAGTATCGAGTTAACATTGAATCGTCCGCATTAACCAAACGTTTAGGCGTTATGAATTTTAATCACTAAAAAATAAAGGCTCTTAATGAGCCTTTATTTTTAAAGGTAATTTTGACTTTTGATAGAGTTACCAAATTTTTTTAATGAATACTCTTCAACAACCACACTATAACCTGATTTTATAAGTTTTTAAAAAACTTACTTATTCTTTGTAAATGAATTGCGTCACCTTATTTTAGCGCAAATTTTCAACACCAACTTTAGAACTATGAGCCAAACAGAGAAAAATAGATATTCAGAAAGTGAGCTTAAGGAATTTGAGGCTTTAATTCTAGACAAAATTGGAAAGGCAAAAAACGAACTTAACGAGTTAAAAAGAAGCCTTTCTAAAGGAGGAGATACAGGAGAAGATATTTCTAATAATTCTACAAAAGTATTGGAAGATGGTGCTGATACTTTAGAGAAAGAAAACCTCAATCAACTAGCCGCGAGACAGCAAAAGTTCATTAATAACCTAGAAAACGCCCTCATTAGAATTAAGAACGGTACCTACGGAATCTGCATTGATTCGGGTAAACTCATTGCGAAAGAAAGATTGATGGCTGTACCTCATACCATGCATTCTATTGAGGCAAAGTTGGCTCAAAGAAGTTAGTGGATTTTCTGGGCAACCATATTGAAGCCTTAATTTTCTGTGCACAAAAACCAATTAGGGTAGAAGAAATTCAATCATGCCTTGGAGAGATGTTCGAAGCCGAAGTTCCTCTTCAAGACATTGAAAATGGTCTAACTCTTGTTCAGGAAAAATACAAAGGTGAAGAGTACCCCTTCGAAGTAATAAAAAGTGGTGGTGGTTTTCAGTTCTTAACCAAGCCTGCTTATCAAGCCAGTATTGGGATTCTTCTGAAACAACAATCTAAAAGGAGACTATCGGCTTCGGCCTTAGAGACCTTATCCATTATTGCCTACAAACAACCTGTTACCAAATCTGAAATAGAACAAATTAGAGGGGTGAACTGCGACTACACTGTGCAGAAGCTTTTGGAGAAAGAACTCGTTGAAATAAAAGGTAAGTCAGAAGGCGTTGGCAGACCCATTCTTTACGGTACTTCCGATAAGTTTATGGACTACTTCGGTATCAACGATCTAAAAGAACTACCAACACCGAAGGATTTCGCGACCAATGAAAACGAAATTGGGATGAGCGAGAAGGAAGAAGAACAATCGAGTATCGAAGAAGAATAGTTAACTTTGCCCGAAACTAATCCAGTAGTGATACTGCATCCATATGGGCAAAAGACCATTCAAACCAAAAGGCCGTTTCGGTCAGAATAAAAACACAACTCCAGAATATTCAGAGGCTCAAAAACCAGCCAAAGAAATCTTTCCAATGAGGTTGAACAAATACATCTCCAACTCAGGTGTTTGTTCTAGAAGAGAAGCTGATAAACTTATTGAACAAGGTGAAGTAACTGTCAATGACAAGGTGGTGAAAGAAATGGGCTTTCAGGTAGATGCTCAAGCGGTTGTAAAATACAATGGCAAAGTTCTAAAACCTGAAAAGCTCGTCTATGTACTGCTCAACAAACCTAAAGGTTTTATCACAACTACATCAGACCCCGATGGACGTAAAACAGTGATGGACTTGATAAAGAATGCCTGCGAAGAGCAGATATTCCCTGTTGGCAGGCTAGACCGCACAACAACTGGCCTTTTGCTTTTTACTAATGATGGAGATTTAGCCAAGAAGCTGACACACCCTGGCGGTAATATTAAAAAAATCTATCAGGCTACACTTGACAAGCCTCTTACCAAAAACGACTTTACTACAATTGTGGAAGGTTTTCAATTAGATGATGGCCCAGTTGTCGTTGATGATTTGGCCATTCTCAATGACGATAAAACAGAAATTGGTATTGAAATCCACATGGGTAAGAACCGAATCGTAAGAAGAATATTTGAGCATTTTGGTTACCAAGTAGAAAAGCTAGACAGAGCTGTGTTCGCTGGACTTACCAAAAAAGACCTTTCTAGAGGCAGATGGCGCTTTTTAAGTGAAAAAGAATTGAGAGGGTTGAAATAAATATAGTATGCATGCATACTATTTTTTGAATCGTTTATTATATTCGCATATGCTGTGCAAACGATTTCAGGGTTGTAAAACAAAAAAGCCTCACAAGGAGGCTTTGATGTGGTGCTGAGTGGATTCGAACCACCGACTCACGGATTTTCAGTCCGATGCTCTACCAACTGAGCTACAGCACCGTAATTGGAGGCACAAAAGTATATAAAAAGTTAACGCGTGCAAAACATTTTCAATAAATTCAAGATTCGTTCATCAACGCCTGAAAAGCCCATTTTAATATGCAGTATTTGCCACAAATAGCATTCGTCTTAATAATTGGAGTAGCCAGCTATCTCCTTTACAAGCGTATCACACAAATAAGAAAAAATATTTTCTTGGGTCGCAAAGAAAGCCGCAACGACCAACCGTCTGAGCGTTGGAAAACCATGGGTTTAGTAGCTTTCGGCCAACAGAAGATGTTCAAGCGCATTGTACCTGCATTTTTACACCTTCTCATCTATGTTGGTTTTCTGGTGATCAACTTAGAAGTATTGGAGTTTGTGATTGATGGCCTGGCAGGAACGCACCGAATTTTCGCTCCTTTCCTCGGAGATTTTTACACTGTATTGATTAACGTATTTGAATTTCTGGCAGTAGGTGTTCTTTTTTCTTGCGTGGTCTTTCTCATCAGAAGAAATGTAATGAATGTGAAGAGATTCCATTCTCCTGAAATGAAGAAATGGCCAACACTAGATGCGAATCTCATTTTGGTGATTGAGATTATCCTTATGTTCGCCATCCTCACCATGAATGCAACTGACACGCTTATTCAAGGAAATGACGAGCACTACACTGTTACAGGCAAATTCTTCTTCAGTTCTTTCTTAGTTCCATTATTTGAAGGGATGAACACATCTACGCTTATTGCCATAGAACGTTCAGCTTGGTGGTTTCACATTGTAGGTATCTTAGCTTTCGCTGTTTATGTAACCTACTCTAAGCATTTACACATCGCTTTAGCCTTCCCTAACACTTGGT
>CAYGKL010000102.1:0-12780 GCA_964350505.1 uncultured Roseivirgaceae bacterium | reverse complement strand
AGATGTGACAGATCTTGGAATGGCTGGAGAACTCTCACTGAGAGAATCGCTAGAGGCTAGAATTGAAATCCTTGATGCTAAACAAGAACACCTGACCGAGCTTGTGCTTCGCCTTAAAAAGCTAGTCTCAAAATCGATCACTAGAAATAAGATTTTCTTTGAGAAATATGCTGAGCACACCTTCATTGTTTCCAATGGTTTCAAAGAATTCATTGTGCCCGTGGTAACAGAGCTAGGGATAAAAGCAGAGCATGTATTTGCCAATGATTTCGTTTTTGATGAGCTTGGAAATATTGTCGATTTCAACCGCGACAATGTTCTCTCTTCCAATGGTGGAAAAGTAAAGCAAATTGAACAACTTAGCTTAGTGGGGGAAATTCACATGATTGGCGATGGTTATACCGATTACGAAGTGAAAAAAGCTGGTGTAGCCAAAAAGTTTTACGCCTTCACGGAAAATATAGAAAGAGACAATGTAAAGGCGAATGCCGATCACATTGCACCAAGTTTTGACGAAATATTATTTGATAATAAAATGAGTGGCGCCCTATCCTACCCGAAAAATCGAATTAAAATGCTCCTTTTAGAGAGCGTACATCCCAATGCCTTGGCAAAATTAAAAGCTGATGGTTTTTCTGTAGAAAACTACCCAGCGGGGCTCGATGAGGACGAACTTTCTGCCAAGATAAAAGGCATCCACGTATTAGGAATTCGCTCTAAAACCCAAGTTACGGCTAAGGTGCTTAAGCATGCAGATAAACTAATGGCCATTGGCGCATTCTGCATTGGCACCAACCAAATAGACTTAGAGACTGCATTAACGAAAGGTATTGCTGTTTTTAATGCTCCATTTAGTAATACGCGTTCAGTAGTAGAATTAGCGATAGCTGAAATCATTATGCTTATGCGGGGAATCTCTGATAAATCTTCGGATATGCATCATGGCAAATGGTCCAAAACAGCCACTGGCAGCTTCGAAATTAGAGGCAAAAAACTGGGCATTATAGGTTATGGCAATATTGGTTCTCAACTTTCTGTATTGGCCGAAAACATGGGAATGCAAGTCTACTACTACGATATTGAAGAGAGACTTGCACTAGGCAATGCCACTAAATGTGATTCGCTCGAAGAACTTCTCGGCCTTGCTGACATTGTGACTTTGCACATAGATGGAAGACCTGAAAATTCAGGGTTCTTCACCAAAGAGTATTTCGATCAAATGAAAGACGGGGTAATCTTCTTGAATCTAGCAAGAGGTCCTGTGGTAGATGTTCCTGCGCTAAAAGCAGCCATAGAAAGCGGGAAAGTTAGAGGCGCTGGAGTAGATGTTTTTCCTGATGAACCAAAAAGCAATAACGATCCTTTTGAGTCTGAATTGATTGGCTCGAAAAATACCATCCTCACTCCTCATATTGGAGGAAGCACTTTGGAAGCTCAGGAAAATATAGCTGATTTTGTTCCAAGCAAAATTATGGACTACATCAATACAGGAAATACTGCGCTCAGTGTAAACTTTCCAAATATTACTCTGCCAAAGCTGAGCAACGCACACCGCTTAATTCATATTCATGCGAATAAACCCGGTGTGTTGGCAAAAATTAATCATGTCTTGGCAGAACATGAAGCCAATATTGATGGCCAATATTTAAAGACAAATGAAAAGGTAGGTTATGTAATCACCGATATAAATAAAGCTTATGATAAGCACTTAATTACTGCTTTAAAGAAGGTTGACCATACAATTAAATTTAGGATTTTGTATTAACTCACAAGAAGTCAAATTGAACTAATCTCCGAGTTCCAATAACATTCAACTTTACCCTGCAACCTAAACTTATTGCACCTTCTCTAAATATGTGCTAGATTTTGGTGCAAATCGAAACTAAAACTATGCATAAACTGACTAACCTATTGAAAGGCCTTCTCCTTGGCTTTATATTACTTCTAAATGCCTGCTCATCAGGCGAAAAAGCAGACTCAATCTATTTCAATGGTGAAATCTATACTGTTGATCAAGATAATCCTCAGGTTGAAGCTGTTGCGGTAAAGGATGGGACGATCCTAGCCGTTGGTAGCCAAGCTGAAATTATGAAACTTCAGTCTGACGAAACTGAAATGGTTGACCTTAAGGGTCAAACCATGACACCAGGTTTTATCGAATCTCATGCTCACATGATGGGTGTTGGATATAATAAACTTGAATTGGACTTGATGTATGTGAAGACCTATGATGAATTGGTCGAGAAAGTAGCCGAAGCTGTAGAAAAAGCTGAGCCAGGCCAGTGGATTACAGGTCGTGGTTGGCACCAAGACAAATGGATTGAGAAGCCAGACGTAATGGTCAATGGCTTTCAAACACATGATCCACTTTCTGCAGTGAGTCCAGACAATCCTGTTTGGTTAAGACATGCCAGTGGTCATGCAGCTTTTGCAAATGCTAAAGCTATGGATATGGCAGGCGTTAACAACCTCAGTATCGAAAGTCTTCAAGGCAAGGTTGAAGGTGGTGAAATCATTAAAGATAAATTAGGTAATCCTACTGGAGTTTTTACGGAGAGAGCATCTTCAATTATTGGCCGTCTAATTCCTGAAGACACGGAAGAAAGGGCAGAACAAGCGCTTCAACTGGCTATTGATGAGTGTTTAAGATTAGGGATTACCAGTTTTCACGATGCCGGATCTGGCCAAGATTTCATCGATCGCTTACAGCGGTTCAAAGAGCAAGGCAAATTAAAAGTGCGCATGTACACCATGCTTACAGGTCGTCAGCCATCACTTTTAGAAGAGTGGTATGAAAAAGGCCCAATGATTGACCCGGATCACTTCCATACGGTTCGTTCCATTAAACTTAATTGCGATGGCGCACTAGGTCCTCGTGGTGCTTGGTTATTGGAGGAATACTCTGACAGACCAGGTCACTTCGGTCATGAAACGCTACCTATGGAAACTGTTACCGAGGTTTCTGAAAAAGCATTACCTGCTGGCTTCCAAGTTTGCTCGCACGCTATTGGAGACAGAGCGAATAGAGAAATTCTCGATCGTTATGAAGCTGCCTTCGACAAAAACCCAACTATCGACAGAAAAACACAGAGATTCAGAATTGAGCATGCTCAGCACTTAAGCGCCAGCGACATTGCCAGATTTGGAGAAATGAACATCGTTGCGGCCATGCAAGCCATACACATGAGCTCAGACAGACCTTGGGCTATCGATCGCCTCGGTGAAGAAAGAATTGTTGAAGGTGCCTATGTTTGGCAAAAGCTAATGGATGCCGGTGCCGTTGTTGCCAACGGAACAGATGCTCCAGTTGAGCCACTTGATCCACTCCCGTCTTTCTATGCATCAGTTTCGAGAAAAACACTTCAAGGTTTTCCTGAAGGTGGTTTTGAAGCCGATCAAGCCATGACTCGTGCACAAGCATTGAAATCTTACACTTTAGATGGTGCTTACGCTGAGTTTGAGGAAGACTTTAAAGGCTCTATTGAAGTAGGGAAAGCCGCAGACTTCACCGTTTTCGATAAAAACATTATGACTGTTCCAGAACAAGAAATTTTAGAGGCCAAAGCTACAATGACTGTAGTTGCTGGAGAGATTGTTTTTAAAGGAGAATAAGATTTTTGTCGACTAACCGCTCAAAGCGGAATGACGGCTAGCATTACACCAAAAGAGCCACTCTTGCGAGTGGCTCTTTTAATTAATCCCATAAGAACTCAGAGGTTGATCGAACCTCTATTAAGACAAGATTTGGGCTATCCTTTAGACTCGCAACAGTCCACTGTTATCCTGATCCGAAGAACGAGGCCCCGATCCCGATAGTTATCGGGACGGGGTGAGGCCTTGTTTTGAGAGGGATTCACCCGGTATTTGAGTTAGAATTGTAAAGTTCGAAAACTGGTCTAAGCCCAAATGGGAATTTCTTTCTCTGTATTGAATACAAACATAGGAAGCCTTTAGTTTCAAGAAAAACGAATTTCATTGTATTTCATCTTGAGCTGTATTATGCTTTTGTGACTAGCATTTTTATTCAGGTTTTTCTTAGCTTGCAAATTTACAAGAGACCACTTCATTGACTACAGATAACAGAAAGATCTTTTCTAGAGACTTCACTCTGCATTTCATCTCCTATTTTTTAATGGCATGCGCTTTCTATTTTCTGCTGCCTACCCTACCCATTTATGCTGTTAACGTATTAGATGCTAACAATAACCAAGTAGGTTACATCATAGGTGTTTACGCGCTTTCGGCCCTCCTCATTAGACCTTTTTGTGGTTATGTGCTAGATGCCTACGGAAGAAGGCCATTCTATATATGGGCATTGGTTATCTTCACTTTGTTAACTGGCTCCTACCATTTTGCAAGCACTTTTGCCTTGCTCCTGCTCATTCGTGTGTTGCATGGTTTTGCATGGGGAATCATTACCACTGGTGGGTCAACAATAGCGGCTGACCTTATCCCAGAAAGCAGGCGCGGGGAAGGCATTGGCTACTTCGGCCTTGCCATGACATTGGCTGTAGCTTTAGCTCCTTATGGTGGAGATCAAATAATGGGGCAAAACAACTTCTTTAACCTGTTTACCATCTCAGCCATTGTTGCTTTAGCTGCACTAGTTTTGGCACTGGTGATTAAAGTTCCAAAAGTTAAAACGGGAGAAACTAAGCTTCAACTTTCGAAAATGTTCGAAAAAAGAGTGAATAGAATTGCCGTAGTCATGTTCACAGGGGCATTTCCCTTTGCAGCTATTATTTCATTCATCAGAATTTATAGTGACGAACTTCAAATAAAGCAAGGAGCATTGTTTTTCATCTTCATGGCTTTGGGTGTGGGCATTGTACGGCTTATTGTTGGTAAAATAATGGATCGTAAAGGCCCTACTACTTTAATCGTCATAGGGCTTTTAGTGACACTAGTTGGGCTTATTTGGCTCCGCTACATAGATAGTTTCTGGCCATTAATGGCTGTAGGCGTTTTAGTCGGCCTTGGCAATGGCATTATTATGCCAACTGTTCAAACTATGGCCATCAATATGGTACCTATTGAAAGAAGAGGTGCTGCCAATGCTACTTTCTTCTCGGCAGTAGATTTAGGTATCGGTGCTGGATCTATTGCACTCGGTTACGTGGCTGAATATTATGGAATAGCCATGATGTTTTTTATCTGTGGAATCATAATTTTGTTTCCGCTGGCGTTCTACTTTCTTTTTGTAAGGAAGCATTACTACCAACACTTGAAGCTACAGCAAGCCCTAGAAGAAAATGCCTAAGAAAATATTCTTTACCCCCGGTCCATCTGCTCTTTATTTTACCGTTGAAGAACATTTGAAAACTGCTTTGAAAGAGCAGATCATGGAAATCAATCACCGTAGTGCCCCTGCTGAAGCATATTTTCGAACAGCAGTAGAAAACCTTAAGGCGCTGATGAATATTCCTCAAGATTATGAGGTTTATTTCTTGAGTTCGGCTACAGAAATCTGGGAAAGGCAACTGCAGAATTTGGTGATAGAAAACTCATTCCATTATTGTAATGGTGCTTTTTCAAAGCGATTTTATGATTTCGCAGTAGATTGGAAGTTGAATCCTCAAAAGGCGGAATCGAACTTTGGTGAGCTACCAAATACTGATCCTTCTCTCATTCCTGCAGGTACTGAACTAATTACCATGGCATTGAATGAAACATCCACTGGTGTTTCATTTCCTGTTGAAGATATCTATGCCATTCGCAAAGCGCATCCTGACGCTTTAATTGCTGTAGATGGCGTTTCTGCACTTCCAGTGATTGAGTTAGATTTCTCTAAAATCGACAGTGCCTATTTCTCGGTGCAGAAATGCTTCGGACTTCCAGCTGGTTTAGGGGTATGGATTGTTAGCCCGAGGGCCATTGCAAAGTCAAAAGAAAAATTGTCCAAAGGTTATTCCATTGGTTCATACCAAACCATCCCTAATTTGCAGAAGAACGCGCAAAAAGGGCAGACAACTTTCACTGCCAATGTGCTCGACATTTTCCTATTGGCTAAAGTTAGTGGAGATATGCTTGAAAAAGGTATAGAGATGATTAGAAGAGAGTCTAAATACAAATCTGCACTTCTCTATCACACCATTGAGCAACACGAAGGCCTTATTCCTTTTGTAAGTGATAAAAAGTTAAGGTCTGAAACTGTAGCAGTAGCCAATACAACAGGTGAATCTTCTCTTATCATCAACGCACTTAAAGAGAAAGGTTTGGTAATTGGCAACGGATATGGAGCTTTTAAAGGCAAACAAATTAGGATAGCTTCATTTCCAACACACTCCAAAGAACAAATCGAATATTTAGTCGATTGCCTAACTGAATTGTAGAATCAACAATCGATACCATTTTATTTATACCTTTATTGACATAGCTTACTGCAGAAATATTAATTTTGCACTGAATTTTTAGCCTATGCCATCCAGAGAAAAAATTATGGTATTAATGGATACTTCAGATGCGGACAGAACGCTCTTGAAGTTCTTGGAAATTATTGCTACAACCAATGAAACCAAGGAAATCCATTTTTTCAATAGTATTAGTGAAATGAAAATCCCTGATGAGGTTTTAAAAGACTTCCCAGAGATCAAAGACAAGGCTGTTGAAGATAGAAAAAGTAAAATCCAGACTTTGGTGAAGGGCTCCCTTTCTAAAGCTTTGATTGACATTTCAAACTATCATGTAAAAGAAGGCGCTCCTTCAAAAGCGATTCTAAGATTTGTTGAAAAAAATAATATCGACCTGATCTTGATGGGTCGTCATAAAAGTTTTATAGGTGGCGGTATTCTTTCCAATAGATTGGCCAGAAGAGCAGCCTGTAGCCTATTCATCATTCCAGAGGAGGCAAAAGCCAATGTTAATATGCTTCATGTGCCTTGCGATTTTTCTAAGCATTCTAAGATTGCTATGGAGGAAGCGATTAGAGTTTCCCGTAAATACGACAACGTGAAAATTGTATGCCAGAACGTGTACACCGTTCCTGGTGGCTACCATTATTCAGGCAAAACCTATGAGGAGTTCGCTGAGGTAATGAAAGCAAATGCTGAGAAGGATTATAAAAAATTCATGTCGGAAATAGACCATGAAGGGGTCAATCTAGAGGTTGTTTATTCCCTCGACACCAATGACAATCCGGTAACAGATATCATTGACTTCGCCAGAGAAAACAACCCTGGTGCGATATTTATTGGAGTAAAAGGAAGAACTTCAACCACTGCCTTATTTATTGGCAGCCGCGCAGAACAGCTGATTCAATATAATAGTGATATCCCAATGATGGTCGTTAGACCAAAAGGACAAAACTCTGGATTTATCGATCTGCTGAAAGAAATTTAAATAAAAAAATCAGCCTTCCACTTTTGGTGAAAGGCTGATTTCTACTTTGAAACACTGAGAATTACTCCCCTTTCAATCTTTTCTCTTCTTTTTCAGCCCAAGCTAAAAGAGCCTTAGTTTCCTCATCAGAAAGCTTCATTTCAGGGTTTCGCTCAACCATTCTTGCTGGTGGCATTTTGCCTTCTTCTAAAACTTCGAACAATTCAGCAATAAAATGCTCCTGTTCTTCCTTGTTGAATTTTGGCACCTTTTCCCATTGTAGTTTTTCTCGAGCTTTTTCATTGCGAGCATCTGGCTTGTGGCAATTCATACACTTAGCCTCCACAATTTCTTTAACATTATCAGGCAAAGTTATGCCCACCTTATCTTGTGCTACTTCCTCAACATTCTCTGCTGTGGATTTAGTAACAAAAGCAGCACTCAGTATGAATACAATACTTAATGCTAAAAATAACTTTAGTCGATTCATGGTTAGTTGTTTATTTTAATATGAAAAAAACTTCGGAGACTTAGACCTAAAATTATATCAAAGGTTTAAGTAGCCTTTTCCTCTATTGCTTTCGCTGTTAGCTTTTTAAGGAAGAAAAGAGCGACCAATAATAACGCCATAGGAATTAGCGTGTAAGTAAATGCCTGATCTGCTCCCAACTCTTTGAACAGAATCCCTATGATTCTCGAACCCAGTGTCCCTCCCAAAGCTGAGAAAATAATGATCAGCCCTGACATTGGGCTGTGTAGCTTTTTAGGCAAAGCACTGAGTACTGCCGAATTCAATAAAGGATAGATCGGTGCAATAAACAATCCGACTAATGGAAAAGCATAGCCAATAGCTGGTACATCGGCCAGAGTTTCGACTGACCCAATATTTGCATTTACTGCCTTGGGTAAAACGAAAAGTACAATAGCCATGGCTCCAAAAATACAGAATGTGAGCACAGTGACCCATGAAAGCTTTTTAGCTAACTGACCGGCTAAAATCCTACCAACTCCAAGAGAGATCGCTAATATACTGGCCATCATAATGGCAACATTTTCTGGCAGATTCAATACCTTATTATTGAAAGTTGGAAGCCATGTCATGATCCCTTGCTCTATCATAACGAAGAGGAAAGCTGAGGCCACAAAAACAATTACGAGTGTTTTAGCAATTAGCTTGAACATGGCCAAGAAGTCTTCCATCACGTCAGCTCCAGGCACTTCATTGCCTTCGTTAAAGTCTGTTCGCCAAAGAAGCAAGAAAGCAAGCATCGACAGTCCAGCTAAGAGCCAATAAACATTCAACCAAGCATCAGGCTGTCCCTCTAAATTGAAGGCCGGAAATAGAAAATAGGCTAAGGCTATACCGAACATAAAAAAACCTTCGATATTGCTCATTAGGCTATTGTGTTCACTTTGACCATTTGTTACCAAACCAATTACTGAATAAACAGCTACTTTTATAATCCCAAAACTTACTCCCACCAATAAGAATAGAAGTTTTGCGCTCCAAAATGAATTACCAAAGTACATGAGTATACATGCCAGTGCTACTAATAGCAAACCTGCTAGCATACCTTTTTTATATCCAATTCTAGGCAAAAAGGATGCAATCACGAACGATGTAACCATAATGGAGATATCCTTAAATGCCTCTAAAGCACTTGCGTCAACCTCATCTACTCCATAAACATTTTGAGATTTGAGAATAACGATTCCCACAGAATTAAGAAGAATAGCAAAAACGAAGTAGTTGATGTAAAGGGAAAGCTTTATGGCTTTATTGTTCATAGCAAAAAGTTAAGGTCGTAATCGGAAGATAGTAAATTGTCTTTAAATCTCTCTCAATCTCTATTGGAGTGCCAAGCCTAAATCGGCAGGATTGTCTAAATTCACCAAATGAAGTACGCCTTATTCATTCTCTTGCTTATTTCAGTCCAACTTGCTAATGCACAACGGGCTCGAGATTATAACATAGAAATCGGGGTAATGCAACCCGGTAAGCTAAATGCCATAACTGATGTTTCAGGAGTTTTGGTGGGTCATAAAACGTTGGTTGAAGGTGAGAATATCAGGACTGGTGTAACTGCCATTCTTGCTCATTCAGGTAATATCTTTCAAAACAAAGTACCTGCTGCTATATATATCGGCAATGGCTTTGGCAAACTTGCAGGCATCAGTCAAGTTCAGGAGTTAGGTAATATTGAAACCCCTATTATTCTCACCAATACACTAAGTGTTCCAATGGGCATTCAGGGAACTGTCAAATACACACTCGGATTAAACGGCAATGAAAACGTGAGGTCTGTAAATGCGATTGTAGGTGAAACGAATGATGGAGGCCTCAATGATATCCGCGGTATGCATATTCAAGAATCTGATGTGATTGAAGCCATTAAAAACGCCTCAGCCGGCAAAGTGGCTGAAGGCAATATTGGCGCAGGAACTGGCACTATTGCTTTTGGTTTTAAAGGAGGAATTGGTACTTCTTCAAGGGTTTTACCAGCATCTTTAGGTGCATATACGGTGGGGGTATTGGTGCAAACCAATTTCGGTGGTGTGCTTACTATCAACGGTGCGCCAGTCGGTAAAGAACTGAACCGTTTCCCTTTTCAAAATGCCATACAGAAAAGTGATGGTTCTTGCATGATTGTAGTTTTAACTGATGCTCCATTAGATGCCAGACAGTTGGAACGCATGGCCAAAAGAGCAATGATGGGCTTGGCCAGAACTGGTGGTATAGCTTCAAACGGTAGCGGAGATTATGTAATAGCGGCTTCAACAGCCGAGAGTATGCGCATACCTTATCAGACCGAAGAAAAAATCGATAAGGGTGATGTGCTACGAAATGATGAAATGTCACCTTTGTTTATGGCCACAATAGAAGCCACGGAAGAAGCCATTATCAATTCATTATTCGCAGCTAAAACTATTTCGGGTAATGGCCGAACTATTGAAGCATTACCGTTAGATAAGGTGCTACCTATTCTAAAAAAATATGGGGTTATCGAATAGCTTTTCTCATTGCATCGAGAGTGTCGCTCGTTCTTTCAATGTCGCTCCTATCAATCTCTTCCATCTTTCCAATCCAAGCTGCTAATTCCATATCAACTTCCTCAAGTAATTGAAGACCTTTTTCAGTCATTAAAACATCTTTGGCCCTTCTATCTGTGGCGCACACAGTTCTTTCTACCAACCCCTTAGTCTCAAGCCTATCCACAATTCTAGAGGCATTCGACATCCGATCGAGCATCCGATCAATAATTGTATTCACAGTACAGGGTTGAGGGTATTGGCCTCTTAAAATTCTTAAAACATTGTATTGTGGGGAAGTAATACCAAAAGCTTTGAATAATTGATTTTGTTGATCTAATAACCAACTGTTGGTATAAAGAATATTCACCACCAACTTTTCATATGGAGATCTAAACTCTTTGACTTGCTTAATATCTTGATTTATACCCATTGGTAATTTTTGGTTGGATCAGGCACTAAATTAACACTTTGTGCTAACTCTTCCATGTTTAACTGTTGCCACCATGAATTAACATTGTTTGTCTATATTTAGAAAGAAGGTTAAACCTTGGCTAACCTTGAGCATCTAAACTCCGAAAACTTAACAAGCTTGCAAGAGAAAGAACTATTAGCGGAATTTAAACAGCCCTCTACAAAAGAGAAAGCTTTTAGAAAACTCTTGGAAGCCTATCAAGAACGCATCTATTGGCACGTGAGGAAGATTGTTATTACTCATGATGATGCAGATGACGTTACCCAAGAAGTCTTTATAAAAGTTTACCGCAACCTTGATAACTTCAGAGAAGACTCTCAATTGTTCACTTGGATTTACCGAATTGCCACCAACGAGGCTTTGAACCAATTGAAGAAAATTAAAAGGCGAACTTCTGTTTCTTTAGACGATGTTCATGTAGAACTTGAAAATCATTTCACCCACGGTGGACTTATTACAGGGGATGAGATTCAATTGAAACTTCAGAGGTCACTTTTAAAACTTCCAGACAAACAAAGACTTGTATTCAATATGAAGTATTTCGATGATCTAAAATATGAGGAGATTTCACAAATAACAGGCACCAGCGTGGGTGCATTAAAGGCAAGTTTTCACTTGGCTGTAAAAAAAATCGAAGAGGATTTGAATAAGGATTAAACCTTCTAACCATTTGATAATCAAAGGAACCATGAGTAATAAAGGCAACCATATTAAGCTAAACAATAATCCGAAGTTGGCCGAGAATGTTTTTGATGTTCCAGAAGGCTATTTTAGTGATTTGAGTAATAAGCTTATGGAAGCAGCCGAGCTTGAAGAAAGCCCGCTTTATAAATCAGATCAGCTTAGGCAACAACCCTTTGAAGTACCTTCTAACTACTTCAATGAACTCACAGAAAACATTATTAGCAAAACCATTGGTGCAGAAGCCAAGGTAATTCCAATGCACCAGCAGGTCTGGTTTAAATGGTCTGCTATTGCGGCAGCAATTGTTATGGCGGTTAGCTTTTACTTTCTAATGCCTACTAATAGACCAGAGGTAGATTTGAGTTTAGCTCAAATATCTGATGACTCAATTATTGAATACCTCAATACTGAAGAATCTTCTCAGGACGACCTTTATTCTGATGTAGAGTCTTTAGACTTAATATTGGATGATATTCTTGCCGATGAGTTAGATGTATTTGCAGACTTACTTTCTACAAATACGGAACTGAATTACCATTTTGAATACTTTGATTATTAAAATCATGAAACTGATATATACATTATTATTCGTCTTTGCCTTCAACTTTATGTTTGCTCAAGATAGAGATAGAAGTCCTGAAGATTGGGAAAAACTGAAAGCTGCAAGGATTGCATTTTTATCTAATAGGCTGCAGTTAGATGTTGAAACAGCTCAAAATTTTTGGCCTGTTTTCAACGAGTATGAAAGTAAAAAGGAGTCTTTAGGCGACAAGTACAATAAACAAAAGCGTGATCTAGTAAGTGAAACTGGCTGGCGTAATATGTCTGCGGAAAACGCTAACAAAATGCTTGAAGTGTATCTAGAGCAAAAACAAGATGAATTAGACTTAGAAAAAGAGTATTTGGCCAAACTGAACAAAGTACTTGACAAAGGTCAGATTTGGATGGTTATTAGAATAGATTCTGACTTTAGAAGGTCGCTGATGAAGCGCATCAGCGATGACCGAGACAGACCCTCGCGGGGGAATAACGGAAATAAAGAACCTGAAGATAAAAACTAAAATAAAAGTCCTGCCAAGCGCAGGATTTTTTGTTTTCATCCATTTGTAGCCAACCTGCTTTCGCTTAATTTGCACTATGGCTCATTTGTCGCTCTATGAATTGAACAGCTTGATAAAAGCTAAGCTCGAGACTAACATGTCTCCATCCTACTGGGTGATTGCTGAGATCAGTGAACTCAGGCAAAATCAGAAAGGACATTGCTACATGGAACT
>CAYGKL010000101.1:0-12951 GCA_964350505.1 uncultured Roseivirgaceae bacterium | reverse complement strand
TAGAAGTGAAAAGGCCATTCAGTTGTTGCAAGAACAAGGCTTTGATAACTTAGTTAATCTGAAAGGTGGAATTAGCGCTTGGCAAAAAGAAATTGATCCTGCTTTGGCGGTGTATTAAATAAAGACATGGAAATTAAGGTAAAAGCATTCGGCATAGCCAAGGACATCTTATCCAAAAAAGAACAAAGTTTTCAGTTGAATGACAAGCAATCGGTGGGGGCACTGAGATCTGAACTCATTAGAAATTTTCCAGATTTTGAAAAACTCAAGTCGCTGAAATTCGCTGTGAATACCGAATACGTTTCAGACGATTTTCAATTGAATGAAAATGATGAAGTGGTTTTAATTCCACCTGTAAGTGGAGGATAATGGAGAAAATATACATTACAGAAGATAGACTTGATGCGAAAGCCTGTACCGATGCGGTAGTTTACCCGGGTGCAGGAGGTGTTGTGGTTTTTGTTGGAACAGTGAGAGATCAAACTAAAGGAAAAAGCGTTAAGCACTTAGAGTTTGAATCTTATGAACCCATGGCCAAAAAAGAGATGCAAAAAATCGCAGATAGGGCCATTGCTCAATGGGGTTTGCACGATATGGTTATTCATCATCGGGTGGGCTTAGTGCCAATTGAGGAAGAAGCAGTAGTTATTGCTTGTTCATCGGCACATAGAAAGGAAGCCTTTGCTGCTTGCGAGTTTGCTATCGATACTTTAAAAGAGACAGTTCCTATCTGGAAAAAAGAGATTTTTGAAGATGGAGAGGTTTGGGTTTCTGCTCACCCTTAATTCAATGATGAATTTGAACCTATGGATGTTGAATTAATAAAAAGCTGCTTTCCTATTTTCAAGAATAAGACGCCACTTGAACAGGAATTGGTTTATTTAGATAGTGCTTCCTCGGCTCAAAAACCACAAGTAGTCATCGATGCCATATCAGACTTCTACTCTGGTTACTATTCTAACACTGGTAGAGGAAGTTACTGGCCTGCCACAAAGGCCACACAAAAAGTTGATGAAACCAGACAAAAAGTAGCCAACCTTATCCATGCAGAAAAAGAAGAGATTGTCTTCACCTCAGGCACAACAGATGCGATCAATAAATTAGCAGGGAGCCATTTCAAAAGTATTATTCAGGAGGGCGATCAAATCATCGTTTCTGAAATGGAGCATCATGCGAACCTTATTCCTTGGCAGGAACTCGCAAAAGAAAGAGGAGCTTCGCTTAAAGCCATTCCGATTGATGAAAATGGCCAATTAATTATGGAGGCATTCAAGCAATTATTGCTTGAAAAAACAGCATTAGTGGCTTTGACAGCAGTTTCAAATGTTTTGGGTACCGTAATTCCTGTGAAGGAAATCACTGCATTGGCACATCATGCGAGTGCACAAGTTTTCATCGATGGTGCACAAGCCATTGCTCATGGATCAACAGACGTGAGAGATTGGGACTGTGATTTTCTCGCCTTTTCAGGACATAAGCTTTATGGTCCAACAGGTGTCGGAGTCTTATATGGAAAGCGTGATTTACTAGATGCGATCAAGCCGTTAAGCTATGGAGGAGGTATGATCACTAAAGTTGAAATAGAGGAGGCTGAGTATCTGCGAAAAAGTCCGCATAAGCATGAGGCGGGAACGATGAATATTGCTGGAATTATTGGCTTAGGGGCTGCTATCGAATTCGTACAACAAATCGGACTTGAGCCTATTCGAAAAGCACTTCATGAACTGACAGATTATGCTTTGTCTGAGTTAACTACTATTGAAGGCCTCGATATAAAAGGAGGTAGGCATAGGGCGCCTGTCATCTCTTTCACGCTAGAAGGCGTTCACCCACATGACCTTTGCACTTTTTTAAATGAAAAGGGTATTTGCGTCAGGGCTGGGCATCATTGTGCTCAACCATTGATGGCTCAAATGAAGGTCCATGCAACGACTAGAGCTTCTTTTGGTGTGTATAATACTAAAGCTGATGTCGATAAATTGGTTGAAGCCATTCAAGAAGCCAAAAGGTTTTTCCTATGAACGAAAGAATTAAAGGGCTCTACCAGCAGCATATTTTGAGTAAATCAAAAGACCAAACTCATGTGGGGCAAATCAAAGAAGCAACCCACATTCTTGAGGCCTATAACCCGATGTGTGGCGATAAGTATACGCTTTATCTCAAGCTAAGTGAAGGAGTCATTCATGAAGCTAGTTTTGAAGGCTTTGGTTGTGCAATATCTAAAGCATCTACCGCGGTGCTGACAGAATTAGCGATCGGAAAGTCTATTGAAGTGATTAAGTCTTTGGTTGATGATTTTTTAGATTTAATTGATGTCGATGCCGGTCGTAATCCCGAAGAAATTACTCAAGACAATCAGCTTTTAGCTTTTGCAGCCGCTCGTGAGTTTCCTGAAAGGAAGACTTGTGCTTCGTTGAGTTGGGAAGAGCTAAAGGAAATTCTTTAAAGAAGCTGAACAGACCTTACTGCACTTAAGCTCTGACTTAAAACAGACCAGTTTTCTCCTTCATCATAACTGACATATAAGTTGCCATTGTTTGTTCCGAAAGCCATTAGGTCACTTTTTTTAGCAAACCCATCTCTGAGCACTATATCAAATGATGCTTCTTGTGGTAGTCCATTTCTAAGTGCTGCCCAATTTTTGCCTCCATCGGTTGTTTTATAAACCGCCAATTTGTTTTGATAGGGTATTCGTAAATCGTCAGATTGTGCTGGAATAGTCCATGCCGTTTCTGGGTCTGTTTCAGAAACACAAAGGTCGAATCCATAAACTGCAAAACCGTTTGAATCTGAAACATCTAGCCAACTTTGTCCATTGTCTTCAGACCTATAAAGACCACAGTGGTTTTGCTGCCAGATGACATCAGGATATTTTGGGTGCCTCACTATGGAATGAGGATCATGCCCCACTTCAATTTCAGAATTAGGTAAGAAAAATGCCTTTAATCCCTGATTCGATGGTTGCCATCTAAGACCAGCATCCGATGAACGAAATATTCCGGCACAGCTAATGCCAACAATCCAATCATTGCTATTTCTTTCATCCGTTAAAACGGTATGTAAAAAAGGGTTTTTACTTCCCTTCCCCCCTCCAAGCCATGAGTCTCTACTTTCATGGGTTGATAAATTTATGACTTCATAGAAGCTAGCTCCATTGTCTTCAGAAACGAATAAAGCAGCAGGTTCAACTCCGATAAATAATCTTTCTTTGGGGCCGACCCTCTGACTGTTGATGGTCCAGATAGATTTAAGGCTGTAATTCGTTTCAAATGCTGGGACATCTATTTGTTGATAGTTTTCACCAAGATTTTCTGACAGGTATAACTTACTGCCCCAATGCTTATGGTTGATGGCAACCCACCATCGATTAGACTCATCTTGATGAAATGCACCGATGGGCAGGCCAATGAACTGTATGTCTTTCAAAGTCCATTTATCTTCTTTAAGCTCATAGATCAAAAGCCCCTTATCGGTTCCTGCGATTAACATCATATTGTTAGTATAGTTACTAAGACTAAATGACTAAGCATTGTAATCAGACTTACCACCCGTTTTTTGAATCAGTCGAGTTGCTTCAATACTAATGTTGTGAGAGAACGCTTTGCACATATCGTATACGGTAAGCGCAGCAATAGAGGCTCCGGTAAGGGCTTCCATTTCAACACCTGTTTTACCACTGCATTTGGCTTCGCAAGTTATTTCTACGGTCAGATTGTCTTTTAAGACAATGTCGATGCCTACTTTATTCAAATTGATTTGATGACACATAGGAATTAACTCCCAGGTCTTTTTTGCGCCTTGAATTCCGGCAATAATTGCAGTTTGGAAAACAGGGCCCTTTAAAGTCTTTATTTCACCGTCTTGAATGTATTGGGCTATATCCTCGGGCAATTGCACTAGGCTTTGGGCTATAGCAGTTCTTTTAGTTTCAGACTTGTCACCAACATCCACCATAGATGGGTTGTCGTTGTTAATATGGGTGAATTCTTTACTCATTAGATTGAATTTCGATAGGGAATATACGAATAAACTTCGCCAGCATAGAATTCATTTTTATCTTCTGGTAAAACAATAAAGCCATCGGCAAGGGTCATATTGGCAAAATCACCAGATCCATTTCCTTTAAAAGTTTCTGCAATTCTCTCACCAGCTGCCGTAGTTCGAACCTTACATTCTAAGAAATAGGTAAGGGGAGGTGCAAAGGTTATGTCATTGGTTAGTTTAACATAACCTAATTCAGCATTTTGGCCTAAAGACTTTTTTAACCAATGCTTGATATAAACACTAGCACAAACAAAAGAGGAAACTGGATTTCCAGGAAGTGCAAATACCGTTGTGGCGTTGGGTGCGGTTCCGAACCAAAAGGGTTTTCCTGGGCGCTGTTTAACTTTGTGGAAATGTTTTGTTACGTCTAATTCATCTAGCACTTCAGGCAAAAAATCAAATTTACCCCTTGAAACGCCTCCGGTGATCACAATCAAACTGTAGGAGCTGATGAGTTCGGATAATTCTTTTAACAAAAGTTCTTTATCATCTTTTAGGTGGAATTGTTGCGCATCGATTCCCCAGCTTTTTAAAAGTGCTTGAATTCCATAATTACTAGATCTTCTGATTTGATGAGGCTCAGGGGTGTCATTGATGTCAACTAGCTCATCACCAGTGGTTATGATAGCAGCTTTGGGCATACAATAAACTTCTAATGCTGACTTTCCTACAGCCGCAGCTACAATTAATTCGGTTGGGCCTAATTCAATTCCTTGTGCCAAAACAACTTCACCCTGTTGACGATCTTCTCCCTTAAAATGAACATTCTGTTGTTCTCGTATTTTTTCTTCATTGATGGTGGCAATGCCATTTTCAATGCTAATGTCTTCGTATCTGATCACCGTATCTAGCCCATTCGGCATGATTGCGCCTGTCATGATCTGAACGCATTTATCAGTTTCAGTAATCGTCTTTTGAGGAACACCAGCACCAATAACATCTGTCACCTCAAATTCTCTTTGCCCATTTGCAAATGCTTTAAATTGAATGGCGATGCCGTCCATTGTCACGCGGTCATAAGGAGGGAAACTACGGTCAGCCACTATGTTTTCAGCCAAAATACGACCACTAGACTCGATTATATTAACCTTTTCAGTTTTGGATTGAAATAGGTTTGAATTGAGGATGTCTAAAGCTTCTTGATAACTGATCATAATCTGGGATTGTACTTCGTATTTGGCTTTTAGGGTTCTTTCTAATTCCTAATTTAAAAAAGGCTACCCTCCAATGGTAGCCATAGATTCAAATGAAGACGATTTGTCCTTTTGGCTTTCTGCCTCAAAACCATCGCGAGCACGATTTTTGAACAGGGTCAAAAACTTCTCTTGAATGTCTTGATCACTCGCTCCTTTGCGGATAAAGTCTCTAAAACTAAATCCCCCATTTTGATAAAGGCAGGTTTTCAATTCTCCTTTTGGAGTTAATCTAATTCGGTCACAAGTACCACAAATAGTTCTTGTATAGGCTGGAATTACGCCAATGCTTCCTTTACCTCCAGGTATTTTGTAGTTATAGCTGGTTGAACTCTTTTCATCATCCAAACGATAGAGGTCAGGAAATTCACTTTTGATATGGTCAATGATGTTTTTGTAGTTCCAATGGATAGGTTGGTATCCTTTACTTCCTCCGTTAAAAGGCATTTCTTCAATGAAACGGATGCTTGAATTATCTTCAATAGTGAGCCTGGCCATTGGAAGAATGTCTTCTATATTCTTTTCTGACATTACCACAGCATTGATTTTGGTGTTCATGCCTTGAGCTAATAGCTCACGATAAAAAGCCCAAACTTGATTGAATTCATCTCTCCTTGTAATGGCTTTAAATCTTTCGGCATTGAGAGAATCGAGGCTAAGGTTTACCGCATTGATACCCATTACCTTCATGGCCTCAATATGTCTTAAAGGGGCGGTACCGTTGGTAGTAATATTCACCTTTTGGATGCCCCTTACTTGAGTGAGTTCGGACATGAACGGAATGAGGTCTCTCCTCACAAAGGGTTCTCCGCCAGTAATTCTTACTTTAGAAATTCCTAAATCGGCCAGTATAGATACGAGCCTAAGCATTTCTTCATAAGACAAAATCTGATCCTTTGTGCTCCAAGGCAAGCCTTCTTCGGGCATACAATAGAAACACCTCAAATTACAGCGCTCTGTAATTGCCAAGCGAAGGTAATTGAGTCTTCTTCCGTGATTATCGTAAAGTGCCTTTTCCAAATTGATCTAAAAATAAGATAGTCCTGTGCCGATGCAATGCGGATTCAAGAATTAATTCAAATACGGTGCTCGTACTTTTTGAATTAATGAACTCTCAAGTTGGAGTGAATATAGGATACTACACAAGCAAAGCCTGCTTATCGTAAACTATTTGAGTTTATACAGGCAATCTTGACGGCTTTATACCACCAACTCGCCATTCTTTAACTTCGGCACCACATCAAACTCATTACAACGAGAGCAATATTCAATGTCTTTCATAATTCCGAATTTCGTAAGTCTCTTCGCATGATTACTTCGGCTGATGAAGTAGTAGGGATCTTTGCCCATGGCCTGAAATAAGTAGAATGCGGCAGTGGCTGCATCAGATTCCAGTTCAGCTTGTTTTTTGAGTCCATCGCAAACGGCACCGGCAAAAAGGCTGTCCTCTAGGTTGTATTTTCCTTTCCAGCCAGCACAGAAGAGTAGAATATCGCGGTTGGTTTTAGATAAATGCTTAACGACTGCATTCAGGTTAAGAAAGGCACCAACTATCACTTCTGGAGCTCCTTTGGAGAGATCGAGTGCTCTGGTACCATTGGTTGTGGTGGTGGCAATTTTCTTTCCTCTCAGGCTTTTGTCCATATAGTCAAAAGGCGAGTTACCAAGCTGAAATTGAGGCAGCTTCTTTCCATCTCTTTCCCCAGCCATTACATAACCCTGCGCTCCTAAAGCTTCACATTCTTCAACACTGGCAATAGGAGTAATGCTTGCCACACCAGAACCAAGCCCGGCTACCATGCAAGAGGTTGCGCGTAGCACATCAATGACAACAACGGTTTTGTCGGTTACATCAAATTGATGAATGAGTTCTGGCGTATAGCAGATGTCTATTTTCATGTATTACTGAGGATCGTTTTTTGAAAAGTCACCTAGTGCAGTTATCGCTGAACTGGGTGACTCTCTGGAATAAATTTATTGTTGCTAAAGGTTGATATTACTTCTGCACAAAGGGCAATTTCACTACTTTTGCCTTAAGCCTTCTGTTTCTTACAGCTACAAGGATTTCCGTACCAGCTTTAGCGAATTCTTTCGCTACATAACCAAGTCCGATGCCAATGCCCAAAGTTGGAGATTGACTACCAGAAGTAACTTCACCGATTAAATTCTCTTCAGCATCCATCAATTCATAGTGACTTCTTGGAATGCCTTTATCTATCATTTTAAAGGCTACAAGCTTGTTGACTACGCCTTCTTCTTTGTCCTTTTTAATGCCTTCGCTATTGGTGAATTCTTTAGTGAATTTAGTCACCCATCCTAGTCCGGCAGCAATAGGAGAGGTTTCATCGGTGATGTCATTACCATATAAGCAATACCCCATTTCCAACCTGAGTGTATCTCTAGCTCCTAAGCCTATAGGTTTAATATCGAATTCAGCGCCAGCTTCAAAAATCTGTTTCCAAACTGATTCTGCGTGATCGTTATGCAAATAGATTTCGAAACCTCCGGCACCAGTATATCCTGTTGCTGAAATGATGACATGATCAACACCAGCAAAAGGGCCTACCACAAAATTGTAGAACTTGATGTCAGACAAGTCCACCGATGTCAGTTTTTGAAGTGTTTCAACGGCTTTAGGGCCTTGTACGGCAAAGAGTGAATAAGCATCTGAAACGTTCTTCATGTCAACACCTTTGGTGTTAAACTGACTGATCCAATTCCAGTCTTTTTCGATGTTAGAAGCATTCACCACCAACATGTACTTAGTTTCACTGAAACGGTACACTAAAAGGTCGTCAACAATACCACCATCTTCATTTGGTAGGTAAGAGTACTGCGCCTGCCCATCAACTAGTTTAGAGGCATCATTACTGGTTACTCTTTGGATTAAATCAAGTGCATCTGGGCCTTCCAATACAAACTCACCCATGTGTGATACATCGAAAACGCCCACACCATTTCTCACAGTGTTGTGCTCTTCAAGGTCAGATGAATATCTCACAGGCATATTATAGCCTGCAAAAGGAACCATTTTACCACCAAGGCTTTCGTGGAGGTCGTTTAATGCTACTTTCTTTATTTCCATTGCTGTTCTAGTTTACGGCACAAAAGTAAACATTGAGGTATAAAAAAATCATGTGATGCTCATTTATTATGGAATAACTGGAGTCGGATGCAACTCTTGCTAAATTTTTTGCATCTTTTTGGTGTCAAACCAAAAACTCAAACAAAGAATGTTTCAAAATTTCCTAAAGGTTACTCTCCGTAGCCTGATGAAGAGCAAAGTTTTCGTCTTCATCAACATTGTCGGTCTAGGTCTAGCATTAGCTTGTTGTGTAGTTGCTTTTCTGAATTATGAGTTTGCTACCACCTTCGATAAGCAGCATAAAAATTTTGATCAATTGTATGAGGTTTCTAGCTACATCGATCAGAATGGGAGTGATATGCTTTTTGGCAGTGTTCCAATGCCTTTGGGTACTGTAATAAAAGATGAAATTCCTGGCGTAGAAAGGGTAAGCAGAATTGAAAGAGCTGGAGTAACCATTAAAAAAGAGAACAATGTCTTCAACAGGACCATGGCCTTTGTCGACAAGGATTTTATGGAAATGTTCACCTTCCCCATGCTTCACGGTAATATGAATAGTTACCAAGAGCTTTCTTCAGTGCTAATATCAGATAAAGCAGCATTCTCACTTTTTGGAAAGGTTAATGCAGTGGGAGAAACGATTGAACTGGTGCTGTCTGAGAAACCCAATATTTTACTTACCGTTGGTGGCGTATTTGAAGAGCCAGGCCTTAAGAGCAGCATGCAGTTTCAACTGATTGCTGATTTTGAAAACTTCCATCGAAACTTCAATGTGGACAAAGGTGATTGGTCTAGGTTCATTGATGGTTTATTTATTCAAAGTAGCGATCCTACCATTAAGGAAACGGCACCAGCACTCATCAAGAAGTTTGCTTCAGTACAGGCCGAAGTTCGAAAAGACTATCCAACAAGTGGTTTTTGGCTACAAACCATGGATGAAATTGCATTCAATCAAAGAGACATTAATGGAACGAGCCTTGGTAATGAAACGCTTCATCCTGCACATATTCTTGCTCCTAATATCATGGCTGTTCTGATTCTACTCTTGGCTTGTTTCAATTTTACAAACACAGCTATAGCTATGTCGAATAAAAGGCTCAAGGAAATTGGGGTAAGAAAAACAGTTGGAGGTTCCAGAGGGCAATTAGCATTTCAGTTTCTAGGCGAAAATCTAGTGCTCTGTCTTTTAGCATTAGGTTTGGGGCTTTTATTTTCACTTTGGCTGGTGCCAAAGTATAGTGATATGTGGCCTAATATGGATGTTTACCTCAGCCTTTCGAATAACCCGAATATGATTGTTTTTCTAGTTTCGACTTTGCTGTTGACTGCATTGTTAGCTGGAGGTTACCCTGCCATATTCGTGAGTAGATATAGACCTGTTGAGATTCTAAGAGGCACCTTAAAAGTTGGTTCATCGAGTATGCTATCCAGAATTTTACTTGGGGTCCAAATGCTGATATCTGTTTTAGCTTTAGTATTGGGATTCGCTTTCGTTCAGAATTCTAATTTTCAAGAAAATCTTGATTTAGGTTATGAAAAAGAAGGGTTACTTATGGTTCAATTGAGTAACGCCAACGAAGCTCAAAGATTTAAAGCGGCTATTCAAACCAACCCTATTATCACTGGATTGACATCGACAAATGGGCATATTGGCTGGAGTTCTTTTCAAACAGCCTTGAAAAATGGGGAAACAGAGAGCACTGTTACGGTAATGGATGTTGGTTTGGAATACGTAGAGACGCTTGGTCTGAATGTAATTGATGGAAGAGCTTTTATTGCCGACAATCAGGAAACTGATAAGCAAAGCTCAATTATCATTAACGAGCAAATGGCTGCTCGTTTTGGATGGGACAACCCACTAGGTCAGCAAGTGACTATGGATGATTCTTTGCGATATACTGTTGTTGGAATGCTAAAGGACTTCTACGTCTACGGATTTTGGGGAACAATTGACCCCGTGATGTTGAGGTTGCGAGATGATCGAGACTTGTCGATGGTCATCGCTAAAGTAAATCCCAATCAAGTTGGGCAAACTATAGATTACCTCGAGGCTACTTGGGGTGAGTTAATTCCGAATAGGCAAAGCCAGGTTTATACCCATGAAATGAATGTTTTGGGTGAGGCTAGAGATATCAATAAGAACATTGTTGAAATGTTTTTATTTTTAGCCGTCATTGCCGTTGTGCTTTCTGCCATTGGACTCTTCACTTTAGTTTCCATCAACATTCAGAGCAGAACAAAGGAGATTGGCATACGAAAAGTCTTAGGTGCTTCAGTGGCTGGAATAACCACCATTATGAACAGGCCATTCTTGATCATAGTTGGTATTGCGTCAATTGTAGGTGGCGGACTTGGTGTTTATATATCTGATTTGTTGATGGGGAGTATTTGGACCTATCATGTAACTCCAGGAATCTTAAGTGCCTTAGTGCCAATTGTCATCATATTGTTAGTTGCGCTTTTCTCTATTTCTGGAAAGGTGATCAATGCAGCCAAGAGAAATCCAGTGGATTCTTTGAGGTACGAATAGGAAAACAGAGTCAAATCTATCCTTTCCTTTTGCTTGCCGATAGACGATAGTCCATGGACCATTGACAATCAGCCATGGACCTATTCAAACAACTCAATCTGCTCGGGAAGTAGCCTAAACGACTTTCTGTGTAAAGGGGTTATACCCAGTTTTCTGATCGCATCTCGGTGCTTCGCTGTGGGGTATCCGGCATTGCTTTCCCATCCGTAGCCTGGGTACTGTTGAGCTGCTTCAGTCATCAGTCGGTCTCTATGAGTCTTTGCTAAAATAGAGGCCGCTGCAATGCTCATGTATTTACCATCACCTTTTATTATGCATTCATGTGGAATGCCAGCATATGGCTTGAAACGATTTCCGTCAATGAGCAGTAATTCCGGTTGAATGGAGAGGTCTTTCACAGAAAGATGCATGGCCATGAAAGAAGCATTGAGGATGTTGATTTCATCGATTTTAGTATGACTTACTTCTTGAATTGAATAGGCTAAAGCATCTTCCTTAATTACTGACTCTAGCTGCTCCAGTATTTTTTTGTTGAGCTTTTTTGAGTCATTGAAAAGCTCGTTTTCGTAGTGAGGGGGTAAGATAACTGCGGCCGCCACTACCGGCCCAGCCAAAGGCCCTCTGCCTGCTTCATCGCAGCCTGCTTCAATCAATCCATTCTTATAATAGGGCTTCAGCATAAAGCATTAAACATAACGAATGACACAGGAACTTGAAAGCTTTCTTTATTTTTGAGCCATGAGTGAGGAGCAAAACCCCTGGAAGACTTTAAGTGGAAAATTGGTCTATGAAAATCCTTGGATTCGTCTAGATGAATATCAGGTTATAAACCCTTCTGGCAACCTAGGTATTTATGGGAAAGTATCTTTTAAAGGTCGGGCTGTTGGCATTTTACCCATCGATGAACAAGGTAATATATGGTTAGTCGGTCAATATAGATATACGCTGAATGAGTATAGTTGGGAAATTCCCATGGGAGCAGTGCCAATGTCTGAAACTTACGAAGATGGAGCTTTGCGAGAGTTAAAGGAAGAGACCGGTCTTACCGCACAAAAAACCGAGTTCCTTTGTAAAATACATACATCGAACTCTGTGACAGATGAAATAGGAATGGTCTATGTGGCTACAGATCTGACCGAAGGAGCAACTGATTTTGACGATACTGAAGATATCAAAGTAAAGAAATTGCCTTTCTCCGAAGCACTTGAGTGGGTGATGGAAGGCAGAATAACCGATAGTTTAAGCGTTGGAGGTATATTAAAATACGCCCGAATCAAAGGAATTTAATGGCTGAACTCCTCTCATACCGCAGTCATTTCCGTAAGACATATTCGCTTGCTTATCCTGTGATGCTCAGTCAGCTTGGACACATCATGGTGGGTGTTGTAGATAGTATTATGGTTGGGCAGCTGGGATCTACAGAGTTAGCAGCTTCATCTTTTGCCAACAATTTCCTGGGTATGTTTATGATGTTTGGTATCGGGGTTACTTATGGCATCACCCCGCTTGTAGCCCAGGCGGATGGAAAGAAAGAGCATAATCTAATTACAAGATTACTTCGCCATGGAATTATTTTAAGCTTTCTATTGGGCATATTATTAGTGTTCTTCATGTATGGACTGACCTATGCTTTTCCGTACATGAGGCAGCCAGAAGAGGTGATTAGCTTAGGAAAACCTTACTTTTTCATTATCGCGACTTCCCTTTTTCCACTTATTGTTTTTCAAGGATTTAGACAGTTTTCTGAAGGTATGTCCATTACTAAACCGACTATGTTCATTACCATTTTTGCTAATGCACTGAACGTGCTTTTCAATTACCTGTTGATATATGGGAAATTTGGATTCCCCGAACTAGGGCTGAATGGAGCTGGTTGGGCCACTTTGATTTCTAGGGTGATCATGGCCATTGCACTTCTTTTATTTGTGAGGAACTACTCCAAATTTAAAAACTACAGAGAGGGTTTTAAGTTGAGTAAATTCAAGGCAGACTTCTTCAAGCCCATGCTCAAAATTGGTATTCCAACAGGCGGACAGTTTGTCTTTGAGGTAGGCGCCTTTGCTATGGCGGCTATTATGATGGGTTGGTTAGGAACAATT
>CAYGKL010000100.1:8532-13045 GCA_964350505.1 uncultured Roseivirgaceae bacterium | reverse complement strand
GACTCGAACTGCAAACTCTTTTCTTGGAATAAATGCATCATTTTTTTAGTGGTCGACACATCTTGCAAGATGCCATTGTGCTTCAATGGCTTACCCAGTTGGTCATAGACCACCGAACTTTTGGCATAAACATAGGCTATTTCTCCATCAGGCCTGATGATTCGGAATTCACATTCGTAACTACCACTTGCTATCGAATCATTAAAGGCTTTTAATTGATGTTCACGATCTTCTGGATGGGTATAGTTCAGCCAATCTTTTTGTGGAATTCCTTGACTCTTCGGAATCTTATAGATATCGAACATGGTATCTGACCACCAAGTAGTTTCATAAACGAGATCATATCTCCATGCGCCAATGGAAGCGGCTTCCTGAGACTTCTTGAAAGACTCAAGGGTACTCAAATATTCCTCTTCCAGTTGCTTTTTCTCGACTAAGGAATGAAATAGACTTGCATAAGACTCCAAGACGCTGACATCTAGATCGGTGTATTGCGATGACTTATTGGCTACTCCCAAAATAGCCACAGGTTTGCCTTGGTTTAAGATGGGAATTTCCAAATCTCTCTCGATAACAAAATGACCTTGAGGTAAACCCTTTTTGTTCTTGGCTCTCTTGAAATCATTATGTATCACTGGCTTTAAAGTCTGAATACATTCCACCCAGATGCCAGCATCATCAATCTTATAAACCGGAACTAATTGAGGTACCTTGCACACTTCTTTAGTGCCTTTACTCCATTGCACTAGTTTCACGGTATTTTGGTCTATATTTACATGATGATAAAAGCCAGCTTTGGAATCCATAATTTCTACCGCTGTATCTATTCCCACTTGAATTAACTCTTCCATATTCAGTTGGCTAGCCTCATAAAGTTTGACAGTTGCACTAACCAATTCATTCATTTTGGTTGTTCTGGTGACATCTCTAAAAGTGGCTTCGATCTGTTTGGATTTACTATCTGTTTTAACCACTCTAAAGTTAAAGTTGGCTTGAATTGAATGACCATCCATTTTACGCATTGAAACTAAGTAATTGCGCAAAATTCCTCCTTTGATTTGCTTTTTTAGGGTTTCAAAATCTGACAAGAAAAAATCTTGAAATTCAAGTTTTTCGAGTAGCTTTTCACCTTCATAACCGATTAATCTCAAAGCCTCCGGATTAGAGTCTAGGATAGTTCCTTCGTAATCCATTAACAAATAACCCTCTTGTAAATTATCAAAAATTAGTCTATACTTTAATTCATTGGCAGCTAACTTTTGAGTTGCCTCCTCTCTCTCTAAGGCCATACTCGTGTTTTGTGCGATCAAAGACAAGAGTCTATTTTCTTCTTTTAAAAAGTTTAATTCCTTTCCTTGATGATCTTTCTTGGCAATACCTACAATGATCTCACCCAATATTAAACGGTTAACAGTGATTGGGCTAGAAATCCTATCGCTATACTTAAGTGGCCGCTTTTGATAAACTTTCTCTTTAAATATAATTTTAACAGAGGTGAGTTCAGGGTTTAGAAAACCTAAAGGAATAATATCTAGATACTTCAAAAAGGCCTGATCTAGGTCGTTGGCATACTCTAAAATGGTTCTGCTTACACTGTAAATGGCCGATGCCTCTTTTACTCTTTCGGTAAGATGGAACAAAAGGTCTTCGTTGTGCTTTTTAGTTTCGACTTCTTCATGAACATCTTTTGAAATCCCCACCCATCCTAAAATATGTTGCTCTTTTGAAAACACAGGGTTCGCTTCCAATTGAAGCCATCTGTATTCTCCAAGTGCATTTTTATGCCGTTCTATGTTTTGAAATATTCCGTTTGCTTGTAAAACTTTTCGCCATTTTTTGCGAGAAAAAGAGCGATCCTCAGGGTGAACCAAATGCCAATAGCAAGTACGAATTTCATCTATTTTCTTTCCATAGAATTCATCACCTAACTTATTTTGATAATTGCCAACACCATCGACATTGGTTGTCCACAAAATGATGGGTAAAGCCTCAGAGTGATTTTTATACTTTTCTTCACTCATTAAAAGCTTATGTTCTTTTATTCTATCCTCAGTAACATTTTCAGTTACCATTGTAAAGCCTAACTCTGGGCCTTTCAAAGGAGTAATCTTAGCTCTCCAATAACTTTGAATCCCTGAAGTTATTTGTTCATATTCTACAACCTGAACACCTTCACCATTTACCAATCTCTGTAAGGCATTTTTTATTCTTAATGCTACGGGCTGAGGAAGTACTTTTGAATAGTGCTTGCCTATAAATTCATCTTTAGACACATATGGAACTTCATTCAGTGAAGACTCAAAAAAATCAACAAAACAGCCTTTATCATCTATAATAAAGACCATATCATCTAATGATTCGAGAATGGCATTCAACCTAGATTCATTCACTTCGCCTTTTTTTATCGCTAACCTTAACGAAGTAATGTCTTCTTTAATAGCAATATAATTCTGAATAACCCCTTGGTCGTTAGTTATAGGCGTAATTATAGCTCTTTCCCAAAAAAGACTACCGTCTTTCTTCCTGTTTTCAAACTCACCTTGCCATGCTTTACCTGAAGAGATGGTTTCCCATAAATCTTGGTAGTAAGCTTTTGATTGTCTACCGGATTTTAAAACGCTTGGGCTATTACCAATAGCTTCTTCTTTGGTATAACCAGTAAGTTCTTCGAACTTTTTATTAACAAAAACAATCTCACCAAAGGTATCTGTAATGACTATGACGTTGGCCGATTGATCAACCGCATGTTCTAATTTTTTGAGATCGTCATGAAGGCTCGCGACCTTCTTGATTCGATGAAAGCTTTGATAAGCAGAGTAGATAGTTTTACCAGTGATAAACTCTTCATTACCATCAGCATAAACAAAATCTTGAACTCCGAATTCAAGGGCCTTTAAACCTATTGCCGAATCCTTTTTAAGGATGCGCACCAGAATCGGAATTTCATGATTCATTTGGTGAAATTCATTGAATAACTCATCCGCATTAGTCTCCTTGAGGTCAATAATAATTACCTGAAATGATCTATTCTTTAGTTCTTTCCCAAGGTTCTGAATTGAGTTTGATCTTGAAATTTCAAATTGGCAAAATGGATTGTTTAAAAGCTCGCTTTCCAGTTGCTCTGAACTTTTAATCTCAGTGGCAATATGTAATATTTTAATATCTACCATAACAGAAATGAATTGTGCGTGAATTAATTATACCTAAGTTGAGGAGAAAAACTAAGTTAAAAAATGATTTGTATCACATCTAATGCTTTGAAGAGCAATTTTTTACCTTCATAAGTTAACTAGATTATTTCAAAAGAAAATGACAAAATCAAATCAAACCACAAGGTCATTTTTGGTAGATTGGTAGATTTTCAAATCTGAGTTTCACGAGGTATAGAAACTCTCAACATGCTTATTTTTACAACACGCGATGAATAGAATTAGGAGGGCAAACGACTGAGTTATATTTGAAGATCAGAATCCGAATTATCTGATTTAAGAATATTCAACTTATAGACTGAGGTAGGTATTAGTTATAATCTAGCCTTTTAACAAAATAATCAAAAGGTAATTCATTAGGGCTTGAAAAGAGGTTATCCAACCTCATTTTAAAGCAAAAAAGGCCCCAATGCCATTGGAGCCTTCCCTAAATTATTTATTTCTTAACCGGAGATCTAATCCTTTACATTTACAGTAATAGTTTTGCTCCATGCTTCACCATATGACTGGTGTAGACCGTTAGCAAATTGCAGGGTCAATGTGTGTTCTCCTGGCGTTAGTTCAATGGTGGCCTCTGTTTGGCCTTTGCCATAATGAATGTGCGTGGCATCAGCAGGTATAGACTCTCCGGTCTTCAAAAAACCTCCATCAATAATGATATGATGATGTCCAAAACCTTTATTCACTTCACCAGCTGGTTCAATTTCCATTCCATTCACTCCCATCTCAACCAAAACTGTTGAAGACACTTCTTGACCGTCCGTAAGGTTCACAAAATACACACCGTCAGATGGTCCGCAGGATGCCACAAAAAATGCCATTAGAATAATAAATGAATAGCTTTTTAAAAATTTCATAAGTTGCTTTTAGTTTAATGCTCCTAAATTATACACTAAGTTCAGTATCATAACAAAGGTATCTGATGAAGGTTCATTTAATTATGTAACCTGCATGTATAAGTTGATGCAAACACAAATTTAAACTTCCTCGACTCTCCCTTCCTACCTTGAGGGTGAAACTTAACTTCATATAAACACAAACTTGAAACTCAACGACTCTCACTTCTCCCCTCGAGGGGAGATACAGAGGGGTGACTATCTCAAAACCCAACCACTGTACTAGAAATTATTGCCAAGAATTTGAAGTAGCTCAAGTACCCCCTTGTATTCCCCCTTAAAGGGGGAAAGCTAACTGGATGTAAACCTATTTCAGAACAATACATTTAACACTGAACCATTCTCACTTCTCTCCTTTGAGAGAGTAAGTTAATTTGATTTAAACACAAACTTGAAACTCAACGACTC
>CAYGKL010000100.1:0-8432 GCA_964350505.1 uncultured Roseivirgaceae bacterium | reverse complement strand
CCCCTTGTATTCCCCCTTAAAGGGGGAAAGTTAAATTGGTGATACCTATTCCAGGACAAAACATTTAAAATAGGATTGACCACCCTTTTTAATGCAAGGGCTAAAAATCCATGAATTGTAACATGGATTACTTTCCAATAATTTGGATTGAACTTAGTTTGTGAAGAACTTGTCTGCATTACATGAGCAAACCAAAAAAGATAAAAGCTACTAAACGCGATTTTATTGAGTTAGGAATCATCCTATCCATATTCGCGGTCATCTATTTTACAGGTAGCCAGGCCGAAGTCTTTGGAAAAGTGCAACAAGCAGTACTCTATACAGGAGTAATGAATGCAGGTGAATTAGATGATCTTGCTAAACAGCCTGCCGACTATAACTTCAAATTGATGAATGAGTCTGGAGAGATCATAGATGCTCAATCTCTAAAAGGCAAAACCATCTTTATGAATATCTGGGCCACATGGTGTGCTCCATGTGTGGCGGAAATGCCGGGTATTAATAGCCTTTACAGTAAATTGAAAGATGATTCTGATGTGGTTTTTCTAATGATTTCTCATGATACCGATTTCAACAAAGCCAAAGATTGGGTGAAAAATAAAGGATTCGAATTCCCCATTTATAGAATGGCTACTACACTACCTGATATTTATGAAACCAATGTTGTACCAAGCACTTTCGTTATCTCTAATGAAGGTGAGGTTGTAGTGAAGAAAACTGGTATGGCCAATTACGATACCAGAAGATTCAGAAAGCTTCTCTCAAAGGAATAACTCAAGCTTAATCAAAAGTTTGACTTCCATTCTACCAACTTAAAATCATAATTCTATTCCCTTACTTAAGAAGCAATCTATTTACTTCTTGCCATAAGCACCAATCAACATGTCGGCACACTTTTCTCCATCCATAGCGGCAGAAAGAATTCCACCCGCATAGCCCGCGCCTTCACCACATGGATATAGCCCTTTGATCTGTACATGCTCACAAGTTTCTTTATCGCGAGGAATACGAACAGGTGATGAACTTCTACTCTCCACCCCTACAATCTGCGCCTCATTGGTGTAATAGCCCTTCATCTTCTTACCAAAGGCTTTAAAGGCAGTGCGCAATCTTTCATGAATCGACTCTGGCAACACATCATTCATGGATACGCTAGTGAGACCCGGTTGATAAGAAGTGTCATTCAATTGGGAAGAAACCTTATTATTCACAAAATCGATCATCTTTTGAGCAGGAGCTGCTTGTGTTTTCCCTCCTAATTGGAAAGCTCTCTGTTCAATTTCTTGTTGAAAAACCAAAGCCGCTAAAGGTCCATATTCTGAATAAGCCTGAAGGTCTTCGAATTCAATAGCGGTCACGATCCCCGAATTAGCGAATTTGGAGTCTCTTCGAGATGGACTCATCCCATTCACTACTATTTCGCCTGGTGACGTTGCAGATGGTACAATAAAACCTCCTGGGCACATACAAAAGCTAAATACGCCCCTCTTTTTCTGATCGAAATAGGTTTGATGAACCAACGCATAAGAGCTAGCCGGTAGCCATGGCCCTCTATCTACTTCGCAATTGTATTGAATCTGATCTATTAGCTGCTGAGGATGTTCGATCCTGACTCCTAAGGCAAAGGGTTTTGCCTCTATGAAAACCTGCTTTTGATGGAGTAGATGAAATATATCTCTGGCAGAATGTCCCGTGGCTAATATGACCCCAAGTCCTTCCACTTTAGAACCATCAGCGAGCACCACTCCTTTCATGTGGCCTTCATCAATGAGGAAGTCCGTTACTTTGGTATCGAAATGAATTTCGCCCCCTGCACCTAAAATCGATTCGCGGATTTCTTGAACTACTTTCGGGAGCTTATTGGTGCCAATATGCGGGTGAGCATCCACTAAAATATCTTCTGTTGCTCCATGGGCCACAAGTATCTCCAGTGACTTTTGAATGTCGCCACGTTTTTTTGAACGGGTATATAGCTTCCCGTCTGAATAAGTTCCAGCACCACCTTCACCAAAACAATAGTTCGACTCAGGATTAACAATATGATCTTTGTTGATGGCAGCGATATCACGCCTTCTGGCACGCACATCACTGCCTCGCTCTATCACAATCGGTTTGTAGCCTAATTCAATACAACGGAGTGCCGCAAACATGCCTGCAGGGCCGAATCCGACAATTACTACTGGATCAGCATTTGAGACATCTGGATAGTCTCTTTTATAATTCAATAAAGGCGGTAGATCTTCTTTTACCGTAACCAACGCCTCAATATTGACTTTGATACTTCTGGAACGTGCATCTATGGAGCGCTTCAATGCCCTCACTTGCACCTCAGATTCTCTAATACCTGAACGCTTGATAATTGCTTCGTCAAAGACTTCAGGGTTGAAAGCTTCTTCAGGACGAAGGACTGTGGTTATGATTTTTTGCATGATTTGGTAGGGGTTCTATCCCTAAATTAGTGATGCGTAAACGGTTGATCAGGAATCATTAATTCTGATCAACTCATTACTATTTTCTGTTTAACTGTTCAAGCACCCAGTGCTTACCCCACTCCTCTTTTTCTTGTTCGGTCCATAAATCTGGATAAAAGATAACCTTCTGAAATCTAGGTGGAAGATACTTCTGCCAATTGGTTCCTCCTGTGGCAGCGATATCAACCGGATCTTTTTGCAAATACTTCACTGCGGAACGATAATGAGCCAAAGGCCAATCCACATTTGCTAATAAATCGAAACGTTTCAATTGTTCGACCAACGCCTCCTCTCCCTTAGCTCCTTTATAATGTTTGAGATAAAGCTGATTGAAATTCGTAGATCTAGTATCATTGGCCAAGTGCAAAAACTCTTTTGAATACTTCTCTTCAAACTGTTCTAAAGTGAGTGTCTTTTTACCCGACTTTAACTCTGTAGCTCCTGTTTTCCAATAAATGGCTTCATAAAGCAAATCGAGCGAAGAGTAATCATCGAATTCATCGCGTTTGTTAAGGTTTACCAGATTGATCATGTCCGTAGAACCAATTTCGATCATTCTGTATTGAGCAGACTGAAAACCAGAAGATGGCAGCAATGACATCCTGAATTTTAAGAACTGCTCTCTTTCCATACCATCAGTCATAATCACAAATGAATGGCAGAGGTGTTCAAAATAGTTATTCAAACGCTTCACCCGAGCGGTGAAAAACTCAGCATCGGGATGACTGTGCTCGTGAATTTGTTTCATCTCCCACAAGCAAAGCTTAAAATAGAGTTCAGTAATTTGATGATAACAGATAAAGACCAGTTCATCGGGGAATCCCGTTTTTGGCTGCTGCAAGCCCAAAAGAGAGTCTAAATTGATGTAGTCCCAATATTTTAAATAGTCCGCATGTAAGAGTCCATCGAGGTAAGAAGACATATCTTGCCCCATTGCCTCATACTTTTCAGAAAGCTTATGGATTCTATCAAGTATATTTTGGTCGATTTCCGACTTGTTCATACGTTTGCATAGGTTAAAAAGTGGTTGCAAATTTGACCACAAATCTTTCGGAAAGCAAATTACCTATGGGAACTGAAACAGCTTCAAAAATTCAAAAATCTTCTAAACAAGACGTATTCGAACATCCAGACTTTTACGGTATGGATGATTTATTGACTGATGAGCATAAAATGGTGCGTTCAGCAATAAGAGACTTCGTGAAGAGAGAAATTTCTCCCTACATAGAAAGTTGGGCTGAAAATGCTCACTTCCCTTATGAAATAGTGAAGAAATTCGGTGATGTTGGCGCATTTGGCCCTCAACTCCCAGAAAAATATGGTTGTGGCGGCATGGACTACATCTCCTATGGCCTCATTATGCAAGAGATTGAGCGTGGTGATTCAGGCATGAGATCCACCGCATCTGTGCAAGGCTCTTTAGTAATGTACCCGATCTACAAATTCGGAAACGAAGAACAGCGCATGAAGTATTTGCCAAAACTGGCTTCTGGTGAATGGCTGGGCTGCTTTGGCTTGACCGAACCTGACCATGGCTCCAATCCATCTGGTATGACCACTAACTTCAAGGATATGGGCGACTATTATCTTTTGAATGGCGCCAAAATGTGGATCTCCAATTCTCCAAAGGCTGATATTGCTGTGGTTTGGGCCAAAAGCGAAGAAGGAAGAATTCATGGATTGATTGTAGAGCGCGGCATGGAAGGTTTTTCTACTCCAGAAACTCATGGCAAATGGTCTTTGAGAGCCAGTGCAACAGGTGAACTCGTTTTTGACAATGTAAAAGTACCCAAAGAGAACCTGCTTCCGAATAAAAGTGGATTGGGTGCGCCAATGATGTGTTTAGATTCGGCACGTTACGGTATTGCTTGGGGAGCCATTGGAGCAGCAATGGACTGCTATGAATCGGCAAGAAGGTATTGTGCTGAGCGAATTCAGTTCGATAAGCCGATTGGTTCTTTCCAATTACAGCAGAAGAAATTGGCAGAAATGCTTACTGAAATTACCAAGGCCCAGCTTCTCAACTTCAGATTAGGACAACTCTTTAATGAAGGAAAAGCCACAACGCCTCAAATTTCTATGGCGAAAAGAAATGCTGTAGAAGTTGCTCTAAATATTGCCAGAGAAGCCAGACAAATTCATGGTGGCATGGGCATAACGGGTGAATACCCAATGATGCGCCACATGGCTAATTTAGAATCTGTAGTAACCTATGAAGGAACGCATGATATTCATTTGTTAATTCTTGGCGCTGAGATTACAGGGATTCCGGCTTTTAAGTAGTTAAGTTTATGGGAAATGGTTAAAACCATTACTCAGAGCTATTCATAATAATAGCCCACAGTTTAAACTGTGGGCTATTATTATGTTTTGCCTTGGCAAGCTATTGATATAAGTAAAAGTTCATCTTAGCATAACTCGCTAGCCAATGAATTCACGCTAAATTAACATGGTGATTACTCGAATAAGGGTCAAAATTTTATCTTTGACAAAAATCTAATCATGAGAAAATACATACTTCTTTCAAGCCTATTGGTACTCTCAATTGCCGTAACATCCAGTAGCATATTTTGGGGCCAAATTGGACATAGAACAGTGGGCCATATTGCTGATGGGATGGTAAGCAAAAAAGCAAAAAAGCAGCTTAAACGCATACTAGGAAACGAGACGCTTGCTGAAGTAAGTACATGGATGGACGAAGTAAGATCTGATGATAGTTACGACTATGCCGAAACTTGGCACTATTGCACCATTCCCGATGGCATGACATATGAAGAAGCTCCAGCTCAAGAAGGTGGTGATGTAATCAATGCCATTGAAACGATTATAGCAGAACTGAAAGCCGGAGGTTTATCTTCAGAGGAAGAAGCCACAAAACTGAAGTTTTTGGTACATATGATTGGTGATATCCATCAGCCACTCCATGTTGGTAATGGTGAAGACAGAGGTGGAAACGATGTGCGCGTTCAATATTTCGGAAGCAATACTAACCTGCACAGTGTTTGGGATAGCAGAATAATTGATGGTAAGCAACTGAGCTATACGGAGTTTGCCGAATGGGTAAACCATCCGAGCCCTGCACAAGTTAATGCATGGCAGGCTGCATCTGTAAGAGACTGGGCTTATGAGTCAATGTCTTACCGTGATCAAGTGTATGATGTTCCAGAAGATGGAAGAATTAGCTATGAATATGGTTACAAATACTTCGACATCATTAAGCTCAGGGTTTTGCAGGCAGGCGTGCGTTTGGCTGGAGTTATCAATGACATCTATGGATAGTCATTATGGCTTTGGCCGCTTGAACTAACCAGAAAAAATAAATGATGAAATTAAAATTACTCTTTGCAGCACTTTTATTGAGTACTGCTTTAACTGCTCAAAACAGAGCAAGTTCAGATCAAATCAAAACTAAGGATGGCGATATTACTATTCAGCCAATAACACATGGCTCAGTAGTGCTTACTTGGAAGAATCAAGTGATTTATGTAGACCCTTATGGTGGTGGCGACATGTACAAAGGGCTTCAAGACCCAACAATGATCCTCATTACTGATATCCACGGAGACCATTTGAATGCTGAAACTTTAGCGGCCATCAACACTTCCAATGTTCAGTTACTTGTGCCTCAAGCAGTTATGAATCAATTGCCTGAAGGATTAAAGTCAAAAGCGAAGGTTTTAGCCAATGGCGAAAACATAATGATGAATGGAATTGATATTGCTGCAATACCGATGTACAATTTGCCAGAGGATGAAACTTCGCGCCATACAAAAGGTAGAGGCAATGGTTATATCTTAAGCATGGGTGGAAAGAAGGTATATTTCTCCGGGGATACTGAAGACATTGCTGAAATGAGAAGCCTAAAGAATATCGATGTGGCTTTTGTTTGTATGAACCTCCCTTACACTATGGATATTAATGCAGCAGCAAGCGCTGTGCTGGACTTCAAGCCAGGTATTGTTTACCCGTATCATTATCGTGGCACTGAAGGCCTTGCTGATGTAGCAGGCTTCAAAAACATGGTGAATAAGGACAGTAAGAAGATTGAAGTTAGATTGAAGGATTGGTATCCGAGCAACTAGACTTAAAAGCTTTTAAGATGTTTGAACCCTGGTCAATGGCTGGGGTTTATTTTTTTTTAAAAAAAGTCAGCATCATCTTTAAAAGAAGAATCACTCGAACTCTTCAATTGTCTAACCTTGCTCATGCTGTTATAAATTCACTTCCTCATATCCACTCTTTATCACTGTGGAGATAATTTTGAATCTTACATTGGCTTTTATAACGTGTCTGCTATGAGCAGGGATAATAATAAATTCCCCTGTCTCCAAAAGGTTAGAAACGTCATCAATTACAATCTCTGCTTTTCCATCAATTACTTGAATAAAAGTATCAAAAGGTGTGGTTTTCTCGGTTAAAGCTTCTCCAGAATCGAAGGATGAAACTGTCACACTTCCCGATGTTTTATCTAAGATGGTTTTAATTACCACTGAGTTGGGGACATACTCAATAATCTCTACGATAATAAATGTATTTCCTTTTTCTTGCTCTTTGTTTTTCACTTTTGCTTGGACCTAGTCCTTCATTATTGCTCTATTTTCATCTTCTTATGGTAACTATAACAGACTTACGGCTGTAATTATTCGCTAAGCAAGGTTCAAAACATTGTATTCAGATATGTTACATACTTAAATCAGCCTGTTACACATATCCTAGCTTTTTGCCGTTAGAAACTTTTGAAACCTCTTTCATCGAGGCAATTAAGAATTACATATATCACAGGTTTAAGTATCAACTGGCTGTATGTTTCACATACTTACCTATTAACAATGAATTGATTTGGCTAGCTTCTCATGTAATAGAATACCATTAGTATCGACAGTATAATGTCTAAAAATCATCAATTACCCCATTGATAGCGAATTGAGAATATAAAACTTTATAGCTTACATATATGACTATCAATTTAGATCTAACAGAAGGCTTCTCAGTTTTATTCTCTATTCCTGCGTATACATAAACACCATCATGAGACTTTATATAAAGTATATGGTAAGCTTACGTTGTAAGCTAGTTGTAAAGGCAGAATTAGAGAAATTAGGCTATACACATCCTCAAGTAGATTTGGGCATGGTTGAAACTTTTGAGCCTATCTCTCAATGCGATCGTGAATTACTTAAAATTAGCTTAGCGAAATCTGGGCTAGAGCTATTGGATGACAACCGTAGTATTCTGGTTGAAAAAATAAAAAATGTAATCATTGAGCTGATTCACTATACCGATGAGCTTCCGAAAGTAAACTATTCAGACTACATCAGTGAGAAACTTGGCTATGACTACACCTATCTGGCCAATACCTTCTCTGAAGTGAAAGGCACCACCATACAACACTTTATCATTATGCATAAAATTGAAAGGGTAAAAGAGCTTATTCTATATGATGAACTTTCGCTTTCAGAAATTGCTTTCAAACTTCATTACAGTAGTGCAGCACACCTTTCTAATCAATTCAAAAAAGTAACAGGACTCACTCCTACATTCTTCAAACACCTCAAGAAAAAGAGAAATCAAAACCTTGAGAACCTGTGATTTATGTAAGTCTTAGGAAGCTTACTATAGTATTCTAAAAGGCCAATTCCTTTACTTTGTATAAGGATGAGGTAAGGGCAATGAGCGCTTATTTAACAGGATGAATTTTCTAAAAATAAAACTTAGTCGACCATGGAAATTAGAAGAAGCTGGCGAGAATTACGTGTAATGATGAAACAGATTTTTCCTCAACTAACAGATGAGGATTTTATGCATGAGCCCGATACCAAGGAGAGCATGTTAGATAAACTTGCCGAAAAAATTCAAAGGTCTAGGAACGACCTTGATGGCATTTTTAACGATTTACAAAAATACTAAAGCCCTAAACATCATGGATAGAAAAGTTCTCAGGCCCCTTGCAGACAGAGTGTT
>CAYGKL010000099.1:0-13048 GCA_964350505.1 uncultured Roseivirgaceae bacterium | reverse complement strand
CTGTTAGGTGGAGTGTTTGCTTTGATTTTTCAGCCTGAAGTAGTTAAAACAGTTTCTGGTTGGGAAGGCACAAGCCTAGAGATGACTTTTGTTGGTTTAATGAAGTCGCTTTATGGAGATATATCAATTGTAACCGGAAATGAAATTGTAGATGAACTCCTTACTTCTGGTGGAATGGCTGGAATGTTAGGAACTGTTTGGCTGATCCTTTCCGCCATGATATTTGGTGGTGTGATGGAGTCTAGCGGTTTGCTTAAAAGGATCGCAGAAGCTGTTATTTCTAAGGTAGAATCTACTGGATCGTTAGTGGCTTCAACTGCAGCCACAACTATTTTCTTTAATGCCACTGCATCCGATCAATACTTGGCCATTGTAGTTCCAGGCAGAATGTATGCTGATATTTATAAAAAGAAAGGTCTTGCCCCTGAAAACCTCAGCCGAACTTTGGAAGACTCTGGAACTGTAACCTCAGTGTTAGTGCCATGGAATACCTGCGGAGCATATCACTCCAACGTATTAGGTGTTGCTACAGGAGCATATCTTCCATATGCTTTTTTTAATTTAATAAGTCCAATAATGACAGTGACTTTTGCTTACCTCAACATTAAAATCAGAAGGTTGAAGGATGCGAAGAGTTCTTCTGCAAAAGAGATTAAGTAATGATGTTTCCACTTTCAATTAGTAAGGATGAAGTGATGGACTTTCCTCTCAGACATTATGAAGGGAAGGTTGTTTTGGCCGCATCAGAAGAACGGATTGAGGCTGCCATGGCTGAGATCAGATCGTCAAAAGTTGTCGGTTTCGATACCGAGGCTAAACCTACCTTTGTTAAGGGCCAAATAAGAAATATAGGTCTGATACAGATAGCTACAGCAGAAAAAGTCTTTTTGCTTAGAACACATAAGATTGGCATCATTGATTCATTGCATCAATTTTTAGAGGATGACGATATTCTGAAAGTAGGCATCGGTTTAACGGATGACTATAATTTACTCAATAGACTTAGGCCATTTGAACCTAAGGGTTTTGAAGACCTAAATGATACTTTAACTGAGCTAGGGGCTGAAAGTATTGGTGCTAGAAATCTAGCCGCGATGATCCTCGAAATTCGTATCTCTAAATCTGCTCAAACTTCTAACTGGGAGATGGATCAATTGACAAAAAAGCAAATCGACTATGCAGCTACCGATGCTTGGATTTGTTTAGAGATTTATAATAAGCTACAGAATTGGGGTTACATTTAAACCCATTCATTTTTCAAATATTACCAGCGAAAGTCTTTCATAATTTTTAGAATTGACTTCATGTCTTCATTAGAAATTAAGGTCATATGAAAATTAAGTTCCTTTTTATCGCTCTGCTTCTTAGCTTCTCTCAATTAGTCAATGCCTTTCAGCTCTCCGATTTGCAGAAGGATTACATTCAATTGGCAGAACAAACATTCAATAAAGAAGAGGCTTTCAATACCGTGGCTTTCGTTGAGCAATACTTCCGAGTTGTTGGAAATGAAGGTTTCAATAAAAGTATTTTTCACGTAGCTGATAAATTAGAGAAGGCTGGTTTTGTGAAAGAAGAGTCAGCTGGCGTAGATACCAGGTTGGTCTATCGAATAGAAAAGAGAGCATTAGCTCGTAAAACGTGGGAGCCTAGTGCTGCAAGCCTCAAGCTTGCTTCTGGTGAGGAAATTCTCAACTTCACTTCAAATAGAAATATGATCGCTATCAATTCCTTTGGCACAGAGGGAGAGAAGAATTTTGAAATGGTGTTTGTTGGAGATGCTAAGCCAAATGAGTTCGATGACTACGACATGGACGGTAAGGTAGTGGTTGGTGCAGGATCATCGAGAGTATTCTTTGAGGAAGCTGTTGTGAAAAGAGGTGCAGCTGGAGTTATGGTCTATAGAGTTCCAGACTACAACCAGCCTTTGAAAAATCAGAATTCAATATCCTTCTCCAGCATAAACCTCAACGAAGAGAAGAAATCCTTTGCCATACTACTTTCTACAGCTGTCTATAATAAGTTGAAGGAAGCAGTTTTTGCTGATCAATTGGGTGTCAAAGTAAACCTTGAAACGAAGATTTATGAATCTGAGGAACTCACTTTAGTGGCTGAGTTAAGAGGAGGTAAAAAGCCAGAGGAACGCTTTGTATTCAGTGCTCATGTACAAGAGCCCGGTGCTAACGACAATGCCAGTGGAGTAGGTGTGCTATCAGAAATTGCCGCTTCAAGCGCGAGACTTTTAAAGGCTGGAAAAATCAACCCAGAAAGAACCATTACCTACTTATTTGGTGATGAAATTGTGTCAACCCGCAGGTATGTTCAGGAAGATGCCGAAAGAGCCAAAGGGATAAAATGGGGTATGAGTTTGGACATGGTGGGAGAAGATACTGAAAAGACTGGTGGTACTTTTCTGATTGAAAAAATGCCTGACCCAGGAGCCATTTGGGTAAGAGGCGTAGAGAAACACTCCGAGTGGGGAGGAAGTCCATTGACAAAAGAAAAGCTCAAACCCCACTACTTCAATGATCTTGTGATATCTACTTTTAATATTATAGGTGACCAGAAAAATTGGGAAGTAAACTTCAACCCTTTCGAAGGCGGTAGTGACCACGTACCGTTTCTGCAGGGCAATATTCCAGGGTTGTTACTTTGGCATTTTACAGATCAGTTCTATCACACCGATGGAGATAGGCTAGATAAAGTTTCTAAACAAACCCTTCACAATGTTGGTATTGGTGCATTTACTATTGCACTAATGCTCACAGAACATAAGGATAAATTGGCCGATATGATTTTGCTCAACACGTCTACATCCGCTGCAATGCGGTTACAACAAGAGGTTAAGTTGAGTAAGGATAACATCGCTTCTGGGAAGAGCAAAGAAGAAGAGCTCGACATCATCAATACTTGGATCGACTACTACACCAAAGCATTTGAGACCGTTTTGGATTTAGACCCTAAGAATCAGGTGGCATTTAAGACCAATTTAAAGGAGACAAAGTCGGCTATGATCACCTTGGTCAAGGTGCTCAGGAGCCAACTTAAATGACTGGGTCTCCCAATTAGTCACATCAGTTTTTTCTGGTTTTTTCAATTCTTTTTAGCTGTGATGCATCTTTTAAGATTTCGCTATGTCATTGAGAAAACTTTAAAAAGATGAGACAATTCAAAACAACCTTATTTACCCTAATTTTTCTGGCCTCTGTCAGCTTAGTCCAAGCTCAAGAAAGAGTTGAGAAAACTTTCACAGGCATCAAAACTATTCGCCTTACCACTTCCTCAGGGAATGGCATCATTAAAAAGAGCAACTCAAATCAAGTAAAAGTTACAGTGGAATATACCTTTGATGAGGATGACTATACTCCTGAGTTCGAGCAAAATGGAGATAGACTTTCCATTAAAGAGGAATTCAGCAGAAGTCGCTGGACAAGAGGAAGTTCTGAATGGACACTTGAAATTCCTGATGGATTGGAACTGGAGTTTAAGACCGGTTCTGGTAATATTGAAATAAGTGGAGTAGAGGTAGAACTGAATTCAAATACTGGATCTGGCAATATTGAAGTTGATGAGGTGATGGGAGACATCAGAGTGAATACTGGCTCTGGCAATATATCATTCAGATCAGTTAATGGTATGATGGATGCTAATACTGGTTCAGGGTCTATTAGACTCGACAGAGTGAAGGGCGATGCTGATCTTAATACTGGTAGTGGTAACATTCGTGCCAACAGTATTGAAGGCGGAATGAGAATGAATACTGGCAGTGGCAACATTGATATTCAAGAAGCCAAAGTAATGGCAAGCTCTTCTTTTAACACTGGTTCGGGGAATGCAACAGTTGCTTTTGCTGCTGCTTTAGATTTCGATATTTCAGTAAACACTGGCTCAGGTAATGCCACTTTAGATTTCAATGGTCAGGAAATTGCAGGTGAATTTATCATGAGAGCTGATGATAAGAGTGACATTCGGGCACCATTCAAATTCGACAAGGAATATGAAGATGATGGGAACTCAAGCTGGAGAGGCCGAAACAAACGCTATATCAAAGAGGCCAAAGTTGGCAGCAAAAACATACAAATTAAAATCAGCACTGGCTCTGGTCGAGCAGAAGTGAGACAATAATTACAAGTCTTGGTGTAACGATTTCTGAACTCCCAAGTCTTAGACATAATCAAATTAACTCAAAGGTCAAATGCTCAAAAATTTTATAATGGTTGCTTTTCGCAGCCTTAGGAAAAACTCGCTCTATTCTATAATCAATATTTCAGGTCTTTCTGTTGGAATCGCCTGTAGCCTATTGATCCTTCTTTGGGTGAGAGACGAAACTTCATTCGACAAGTTTATCCCTAAAGTGGATAGAATTCATCAGGTGTGGGTGAATGCTACTTACGATGGCAGCGTGCAATCTTGGAATTCAGTGCCATTGCCCACCTATCCAGAAATGAAATCTGCTAGTGCTAAAATTGTGAATTCTGCAGTGGCCGGTTGGGGTGAAAACAGGCTAATAGCCAATGGAGATAAGCGGGTTAATATTCAGGGCTACTATGTGAGTGAAGAGTTTTTGGATATGTTTGAATTTCCAATGGTCGAAGGAGACCGAAGCACCGTTTTGGATGATCCTTCATCTATACTGATTTCAGAAAACTTAGCAGCTATACTATTTGAAGAAGGAGTCGATCCAATTGGTCAGTTTCTGAAAGTGGAAGATGAGAGTACGTTGCAAGTCACTGGTATCATCAAAGATGTACCCCAGAATTCTTCTTTTCAATTCGATTATCTAATTCCATGGAAGCACAGAGTAGCCACTGAACAGTGGGTTAGAGACAATCAAGATAACTGGGGCAATTACTCTTTTCAGGTCTATGTGGAGCTTGCCAACCCAGAAGATGAGTTGGAAGTTGAAGCGAGTATCAAAGATATTTTAACAGAGAAAGGTGAAGAAGATATGCCTCGAGAATTTTTCCTACATCCAATGTCCAGATGGAGGCTTCATTCTAGTTTTGAAAACGGTGTAGAATCAGGAGGCCAGCATGAGTATGTGTCATTGTTCTCTGTAATCGCTATGTTCATATTGATTATTGCCTGCATCAACTTTATGAACTTAGCTACAGCAAGGTCTGAGCGAAGGGCCAAAGAAGTTGGAATAAGGAAGACTCTGGGTTCGAAAAGAGGACAATTGATCATGCAGTTTTATGGAGAATCCATCCTCATCTCAGTGATATCTTACCTTTTCGCCATTCTGTTGGTTTTTGTGGCATTGCCATCCTACAATAACCTAGTAGATAAGCAGCTTGTAATTGATTTTACATCACCAGAATTCTGGCTTTTCTCCTTAGCCATAATATTAGTTACTGGAGTTGTTTCTGGAAGCTATCCATCATTGTATCTCTCATCCTTCAGCCCAATTAAGACATTAAAGGGTAAGCTATCTGTGGGTAAGAATGCAAACCTACCAAGGCGGATTTTGGTCATGCTGCAGTTCGGTTTTGCTATGATTTTAATCATCAGTACCATTGTAATCCTCAAGCAAATTGATTTGGCAAAAAGCAGAGATGTGGGCTACGAAAAAGAGGGTTTGCTCTCCATGACTTTGACGGATGATGTTTCTAAGAATTATGATGTGATTAAGAATGAGCTCATTCGTGAGAATTTGATTGTAACCATGACAAAGTCAAATAGTCGTGTTACTGGCATCAACTCTAATAATTTCTTGGGTTGGCCTGGTAAACCTGAGAGCCAAAGAGTCTTATTCGTCACGATAGTCACTGGATATGATTATGCTAAAACCATGGGGGCTAAAATGCTTTATGGCAGAGACTTTAGTAAGGAGTTTGCTACTGATTCTTCTGCCATTATCATCAATAAGTCTGCCTTAGACCTGATGGATATTGAAGGAGATCCTATTGGTACCCAATTAGATCTTTGGGGTGAAAAAAGGAGCCTTATTGGTGTGATTGATAATATTATGATGGGCTCGCCTTATGAAGAAGTGAGGCCAATGTTTATGATCATTAACGATTGGGGAGGCTCAATTACCTTGCGCCTAAATTCTACTTCTAATATGCAGGAGACGCTTGCTGGTATTCAGAGTATTTTCGAGCAATATAATCCAGCTTACCCTTTTGAATATGAATTTGCAGATGAAGCTTTTGAGAGGAAATACACCTCTATTAATTTGACGAAAAAGCTGTCTACAATTTTTGCTTTACTCACTGTTTTCATCACTGGCTTAGGACTTTTTGGATTGGCTTCTTACACGGCTCAACAAAGAATTAAGGAGATTGGAATAAGGAAAGTACTAGGTGCTTCAACTACAAGTTTGGTGGGCTTAATGTCGAAAGACTTCGCAAAACTTGTGTTAATTGCCTTTGCCTTTGCAGCACCATTGGCTTATTGGTTACTGCACAATTACTTACAACGTTACGCTGTAAGGACCTCGCTCGACTGGTGGATTTTCGCGCTTACTGGAATTGTTGCCTTGCTATTTGCAGTATTGGTGGTAGTGAATCAAGCAAGACGAGCTGCTTTGGCCAATCCTGCTCTGTCACTGAGAAGCGAGTAATCTATTGATCTAAAGACTTTCTAAAACCGATATTATCAAGGGCAATTAGCCCTTGATCGGTTTTGTCGAAGACGAATTCAATCGAAGTTATATTCACTGAATCAGCCTTGATTTCATTCAGTGGTATGTGCACACTTTCCATGGCTATTTCCCATTTGCCCCCAAAAGTGTCGTTCATTTTTTCAAGCTTCATGTACTTGATGTTAAGTTTTGGGCTTAGTTTTTTGTGCTCAGCCAAGCTGGTTTTAATGGTGTCGTTAGTGGCTGTGATCAAGTTGATTTTGAAATCTACCAAAACCGAATCTTTTACCTTTAAGTTTTCATCGCTTGCTCGCCCGATAGTAAAGATTAAGGCGTCATTTTCCTTAACAGTTTGGGGTTGGTTTAGTGTCACTTGATAGCGCGAAGTGAGTAGGGTAGAGTCTTTGTCCCACCCGAGTATCACCGCATTGGTGCCCTGAGTTTCACCACCTCGCATTTTTAAGGCCTCTTCTCTCCAAACGAATAGGTTTTCGGCTTGAATGCTACCAGATTCACCAGTATTTAAGTTGATGTCGCCTTCAAAGTCGAATAATATTTGGTCATGCGCATCCTGATAGTTGTTCAAGAATACGGTTTCAGGTAGCCAAGACTTGGCAGCGTAGGCATTCTTAAATACATGATCATAAGCCAATTGCTTGTTAAATACGCGTTCGGCAAAGGACGCAATAAAGACTTTGGCTGCCTGTCGCTGCTCTTCTCCAGAGATAAGGGCACCCGTATTGAGAAACCAACCAAAGGGTTCTCCAAAATCTCTTCTTCCCCAAATCGAATTGAACTGACCGTGATTTGCTTTATGAATAAGAATGCCTGCCTTGAAATAATCCGTTGAATCAGTATTCTCAACACGTTGATATTGTCTTAAACCAAAGAAGCTAACCTCGTCTGCATCATAACTTCCCTGTAATGACAGGTAGTTGATATTCTCTAGTTCCATGCGCCTGAAATAGCGCTGATCAGTTGGAGCAATGGTCACAATACCTTGAATGCCATAGTTGAAATCGAATTTGACATTAGCATCGTCCGGAAAGTAGGGCAGCTTATTATAGGCAGCTGCAATACTCACCGCTTCACCACCGCGCGAGTGGCCCATTAACATTACTTGATTTAAGTCGGCTTTTTGGAAAAGTTCAGAGGACTCGTCTTCAGACCAAGATTGCCACTGCTCCAAATGCTTGAGCATGAGCCAGGCTCTGATAGGCATTTCTCTTCCACGAAAGTCACCTGACCACGTACCGTTGATGAAGTTTTCATCTACCGAAATGGTAATAAAACCTCGGCTAGCCAATAGTTCACCCAAGTAAGCATAGCCAGGATCTGAATGATGCTCCATGCCATGATTACCGTGTACAATTAAAATCAAAGGGAGTTTACCTTCCTTTTTGGGCATCCAAACTCGTCCATTAATTGGAGCTTCATCAATACCAAAACCCCAATACCTTTCCCTCCATTTCTTACGCTTTCCTTTCCACTCGGGCAGTAATAAACTACCATCTACAGAAGCTGTTTTATATTTTACTTCCGAACCAAAATCTGTTCTTCGCTTGTCCGTACCACTTCCATAGGTAAAGTATTCTACTTCAAATTTTCCGGTAGCGGAGGGATTCTCAACACCCAATTCTTCTAAATCGATGCTTGAAAATCCTTCGAATGTTATGGGATAAGGATCTTCTCCGCTTGAGATAATATTTGAAACAGGAATGTAGAGACAGGCTAAACCAAGAATTGTTAAGAGGCCATAGCCAAATTTGCTACCTCTCGATTTAATCAAATTGTTTAATGAACCCCCAAAGAGTATTACACCCAAAATACCTAGTCCAAGAGTAAGGTTTACTTGATCTTGAGGCCAACTAAGCTTCATATAACTTGCCAAGTAATAGATGCCAATGACAGCGAGTATGAGTGAGACATAAATAGATGGGATGGAGGTGAAAAGAGCCCGCGCAAGTGTACCTATTAACCTAAAAACATAAAATGCTATTAACCCGATGGCCACGTAAACAACTACTTGTAAATATGGAGATAGCCCAGTGCGGAAGAAGTAGCCCGCAAAGGCCATGATAAAAAGAGATAACAGTAATAACCCCCAGAATGCACCTTTTAGAAAACCTTCACTAGAAGTTTTTGGCTGTTTAGGTAGACCATTAAGTGCTTTGAGTTTACGAAACTGATTGATCATCTTCTTAAGGTTGAGATAGGAAGATATAGATTTTTGAAATTCGAGCGAAATGATTCTTACGAGCGGCAAATGATCACTTACTTATCTTCTTAAAGTATAGATAGCATGGAGACCCTAAAAATTCAAACTGTTGGCCTTGGCTCATTCTGTTTTTCTCAGCCACTTTTTGAGAACCGATATTATCAATATGAATGATTGAATAAACCAAGTCAGCCATATGATGTTCCTCGAAATATTCACTAAGTCGAATGGCCATTTCAGCTGCATAGCCTTTGCCCCATAACTTAGGAATCACAGAATAGCCTATTTCAAAAATGGGTTGGCCTAGAATGTTGTCTCGCCAAATGATACCTGCATTACCTATTAACTCACCTGTCTCTTTTGAAACAGCCGCCAAAATACCAATACCAGTTTCTTCATAACGCGTCATTTGACGCTCAATCCAAAATGCCGATTGCTCAGCCGGGCTTTTGTTATCTGTAACACCTACAAAATGAAGGTTGGGATTGTCAATGAAGAATGCCTCCCAAGCAGAGGTGTCATCTTTCGTAAGAAATCTGAAGCTAATTCTTTTACTTTCAATGGGGAATTGATATTGGTGGTTCATTACTCAATCTCAAAGTTAATAGGGTGACTTAGGTTTTGTAGAAGTGTTGCTTTGCTTTCAAATTCCTCCGTTTTACTGATCAGTATTTCCGCTTCAATCTCACACTCCATCTCAAAAGTCTGATTCGTAATTTCCATCTCAAAATCGCTTATCAGTTTCATGGCTTCATTCATCTCCTCATAAGGGAAATAGAGTCTCAATGTTTTGGTAATGAGCTTTTCAACCACTTTATTGGTGTCTAAAGCCTCTGAAGCAGCGGTTTTATAGGCATTAATAAGCCCACTGACACCAAGTTTAGTGCCTCCAAAATACCGCACTACAATAACAAGCGTGTTCGTTAACTCCCTCGATTTAATTTGCCCAAGAATCGGGTCGCCTGCTGAATGGTTCGGTTCTCCATCATCATTTGCCCTGTATTGAGAGGCATCTGGTTTGAGCATGTAAGCGTAACAATGATGCCTAGCATCGTAATAGGTTTTCTTAGCTTCCTCAAGTTTATCCTTTACCGCTTCCTCACTCTTTACAGGAAAAGCCAAGCCAATAAACTTACTGCCTTTCTCTTTGTATAACCCCTCTGAGGTTTTGGATATGGTGAGGTATGAGTCTTGCATGCTAAAACACTTTCAATATCTCCTGATAGCTCAAAAGTAAGATGACTATAAGTGCTAAACCAACACCCAGCCAATTGATTCTTGAGAGTCTTTCCGTGAAAAGAAGAATTGCTAATAAGGTTGAACCAATAATGATTCCGATGTTGAGTGCAGGATAAACAATCGCTCCATTGTTTTCGAAGGCAGAAAGGGCCTTTAATTGGAAGAAGATTGAAAAATAATTGGGCACACCGAGGTAGATTCCTCCTATGACCTCTTTCCAATCAAACTTCACCTTTTTAATTAGGCATATCACAGTTCCACTGATAAAAGCTGAGGCGAAAATGATAATCGGGAAAATAGGTTCTATGTTTTCATCAATAAAATGGTGATTGACATAATTCAATGAGGTGTCTATTAAGCCTCCAAGAAGAAAAACGGCCAAAGGAAGCAGTAAAAATTTAAAGGTTACTGGAGATGAAGTACTGTCCTTTTTTCTTTTGCTCACTAGCCAAATTGATACAAAGGCCAAAGCAATGCCTAGGTAATTCCAAGTATCTAATTCACTCACCGCATATTTAAAGATGAACAAGCTGAAGACAACAGGAATGGCCAAACTCATTTTGCTGGCCACTGAGGCAACCGAGACACCTCTCACTTGCGTAGTATGAGCCATCAGGAAAAAGGTGGAAATAAAGACAAGTCCCAGAATAACTGCTGAAATGAACCATTGACTTTCCGGAGCAACTGAATTAGTTACAGAATTTATCCCAACGTAAAGTGTGCCTGTGATTACACAAACGCCATAATTCACCACTATAGCAGGAAGCGTAGCAATTTTGAATTTGCTAAACGAGCGGAATGACATGAAAATGGCCACATTCGCAAGAATGGTGAGCAATAGGTAAAACATAGCTGGCGAAATTAAAGAAAAGTCTTTGACGATATGCCTAGAACCAAATACTTACAACTTGTAACTTACTTGTTATTAAATTAGAGTCATAAAAATTTAGTCTATTGAAATATCCTGAGGTATTTGAATTTAAAACAATTGCTGACCCTAGAGGCAATCTCAATTTTTTAGAGGAGCTGATCAACATTCCCTTCGAAGTGAAAAGGGTCTATTGGCTCACTCAAATTCCAGAAGAGCAGCATAGGGGAGACCATGCACATAAGACAGGCGAACAAGTAATTGTGTGCTTTCATGGTGTTGTGCAGGTGCTTCTAGAAAATCTTGAAGGAGATGTTTTGAACTTCAATTTAGATGCCCCTAATAAAGGCCTTTATATACCTGCGATGTGGTGGGGTAGGATGGTTTTTAGAGGCAATGCAATTTTGGTAGGCTTAGCTTCTGATCATTTTTCGGAGGCAGATTACATTCGTGACAAGAAGGATTTTAAATGACCTTGCCCAAGCTCACAGACACCTATAATACTTCACTCAGGCATGTTTACTTGCCTCTTATTTATAATTCATCGAGTTATCTAAAGTCCAACAATCAACTCCAACAAATTCATTTTTTTCAGGAAAGTGAGCGCGTTAATGCTCATTTGGCGGTTGGTATTGATGGTGAATTGGCTATGAGCCCAATCAAAGCGCCTTTTGGTGGAGTAGAGTTTAGTCCTGACTTAACTTCAGAGGCCTTGATTGAATGGATGAAAGAAGTAGAGCAAAGATTGCTGGCGCAGGGAGTGAATCAATTGAACCTTCACCAACCTCCACAGACTTATCAAAATCAAGAGGTTCTCAATAAAGCACTTGAATCACTAGATTATGAGGTTATTCAAGAACGTGACTTTCATGTAATTCATGTGAACGAGTTGAGTTTGGCTGATAGAATGCATGACATGGAGCAGAGGCGCTTAAGCAAGGCATTAAAAGCTGGATGTGAGTTTAAGGCTTATGGGGAGAAAGATTTTCAGGGTGTTTATAATGAAATCAGGCGATGGAGAAACCACAGCAACAAACCTCTCAGTATGGAATGGGATGATCTCTTTGATGCCAAACAGAGAAATCCGCATGCTTACTTAGCTTTTGGTGTTGAACTTAAAGGTAGGTTGATTGCAGCTACAATAGCTGTAAAAGTCAACGATCAATCACTTTATCATTTTTTTCCGGCAAGTGACGAGCTGTATAAGAAATACAGCCCAATGGTGATGTTAGTTAATGAACTTTATGAATGGTGTAAAGTCAATGAAATAGCTCTGCTAGACTTAGGTACCTCCTATGTGAAAAGTCAGAAAAAAGCATCGCTGGTACAATTCAAAGAAAACTTAGGAGCCGTGCCTTCTGTGGCGCTGAGTTGGCGGAAAACGCTATCTTAGCAGCAAAAGCTTGAAGTTGAAATCCAATTTTCTAAAAAGTTCCTCATGGTCGTTTACAGCGGTTGTCTTTAGGGCGCTGGGAGGGCTTACTATCAACAAGCTTTTTGCCGTATTACTCGGAACTTCCGGCATCACACTGCTATCTCACTTTCAGAATCTCACCTCACTGTTTACTCTTTTGCCTAGTGAAGGAGTGAACCGAAGTATCATGAAATATTGGTCTGATCCTGAGTTGTCTGACAAAGAAAAAAGGCAAATTTTTAAAACAGGGTTTTGGGTTACAGGGCTCATTTTTGGTATAACATTAGGGGTGCTCTACTTCTGGCAGAAAGAGTATTTTTTCAACCGATTTATACAGGAAATCACTCCTCAGCAGTTTCTTATCATATTTATTCCTGCAGTTTTTTTGATGTTGCTGTCTGGTTATTTCAACTCCGTGATATTAGCATTGAGGAAGGTGAAGGTCTATGCTATTATCAATATTATTGGACTCGTCTTGCTTGTTGGTGTGGTGTATGTGGGGGTGAAATATGGGACAATCAGTCAAGCCTTGTTGAGCTTTTCTGTAGGCTACGGGTTGATGGCGTTTATTGCTTTGGGTTATCTCATATATAATAGAAAGTCAATCCAGTTGGGTTTTGGCATTCCAGATGGAAAATCTTTAAAACGCATTTGGAAATTTATAGCCATGGCCATCAGTGCCATAGTTTTTGGCAGGCTACTAGACTTCGGAGTGAGAGATTATGT
>CAYGKL010000098.1:0-13049 GCA_964350505.1 uncultured Roseivirgaceae bacterium | reverse complement strand
TTAGGGTTTCTGATTTTGTCGGTGTCATTCCTGCTATCACAGGTAAGGTGGAATTGGTTTACGAAGGCGAACAAGAAGGTGCAGGAATTGTGGCTCACAACCTAGTAGGCAAAGCCATTAGAACCATGTTCACTGATTATTTTCCAAAGCCAGACGATAAGGATAAGAATAAAGAGCAGAAAGAAAATCCGTACAAAGGCATCATTGAGTGGTTCGGAGAGGGCTATACGATTGACTTAATCAACGACCTGAGTAATGAAAACTATGAAAAGGCCTTAAAAATTATCCCGGGCCTTGAAGACCTAGTCGAGCAACACCATAAAAAAGCAAATGCGCATGAGAAACTTTTCCTTATGGAATTTGTGCTTCACGGGCTTGCAGAGTATAGTAAACTGAGTAAGTCTGCTCTTGATACTGGCACCCGATTCAAAGATCTTTTGAGCAGCATGTTCTCTATGCCTGACTTTGGAGAATTCGATGAAGAAGAGGATGACGATCAATAATTAAACATTCATCAGTTCAAGAAATATGGCAGATGACTTTAAAGGAGTTAAAAAAATTAACCGAACTAGGCGAATGCGCCACCTTGGAGTTCAAAAAAAAGGCTAATTATCCTGAAAAAATTGTCAAGGAATTAGTGGCTTTCGCTAATACCAATGGCGGCAGACTTTTACTTGGGGTAGATGACGATGGGACAACCAGTGGAACAAGAGACATTGAAGGTGAAGCTTTCATAGTTGAAAAAGCTATTGAAGAGCTTATTCGTCCTAAGTTGAATTACCTGATTGAATACATCCATCTGACAGATAAAAAAGGCATTGCCATTTTCAAAATAGCTGAGAGTGAAAGAAAGCCGCACTTTGTTCGGGAAAATCCAACTACCAGAAAAGGTACTGCTTATATTCGGTTTAAAGATGAGAGCATTCAGGCCAGCAGAGAAGTGAGGGAGATTATTCAGCGGAAACTGAAGAATAAAGACATCCAGTTTACCTATGGTGAAAAGGAAGAAGCCTTGGTAAAGCACTTAGAAATGAACAATAGCATTACCGTTGCAGATTTTGCCAGCTTAACCAAAACACCAAAATTCATTGCTTCCAGAACATTAATAAGATTAGTCTTAGCCAATGTTTTGGAGGTAATTCCGAACCCAAAAGGCGATCAGTTTATATTGAATCAAAGAGCCTATGAAAATTAAAGCGGTTTTCATTCTTAAAGCTATTCTCTTTCAAGCTATAAATAATACAGAGACACTGTTCAAGAGAAATTATGCGAATTTGAAAGAGATGCGCTTGTTCTATCAATAAGCAAAGAAGCGATTGGTCTTAGTGAGCAAAGGTTCAAAACAAAAAAGCCATCCTTTTCAGAATGGCTTAACAGATAGAAAACACTTGTTCAACTAGACTAATAATTTCCCAAGTTATTGTTCATAGGTTACAGCGGTACCGCTGGCCGTTACCATTAGCATACTTCCGTTGTGACCAATCGTTTCATAATCTAAATCGATACCCACGATGGCGTTGGCACCCATCGATTGAGCGCTGTATTCTAATTCCTGTAAGGCATTATTTTTGGCTTCGCGAAGCACACGTTCATAAGTTCCTGAACGTCCACCGACTAAATCGGTAATACTCGCAAATATGTCTTTGAAAAGGTTGGCTCCGATGATGGCCTCACCGGTAATTACCCCATGATATTTAGTGATCCGATGACCTTCAATGTTGTTAGTTGTTGATAATAGCATGTTTTGAGTTTTGATTTTAATTTTAACTCCCGAAATCGTTCGAGAAACTACCCTTTGTTATTCGTGAAGCGACCAATCAGAGTTTGGTGCTGCGGATAAGCGGATGATAGCTGCTGGCGATCGGCCAATTGAAAATCTTCAAACTCAAAACCTGGGGCTACAGTGCAACCAACCAATATAAAGTCTCCTTCAACCACTTCTGCCGCAAACCAAGTGCCCTTGGGAATAACTACCTGCAAAGATTGACCATGCTCAAGTTGGTTACCTATTAAATGTTCTGAATGCTCTCCCTCTCTATTGAGGAAATGAATTTTTGCTGTGCCTCCTAAATGAAAATGCCATATTTCATCTGAAGCAAGACAGTGAAAATTGGAAACACTTTCAGTTGTTAGTAGAAAATAGATAGAGGTGCCAAAAACCCTTGAAGTTTTATACCTGTCAGGAAGTTTAGATTCGTGAAGTCGTTCTTTAGACCTGTAGGTTTCCGCGAAATAGCCACCTTCAGGATGCTCTTGAAGGTTCAGCTTTTCGATCCAATACTGCGCGTCATTCATGGTTGGAAAAGTTGAGATTGATGGCGCAAGATGTGAAATGAAAAAGATATTTACTAGTCTCGTTCGCTCAGCTGGGACAATAAAAGAGTCAGCTTTATGTCTAAAGCTGACTCTAAATATGTCTATATGAACTAAGGCTTATTGCTGAACTGACATTTCAACATTACAAATAATCTCAATCATTGGAGCTACCGATCCGCCTGCTCCAGAAACACCAAACTCATTTCTATTTACTTCACCTTTCAATTGGAACCCAACCTTGTCACTTCCGTCTCGATTTTTTGCTGATCCAATATGAGTCGCTATCAAAGTAACTTCTTTGGTATTTCCTCGCATCGTCAAGTTGCCTACAACCTCGTAAGTATTATCGTCCTTCTTTTTGAAAGCTTTACTCTCGAATGAAATTTTTGGATGGTTTTCCATGTCGAAAAAGTCCGCAGATTTTAAATGGGTGTCTCTTGGTGGCACGTTGGTGTTGATACTCTCTACATCTGCTGAGAAGGCAACTTTCGCTCCGCTAAAGTCATCTACGCTTCCTCCTTGAACAGTGCCCTCGAATTTATCGAACCTTCCATGGACAAAAGAGATGCCTGAATGCTTAGCATTAAAGAGAATACTTGAGTGTGCAGGATCAACCTTCCAGTTCTGTGCATTTACATGGCTCACCACAGTAAGCATGAACACAATTAGTATTGTCGATAAGGATTTTTTCATATTTCATTTCGTTGTTATATCTGTAGATACATAAAATATTTCTAATTGTCACTAGGGTGATTTTCAATTTGATTTATCAACAAGGGGCTATGATGGTTGAATGGCAAACTCCTGATCCATCAATTGAAGAATTTTCAACTGATTTCTTGTTCTGACTAAGTTTTCATCAGAGAAACCGATTTTGTAGTAAATATCTCCATTGAGATAATCGGCCAAAAAGCGCACAGCCATAATGTAAGTCATATAAAGACCACCAAAAGTGAGCGAATCAACTTCCATTTCATTAAGCGAGTTTTTGCATTCAGCCAGAAAAGATTCAAGCATGATCTCAAATCTTCTATGATCTAATTTTAGATCGGACAAATCTGAATGATTTTCTGGAATATTGAAAAGCATAGATCGCATGAGATCTCCAAAGTCGTAGAGTACATAGCCGGGCCCAACGGTATCTAAATCGACAATCCTCTTAAACTCCTTTGTATTGATATCGAGCAAACAATTGGCAGCTTTGGCATCATTATGACACACTCTTTCAGGTAGCCTTTTTTCTACCAAAACATCTAAATGGGTCATAATCCAACGGTATCTGTTCACCAATTGTATTTCTTCCTGAACAGATTTCTTTCTACCAACCTTGTCATTCTTTATGGCATCATCTAGCTGATGTAATCGAATATGTAGACTATGGAATTGAGGGATACTCTCAACGTAGTTTTTAGGCTTCTCAGTAATGAATTCCGAAATAAAGCGTCCAAAAGCTTTAGACACTTCCGTCAACTCGGCTAAACTTAGTAGTGTTGGTGAATAACTGTTCGGCACTAATTCTTGCAAGCGCCACACTCCAGCCGTAGTTGTTTGGTGATAACTTTGATTGATTCCCTTGTAATGTGTAGGAAATAAATCTGGAGCTTTTGAAAGAAGGTTTTGAAGGTTTTTTTCCACCAATTCTGGCTGTTGAAATGCATTGGTATTTAGCCTTTGCAAGAGAAATAGTTTACCGGCAATGGTTGCGGAATATGAATCATTGATATGTCCCAAACCAAAAGGAGCAATCGATTCGACTGCTCCCTGAATATTAAAAAGTTTTATGGCCTCAATTGCGGCTTTCATTATTTCACTTCTTGTGGGTACTTACCATCGGCAATCATTTGATTGATACCAGCGACCACATGCTCTTTATCTTCTTTATAAGTAACACCTAGCCAAGATGCACTTGTTGGCACTACTTTAACCACTGCCTTACCTTCTTTCATTAAGTTACCCACTTCAACTGGCATGAAGCATTCTGCCTTTGGGTCTTCGGTATTCTCTTTCACAAAGTCGATGAACTTCTCTTCAAACAAAGGAAGGACAGAAGGTGGGAAAGCAAAGAAGTTCATAGAAACATAGGTTTCAGGACTTAATTCATAAGGCTGACCGTTTTCCTCATAAGAGATGACACCATCTTTCTTACCAATGGCTAAGGTCTCTTTTATGCCAACTAAGTGCATATTTTCATCCACTTGACAAACGCCTCTGTTTACAGTTCCGTGGTCTGAGAGCGTGTTTTCAAGCTTATACCCCATAATGAGGTATTCATTTTCCTTCATACTGTTCATGGCTTTCACCACTTCAGTATAAGATTCTTGTCCGTAGTAATCATCTGCATTGATAACCACAAATGGCTCATTGACCAGGTGCTTAGCCGCCAAAACAGCATGTGTAGTACCCCAAGGTTTTTTACGAGTGGCCTCATATTCAGCAGTATGCTCAGTGTATTCATTCTGAAAAGCATACTCCATTTTAATCTTGCCCTTAAAGCGTTCTGCATAGTGATTTTCAAAAGCCTCTTTGAGGTCTGTACGAATGATAAAAACCACTTTGGTAAAGCCTGCATTAATGGCATCATGAATAGAATAATCCATAATAATTTCATTATTCGGGCCAATTCCGTCCAATTGCTTGTTTCCTCCATAACGGCTGCCCATGCCTGCTGCTAATACCACTAGTGTCAAATCCATAATATCCTGTTAAAAATTTCTATTATTGTTGGTTCGAAAATGAGCAAAAACTTCAGACAAATCAATTTAACTTTTCATTAAGTATGAATATTTCTTCTCTCGATTGGATCATCATTCTTGTCTTCTTTGGAATTTTTCTGGCCATTGGATTATACGTTTCGAAAAAAGCTGGCTCTTCCTCTAAAGAGTTTTTCCTCTCTGGCCGTAATATGCCTTGGTGGTTAATTGGTGTTTCTATGGTAGCCACAACCTTTTCTGCCGACACACCAAACCTTGTGACTGACATTGTTAGGCAAAATGGTGTGGCTGGAAACTGGGCCTGGTGGGCCTTCCTCATAACGGGAATGGTAACTGTTTTTATTTATGCAAAGCTGTGGAGAAGGTCTGGTGTTTTAACCGATTTAGAGTTTTACGAAAAAAGATATTCCGGTAAGGAAGCTGCATTTTTAAGAGGTTTCAGAGCCATTTATTTAGGTGTCTTCTTCAATGTTATGATCATGGCCTCTGTCTCTCTAGCGGCCATAAAAATTGGTGAGGTTATGTTTGGGCTCGAACCTTGGAAGACCATTGTATACGCCTCCCTCATTACTGTTGCTTATAGCTCATTAGGCGGACTTAGAGGAGTGATTCTTACTGACTTCCTCCAGTTTTTAGTAGCTATGGTTGGCTCAGTAGCTGCAGCTATTTACATCGTAAATCTTCCAGAAATTGGTGGATTAACCGCATTATTTGAGAGACCTGAGATTGCCTCTAAGCTTGACTTAGTTCCAAGCATAGACAACAGAGAACTTTTCATCACTCTACTCATCATTCCTATTGCGGTTCAATGGTGGAGTGTTTGGTATCCGGGTGCTGAACCTGGAGGTGGTGGCTATATTGCTCAACGTATGCTTTCCGCCAAAAATGAAAAGCATGCGGTTTCTGCTACCTTTTTATTCAACATCACGCATTATGCTCTGAGACCTTGGCCTTGGATTCTCATTGCCCTTGCCTCTTTAGTGGTTTATCCTGATTTAGCATCCATTAGAGAAGCTTTCCCAGGGATCAGCGAAGGGAAGATCGGTAACGATTTAGGTTATTCAGCCATGCTGCTCACATTGCCAAAAGGACTATTGGGAATTGTCATAGCCTCTTTAATTGCAGCTTACATGTCTACCATTTCAACCCATCTCAACTGGGGATCTTCTTATGTTGCGCTAGATTTTTATAAGCGTTTCGTTAAGCCAGAAGCCACTGAAAAAGAATTGGTGATGGTTGGAAGAATTAGCACCGTACTCTTAATGATTTTTGCTGGTCTATTCGCACTAGTCTTAACAAGTGCCTACGATGCCTTTCAGATTCTACTTTCTATAGGAGCAGGTACTGGTTCCATCTTTATTCTGCGCTGGTTTTGGTGGAGAATCAATGCTTTTTCAGAAATCACAGGCATGATTGTTTCCTTTATTCTTGCATTGCTTTTGAACAAGAACATTGGACCAGAAATTCTCACCTCTATTCCAGATGAGTACAAATTAGTCTTGAGTGTTGTAGTAACAACCCTCGCTTGGGTATTAGTGACCTTACTGACCAAACCGACAGATTATAAAACGCTCGTGTCTTTCTTCAACCTTGTAAAACCTTACGGTAAAGGATGGAACGGATTGAAAAGACAAGCTGAAAACAAAGGAGATAAACTGGAAGCAACCATTGGCAGATTTAGCATTGATCTACTTGCCTTGTTCTTAGGCATTGTGATGGTCTATGCTGCTTTATTCTCGGTAGGCATGTTTATCTATGGCGAAATAATGACAGCTTCTATTTTACTCGTCATCGTGCTAGTGTCAATCTTTATGCTGAGAAAAACTTGGAAGAAATTGAGCTTCTGACCTCTGCGAACTTAGCGTTCTCTGCGGTCTATTTTACCGCAAAGGACGCCAAGAACACGAAGCTTTAGGCTATCATTTCTGATTTGTTAAGCCTAAATCGGAGCAGGACTAATGCACTAAAAATAACCAAGGCACTCAACCCTAATGGGCTCAAATGTCCGAGAATTACAAAAAACAATATCGCACTCACCAAGAACACCTGTTTAGTAAATAACTCCTGATGGATTTTTTGCAGGTAAGCCATGGCCTGAAAGAATAAAAGCATTGCAGGAAGCATCATTATCAAACTTACTGCTGAACTCAGGCTCATGTGATTTGCAGTTTGCCCCAATAAAATGACAAACTCAGGTATTGAGAGGACACAAAATGTTATGAAAAAAGAGAGCATCTTTTTGCCAAACCCCAATGGTAAATTTCGAAATAATTGCAGATGGCTTTTTTCAAACTCAACGTATTCGAAAGAAAAATAACTGTTGGCAGTAGCACTCAGCAACATGCCAAGTGTTAGGTATCTCAAGTCAGTAGCTTCTTCTAAAAATACCTGTGTGGAAATAAAAAGAATCAGCAGTGAAAACAGCTTGATGAGTATCAGCTTTAGCCCATTAGAATTCAATAAATGATGTACGTAAAAGAAAGAATAGTGCTTCGGACCCCAAGTCAATTTGAATTGCCGAGCTTTGGTACCATACTCTTTAGGCCGCAGAAGGTCCATAAAAAAGCCATAACTACAGCCAATCACCAAGCCTGTTAGAAATAGAACCACAAGAATAGCAGAAAACCAGGCCTTTTGCTCCATTGCAACATAAGCCATGAACCCGCCATAAAAGACAATAGGTGCCAACAATCCGAATTGAACCCTAATGGCACTCATCAAAAGTTTGGGCCTTGCTTCCAATACCAAAAGATTGAACATGGTATTTTCCTGTATCCTATTTTTTCTCACACTGAAGCCCCAAACTTTTAAAGCGTATAGCAACCACAAAGCAAATGGAATGGAATAAAAAATGGGAGAATGCGCTAGGAATTCATTCAGTTCAAAATGCTGAGGAGTTTTTAAAAAGCCAAAGCAAACGCCTAGAACAACTAAAAAGAACCCTGAATTTTCACTGTAAAAGCGTTTGACAAAAACTTTAGATAAAATTGAGTCTATCGTTTTCATGGCTCGACACTAATGGTCTTAGATTCTACCACCCAGTTCTTAGTTTTAAGATTAAGCTCGGAGTCAAAATCGTGATGAGTTGAAAGGATAAAAGAGCAGCCCTTGCCTAAGTCCGACTCTATCAGGTTCAACAGAATTTTTCGTGCCTCAACATCTAAAGCATTAAAGGGCTCGTCTAGAATGATCCACTTGGGACAACCCAAAAAGGCCAATGCCAGACCCAGTTTCTTAGCCATTCCGCTAGAATAAGTTCGGACTGACTGATGGAGAAAGTTGTTGAGACCAAAAGCTTTTATAAGCTTTAATTGTTGCTCTTGAGTAGACCTTTTCAGCTTACTGAAGAAATGGAATACATCTTTACCAGTTAAGGATTCAGGAAAAATAGGTTCTGCCTGAGAAAAATTTACAACTAACTTGTAAGCAACTCCATCATTCGCTAGATCATAATTATCGCAATGAATCGATCCCTCATAGGGACTCAATCCAGCTAAACATTTGAAGAAAGTAGATTTCCCTGAGCCATTTACACCTTTGAACCAGTGAATTCCCTCCTCAATTTTTAGGTCTTCTACCTCAAGAATGAGCTGGCCGGAAAACTCCTTTTTGAAGTTTTTAATCTGAAGCATAGTTGCTGTTTACGAAACACTAGTTAAGTAGTTAGAAAATAAATTTCTATCAAAAAAACGTAAAAGACTCATTTACAAGCTATTGAAGCTGATCCAAAATTAATTCAATATTAAGAATGTCATAGGCTCTTTTTTGCACCGAATAATTGCTAATTTAAATCAACGTTCTATTCATTATTGAACCCCCATAGAATATGCCGAGAGCGAAGAAAACCGACCGGAAGATTTTTGTACTAGACACCTCCGTTATCCTTTACGAACATATTGCGATCATGAATTTTGAGGAACATGATATTGGGCTACCCATTACCGTGTTAGAAGAGCTCGATCAGTTCAAAAAAGGAAATGACACCAAGAATTTCGAAGCACGGGAATTTACCCGATTGCTCGATAAACTGGCGAAAGACAAATCACTTCAAGACTGGATTCCGCTCAATGGTAAAACCCGTGGAAGCTTTAAAGTTGTGATGGAAGCAGGGTCAGGTGAAGGAGCTATAGACGCCAACAGAGTTTTTGGTGAAAAGAAAAACGACCACCGCATACTTAATGCGGCACTCAGACTGAAAGAAGAGAATCCAGGCCGTAGCGTAATATTAGTTTCGAAAGACATTAACCTTAGACTAAAGGCTAAATCTATCGGGCTTCGGGCAGAAGATTATGAAACAGGTAAAGTAAAAAGTGTTGACTCCCTTAGAAAGGGTGCCATTGAAATAGAGAAAGTAGATTCCGACATCATCAATCATCTATATGAAAATGGTACGCTAGCTCCAAAGGAAGTATTGAAGCGTAAAAAGTCTTCACCCAATCAGTTTTACATACTCAAAAGCGATAAGAACTCCATACTTGCCTATCACAACGCGGTAGATGATGTCATCGAAAAAGTAGAAAAGCGTCCTATCTCTGGTATTAAGCCAAAGAATGCTGAGCAGACCTTTGCCATTCATGCCATCATGAATCCTGATGTAAAACTAGTAACCATCCAGGGTGTCGCTGGTACAGGAAAGACACTATTGACCTTAGCTGGAGCACTTGAACAAAGAAGGGAGTACAAACAGATCTATTTGGCCAGACCTATAGTTCCATTAAGTAATAAAGACATTGGTTACTTGCCTGGTGATATCAAGTCGAAGCTGAATCCATATATGGAGCCGCTTTGGGATAACCTAAAGTTCATTCAAAATCAATACAAAGAGACCGACAAGGAGTTTAAGGCCATTACCGAAATGGTGAATAAGGAGAAGCTATTGATTACTCCGCTGGCTTATATTAGAGGAAGAAGCTTATCGAATATCTTTTTTATTGTTGATGAAGCACAAAACCTCACGCCACATGAGATCAAAACGGTAATCACTAGAGCTGGTGAAAACACAAAGATTGTATTTACTGGAGATATTAATCAGATTGACACCCCTTATCTGGATTCACAATCTAACGGACTTTCGTACCTCATAGACAGGGTAAAAGATCATCCACTTTATGCACACATCACCTTAGAAAAAGGAGAAAGGTCTGAGTTAGCGAACCTGGCGAATGAGATGCTGTAGAAATTGCTTTTATGACTTCAGGATAATACTATACAAGTGGTCTGTACCAATTTAATATTTGGAACCTGAAGATTAATCCTAGCTACTTCAGCTAGCTGATCAATCAGCGATGCTTATCACCCCCTCAGATAATCTGAATGAGTTAAGTCCTCAATTTTTGTAATTTCAACTCATGCTGGGAATTCTTGTGCTTCTAGTCATTTCATGGTTAGTATTATATTTTTTTGAAAGGAAGTCGATAGTAGTTTTAATCGATCAACCCTTAGTCCATTCATTCAAGCTATTTCTATTAGGCTTATTATTTTCTGGAACACTCTGCTCTTTGGTGCAATTCGCTGATTCGTTCTTACAAGAGACGACCTTTACACTGAATGAGAACTTTCAGTTATCCTTGTTCTTATCCGGAATCTCTTTTGATTTCAGGTCGGTAGTTACCGAAGAATTAGTTTTTAGAGGGGCAGTGTTATATATCCTGCTCAAAAGAATCAAACCTGCTTATGCTGTTCTTCTTTCGGGCATAGCCTTTGGTGTTTATCATTGGTTTAGTTTTGGTGTTTTTGGTCAGCTAATTCCAATGGTGTTCATTTTTATTGGCACAGGGCTCACAGGACTGGCCTGGGCAATAGCTTTCAAAAAGAGCGGTACTCTTGTACTTCCAATAGCACTCCATTTGGGCTGGAACTTGGTTTTCAATTCTGTCTTTTCTAAAGGCCCTTTAGGCGATTTGTTGTTGGTAACTTCTGGGGGTGACGCTCTAGGAAACTCTAACAACACTTTCAGTTTCCTTTTACAAATTCTTCTTCTACCAATATTCACCTTCGTGTTCGTAAAGTTCTTGGTAAAGAAGAAAGCAAATCTAGCCTGGAATCAGCAGATTAAATGAAGATCCCTCCAAAGAGGCTGCTAATGTCAGATCGCCTCCATGAGCTTTTACAATTTGTTTAGAAAGACTCAATCCAATACCAGTACCTCGTTTTTTGGTAGTGAAGAAAGGAACGAAAATATCATCTCTCAATTCTTCTGGAATTCCAGAGCCATTGTCTGAAACGGTAATAAGCCAAGTTATGTCGTTTCTAGTGAGCTGAATTAAGACAACAGGGTTTATCGTCTTTTCAAGTGCTTCTTTGGCATTTTTCAATAGGTTGAGTAAAACCTGACTAATAAGTTTATGATCAACTAACAGACTTTCATCAGGAGCCTCATTAGTTTCAACTCTCAAGGCGATATCGTACTTTTGAAATTCTCTCTCCACCAAAGTAACCACTTCATCAATAAGTTTTCGAAGATAGACAGCCTCAAAATTAGGCTCTGGCAATTTGGTATAGTCGCGATAGGCATTCACAAAATTCAACAGTCCCTGACCTCTACTTTCAATGGCAGAAATACTTCTGTGTATATCATTGACATTTTCTTGACTAACCTTTTCAACCTGCTTAGGAACTTCTCCTTCACTCACCAATTCTTTAATGGCAGTGTTAAGAGAAAGTACAGGTGTCATGGAATTCATAATCTCATGAGTCAACACTCGAATCAGTTTTTGCCAAGCATCTATCTCGTTTTGCTGTAGCTCTTGTCGTATGTCTTGTAAGGCTACCAGCGTATATTCCTTATCCGAAAGCTTAAATTTTTTGGCAATCAACGCCAGGTTCATCCATTCCCCATTAAGTTGTGTTTTGTACATTCTGCGTTCACCAGATTTGAGGGTTTTCATAATTTGAAGCAATTCATCATCGTAGTTACCAATTGCCTCTATGTTGTATAGCAAGGGAGATTTCAAAAGTCGTTGAGCGGATTTATTCATCAAGTCAATTTTACCATCAGGTTTAAAACTCAAGAGTGCCACTTCCACATGCTCATTGACTTGCCGAACATATTGATAGTACTCCTCCTTTTCCATGCTCAGTTGAGAATACTCATTCATTATCTGATTGAACCCATCAGTCACTTGACTAAAAACTTTACCTGATAGCTTAGGCGAAAATTTTCGGGTATAGTCTTTATCAAAAAATGACTGAAGGAAAACGTTAATTTGGCTACTGCCCTTCTCCACATAACTGATCATGGCTATGAGTTGAAGTATTGTAAACAGTCCAAAAACAATAGGAGTAATTAAAAATTCAGTTTCATAGATTGACCAAGCCAGAGCTAAACAGGTCAAAAATATACCAGTCGACCTAAGGACTATTTGTAGCCGAAAATTTTTAAAGTCCATACTTCTCGATTTTTCGATAAAGCGTGGTTCTACCTATACCTAACTCCTTCGCTACTTGGGTTATATTACCATTGAAGCGCCTGATTACCTCTTGAATAGTTCTCTTTTCGATAGATTCAAGGTTGCTAATATCTTTTTCGAATTGTGAGGGCTTTCTAGGCTTCAGTAATAAATCATCGCCCTCAATAATTGTATTACTCGCCATGATAATTGCTCTTTCAATGGTATGCTCTAATTCACGAATATTACCTGGCCAATGATACTCTTTAAGCAAATTCCAGGCGTCTTGAGAAAGTTTTATTTTACCCTTTCCGTATTTGCTTGAAAACTCTTTTAAAAAGTGATTTGCGAGTAATTCTAGGTCACCATGCCTTTCTCGAAGTGCAGGTAGATCAACCTCAATAGTATTCAACCTGTAAAGCAGGTCTTCTCTAAATGTCCCATCCTCTACCATTGCCTCTAGATTCATGTTGGTAGCTGCTATTACTCTTACATCAATTGGCCTTTCCTTATTTTCTCCTACTCTAATGACAGTTCTTCGCTGTAACACACTGAGTAATTTGGATTGCATCGGCAGAGACAGATTTCCAATTTCATCAAGGAAAATAGTGCCTTTATTGGCTGCCTCAAACCT